>JBBRCD010000172.1:0-7996 GCA_038205245.1 Burkholderiales bacterium
TGCATGATGATCGGCAGCCAGCGCAGCGCCTCCGACGCCTTGATCCGGCGCAGCACTTCCAGGCCGTCGATGCCGGGCATCATCCGGTCGAGCAGGACCGCGTCGAAGTCGTCCGGGGTGCGGTGCAGAATGGCCAGCGCCTGCGCCCCGTCGACGGCCTCCTCCAGGCGGTAACCGGCGCCGTCCAGGAACTCGCAGATGATTTCCCGGTTGAACGGTTCATCATCGACCACCAGCACCCGGGGCGAGGCCGCCAGTGTGGCGTCCTGAGGCGCTGGCTGGGGCACTGCGGCAGGCATGTCCGGGGGCATTGGTGATCCGTTTCGTCTCGAGTCATCGTCCGGTGGAGTGCCAACCGGCGAGGGCGCAGGTGGCGACCCACGACCGCCACCTGTCTTCGACTGATTACGAACTTTCTTGAGCGCCTGAGGCAGGCGATGACCAGGAAAAGGGGTCAGAGGAAAAGGGTCAGAGGAAAAGGGGTCGATTTCCGCGGCACATGCCAGAGCCAGTCTCAGGCCTCGCAGGCGGAAATCGACCCTTTTTCGATGCACCCCGAGGACGGGGCCAGGTTCCTGTTGCCTCGCCCGGGCGTCGACGAGTGCACGCAGGTGCCGGCAAAAGCGGCAAAAGGAGCCTGGCCCCTTTTTGCTGCAGGTGCCGGCAAAAAAGTCATGCCGGTTGGCGGCACCCCCGAGGATGAAAGAAGTTTCTGCTCCGGAGGGCTGTGGTCAGGAGGGGCCAGGCTCCTTTTCCGGTCAGGAGGGGCCAGGCTCCTTTTCCCACGCACGCATGCGCCAGGGGCGCCTTCCCGCGCGGGAAAAGGAACCTGGCCCCTCGCGCACGCGCAGGTGCCATGCCGCCTTCGATCCAGAGTCTTTCACGTTAAGGAGACCCCTTTTCCGCTTTTCCGATCCGATCAGGCGGCGGCCTGGTCCGGTGTCCCCGCTGCTGTTCCCGCTTCAACCCCCACCGGGCGGTGCGCCGGCAGGGTGAACAGGAACAGGCTCCCGCCGCCCGGATTGGCCTCCGCACGGATGTCGCCGCCATGCCCGCGCACCAGCTCGCGGCAGATCGCCAGCCCCAGGCCGGTGCCGCCAGCGCCGCTGCGGGTCTTGGAGCTCTGCACGAACTTGTCGAAAACCGACGTCCGTTCCTCTTCCGGAATTCCGGTCCCGTTGTCCGCCACGGTGACCTGCACCATCGGGCGGCCATCCAGCGCCTGCACCCGCGCCAGACGCACCTCGACCCGGCTGCCGGTCGGGCTGAACTTGATCGCGTTGCCGAGCAGATTGATCATTACCTGGGCGATCCGCGCCGGGTCATGCCAGGCGGTCAGCGGCGCGCCTTCGTGCAGGGTCACCTGGATGTCCCGGGCGCGGGCGAGCGGCGCGATGTCATTGATCGCAGTTTGCACGAGACGGTGCAGATCGTCCGACTTGGGCTCGATCGGCATCCGGCCGGCCTCCAGCCGGGAGAGATCCAGAACTGCGTTCAGCAGTTTCAGCAGCCGTTCGCCGCTGGACTCGATCCGGCCCAGGTATTGTTCGACCTTGCCGGGTGCGCCGAGCGACAGCCGCTCGCTGCCCAGGCGCGCATACGACAGGATCGCATGCATCGGGGTGCGCAGTTCATGCGTCATGTTCTCGAGGAAGGTCGACATCGCCTGCTGCGCCTGCTCGGCGGCGACCCGCGCCTGTTCAATCGCCCGCTGCGCCTCCAGTTGCCGGGTGATGTCGCGCGCTACCGTGACCTGACCGATAAGACTGCCGGTCAGGTCGAACTGCGGCGCGCTCGACAGCTCGACATCCAGAATCACGCCGTCGCGACGGCGCCTGCTAAGGATCTGGGTCGTGGCGGAGCCAGTGCGCAGATTCTCGAGTTGCGCGGCCACATGGACCGGGCTGCGCTGCGGCGCGAGCAGGACATGGGCGAGCTGCCCGATCGCCTCGCCAGCGCTATAGCCGTAGAGACGCTCTGCCGCGCGGTTAAAGCTGGTGATCCGGTTGTCGAGGTCCTTGGTGAGCACCGCTTCGTTGGTCTGCGCCACCACTGAGGCGAGCGTCCGGTTGCGCGCCTCGCTCTCATGCAGCGCCTGCTCGCGCGCCCGGCGCTCGGTCACATCGGATTCGACCGCGATGTATTTGACGATTTGCCCGTCGCCGGCGCGGATCGGTTGCACGTCGATCGCCAGCCAGTACGCCCGCCCGTCCCGTGCATAGTTGACCAGCTCGGTCTGGAACCCTTCACCGACCGCGAGGCGCTCGCGCATGAAGGCGACGGTGGCCGGGTCGGTGCCCAGCCCCTGAAGCAGGGCGCCCGGCTTACGACCGAGGGCCTCTTCGGCCGGGATGCCGCTGACCCGGCTGAACGCGTCGTTGACCCATTCGATGTGGCCCCGGGGGTCGGTGATGATCACCATGTTGCTGCTGCGGCTGGCGACCAGCGACAGCAGCTCGAGCCGCGCCTCGCGCGCATGAGACGCGGTGATGTCGACGCGCAGGACCACCGTGTCGCCCAGCGACGTTCGCCGATGGCTGGTCCGGAACCAGCCATCGCCCAGGCGAGACTCGAGGGGGGCGTTCGACAGGCGGAACTCTGCAAGCGTGGCCTCCACCCAGGCAGTCCGGTCTGCGCTGCGCGATGGTCCGGCGCTCGCGTCGTTGCCGGGCGGGTACAGCCTGTCGTGCATGCGCTCCAGTATCGTGCGCTTTGCCATACCGACAAGTTCAACGCTGTCTGTCGCGCCAATCAGGCCGAGATGCGCGTCGTTGCAGATGACCAGTCGCTCATCGGCATCGAACAGGGCGTAGGCGGCGTCCATGGTATCGATCGACTCGCGCAGCCGCTGCTCGGCACGCTGCTGTTGTGCCGCAGCCGCTTCGACCGAGGCTTCCGCCGCCTTGCGCGGGCCGATAGGGGTGCGCCTTTGCACATAGCCGAGGTGCACGCCGTCCGGCCCGTGCAGCGGCTGAGTGCTGACCTCGAACCAGTCGGGCGCGCCGGCCTTGTTGTACTGCTGGGTATCGACCCGCGACGGCTGACCGATATCGTTACTCATCGTGATCAAGCGGGTCGCAGCCGGATCGGTAAGCGGGCCTACCAGGAAATCCCGCCCGCGCTGGCCGCGCACCTCGTCCATCGTGTACCCGGTCAATCGCTCCCAGGCCGTGTTCACCCACTCGATTCGGCTGTGCCGGTCGAGCATGGCCAAGCCGTCGACCGTCTGGCTGGCGACTGCGGCCAGCCGCCGGATCTCCTGTTCACGCTGCCAGGCCTCGGTGGTATCGGTGCACAGCAAGATGCTGTCACCGCTTGCGGTAACGTGCTGGTCGATGCGCACCCAGCGGTCCCCGAGCCTCTCGTCAGCCTTCGCCTGTGGCGCTTCGTCGGAGGTTACCGAGGTGGCGGGCAGGCGGGTCAGGGTCCGGTCCACCCATTGCCCGGCGATCTCCGGGTCAGCGTCCGGGGCGAGCGCACGATGCAACGAGGTGAGCATCTGTCGTCTCTCTGCGCCAGGCTCGGCGTCGCCCGCATGCGGCCCGAGCAGCGCGCGCTGGCGGGCGTTGGCGGTGATCAGCCGATCCGTGGGTCCGTAGAGCGAGAAGCCCGCGTCCATCGCATCCATCGCTGCGAGCAGCCGCGCCTCGGCGCTAGCGGCGCGCTGCTGCGAGGCGAGGATATCCAGCTCGAAGGCGCGCCGCTCGGTGATGTCCAGACAGGTACCGATGAACTGCGCCGGTCGGCCGCCTGCGTCGTCTTTGCAGCGCGTGATCACCGTCAGCACCCAGCGTTCGCCCCCCTGAGGGGTCGACAGCCGGTGCTCGGCCTGGAACGGGGTCTGGCTGTTCCGGCTGACGCGCCACTGGTCGAGCAGCCAGCGCCGGTCTGCCGGCGCCACGGCGCGCAGCAGCCCCCGTCCGGCCAGTCCCCGTGCACTGCACGTCCAGTCGCTTGCAGTCGAGTTCGCCCAGGTGCAGCCGCCCTGGGCATCGATCTCGAACAGGCTGATCGGCAATGCATGGTTCAGGTGCTCGAGCCGGGCTTCGGCGATGGCCTGCCCAGCGCTGACGGCGCGTTCAGCGCGATGGATCAGGATGAAGCTCAGCGTGACGGCCCCGACCAGCAACAGCTCGATGGCAAGGCGCCAGAACGATTCTCCGCCCTGAAACAGCAGGCCCGTCATGGCGAGCAGGGCGATGGACAGGCTGGCGCGAAGCAAGCGCCTGTCTCGGCGCTCTTCGGGCGGCGGATACTGGAGATTAGTCAAGGGACGCAGGCGAGGGAGGAAGGCGACAGCGAGGGGCGAAGGACGAAGGACGGAAGGCGAAGGACGCAAGGTCACCCCGCGCGCGGCGCGTGTTCCGCGCCCAGCGAACGTTATCGGCCACCGGCGGCCGGAGTTTAGGCACGCGCCCACCGCAGCCACTTTTCAGCGAACTGCGTCCTCAACCTCGTCAGCGAGACCGATCAGCGCAGGCGGGGGCAGCGCCGGCGGGCAATCAGCGCAGGCGGGCAATCAGCATTCCGGTCGAACTGTCCAGCACCAGCGCCGGATCGGCGGCCGCCTCGGGTCCCAGCCGGGCACCGATGCGCAAGGCAAGCTTCTTGCCTAGTTCGACGCCCCACTGGTCGAACGGATTGACGTTCCAGATCGCCGACTGCACCAGCACCTTGTGTTCGTACAGGGCAACCAGGGCGCCGACGGTGTGCGGGTCGAGCCGCTCGAACATCAGCGTGGTCGAGGGCTGGTTGCCCGGGAAGGTCTGGTTGGCCGCGAGCAGATCGAGCTCGCCGCCAGTGATGCCGCGTGCGCCGAGTTCGACGCGCGCCTCGGCTTCGGTCTTGCCGAAGGCAAGCGCTTCGGTCTGCGCCAGACAGTTGGCGATCAGCAGCCGATGATGCAGTGGGTGCGCATGGTGCGGCGTGCGAGCGATCAGGAAATCGCTCGGGATCAGGCGCGTGCCCTGGTGCAGCAACTGGTAGAACGCATGCTGGCCATTGGTTCCGGGCGAGCCCCAGATCACCGGGCAGGTGCTGTAGTCGACCCGCTCGCCGTCGCGATCGACCGACTTGCCGTTGCTCTCCATCTCGAGTTGCTGCAGATGGGCCGGCAGCCGCTGCAGCCGCTGGTCGTAGGGCAGCACGGCATGGGTTTCGGCGCCGAAGAAGTTGGCGTACCAGACGCCGAGCAGACCGAGGCGCACCGGCAGGTTCGCTTCCAGAGGGGCCTCGATGAAATGCTGGTCCATCGCGTACGCGCCGGCGAGCAGTTCATCGAACGCCTCCGGGCCGACCGCCAGCATCACCGACAGGCCGACCGCCGACCAAAGCGAGAAACGACCACCGACCCAGTCCCAGAAGCCGAACACGTTCTGCGGTGCGATGCCGAACCGTCGGGTGCCCTCGAGATTGGTGCTCACCGCCACGAAATGCGCGCCGATGGCCCGCGGGTCGCCCACGCCGGCGACCAGCCAGTCGCGCGCGGTGTTCGCGTTGGTGATCGTCTCTATCGTGGTGAAGGTCTTGGAACAGATGATGAACAGGGTAGTGGCTGGATCCAGCCGGGCCAGCCGCGGCGCGAGGTCGGCGGCGTCCACGTTGGATACGAAGTGAACCCTGAGGTCGGGCGAGGTGTACGGCTCGAGCGCGTCGGCGACCATCGCCGGCCCGAGGTCTGAGCCGCCGATGCCCAGATTGACCACGTCGGTGAAGCGCTGTCCGCCATGACCGCGTCGCTCGCCGCTACGCACGGCGCTGGCGAACGCGCGCATGCGGTCGAGCACCTCGGCGATCGGCGGCATCAGATCGGCGCCGTCCACCACCAGGGGCGTGGTCACCGGGCGGCGCAGTGCAGTGTGCAGCGCCGCTCGATGCTCGGCGATGTTGATCGGCTCGCCGGCGAACATCCGCTCGCGCCATGCGCTCACGCCCTGCTGCACCGCCAGTGCATGCAGCAGAGCCAGCCCGTGATCGTCGATCCGGTGCTTGGAGAAGTCTGCGACCAGGCCGGCGCCCTCGATCGTATGGTGCTCGCCGCGCGCCGGATCGGACGCGAACCAGTCGCGCAGGTGCCGGCCGGCGATCGCACGCTGATGGGCGGCCAGGGCCTGCCAGGCGGGGGATTCGGTCAGCGCGCTCATCGGCTGGGCTTCCGGTTAGAGGTCGGGGTTGTGGGCTGGTGCGAGGGTGGAAAAGGGGTCAGGCTCGATTTCCGCAGCACATGCCGCGCTGGGAAAAGGGGCCAGGGTCGATTTCCGCGGCATATGCCAAAGCCAGGCTCAGGCCGCGCAGGCGGAAATTGACCCTGGCCCCTTTTCCTTCGTGCAGTTCGATTCCGCTGTTCCGTTTACGGTGAACACCTTTACGTTGGATTCAATGGGTCACAGACTACATATTCGGATAGTTCGGTCCGCCGCCGCCTTCGGGCGCCACCCAGACGATGTTCTGGGTCGGGTCCTTGATGTCGCAGGTCTTGCAGTGCACGCAGTTCTGCGCGTTGATCTGCAGTCTTGGCGTGTCGACGCCTTCGATCAATTCATGCACGATCTCATAGACGCCGGCCGGGCAGTAGCGCTGCTCGGGCGAGTCATAGCGCTCGAGGTTGATCGCGATCGGCACCGTGGCATTCTTCAAGGTGAGGTGCGCTGGCTGGTCCTCGCTGTGGTTGGTGTTCGAGATGAACACCGAGGAGAGCAGGTCGAACGAGATCTGCCCGTCGGGTTTCGGATAGTCGATCGGCGCAGCTTCACGCTTGTCGATCAGGGTTTCATGGTCGGCGTAAGCATGGTGCATTGTCCACGGTGCCTTGCCGCGCAGCAGTATCTGGTCGATGCCGACCAGCAGGGTGCCGGTCAGCAGCCCTTTCGACAGTGCCGGCTTGAAGTTGCGCGCCCGGTGCAGTTCGTCATGCAGCCAGCTCTGCTCGAACGCCTTGGGGTAGGCGGCGAGTTCATCCTGCGCCCGTCCGGCACCGATCGCGTCCACCGCAGCGTCGGCGGCAAGCATGCCGGACTTGATGGCGGCGTGACTGCCCTTGATGCGCGAGGCATTGAGAAAGCCGGCGTCGCAGCCGATCAGCGCGCCGCCCGGGAAGGTGAGCCTGGGCAGCGACTGCAGTCCGCCGGCTGTGATGGCCCGCGCGCCGTAGGCGATGCGTTTTCCGCCTTCAAAGAAGCCGCGGATCGACGGATGGGTCTTGTAGCGCTGGAACTCCTCGAACGGATTGAGGTAGGGATTGCTGTAGCCAAGCCCGACCACGAAGCCGACCGCCACCTGGTGATTGTCGAGGTGATAGAGGAACGACCCGCCATAGGTGCCGCGGTCCAGCGGCCAGCCGGCGGTGTGGACCACCAGGCCGGGCCGGTGCTGCGCCGGGTCGATCTGCCACAGCTCCTTCAGACCGATGCCATAGGTCTGCGGGTCGCGCCCGGCACGCAGATCGAAGCGGGCCTCGAGCTGCCGGCCGAGCTGGCCCCGGCAACCCTCGGCGAACAGCGTGTAGGCCGCGTGCAGTTCCATGCCCGGCTGGAAGGCGCCGGTGCGTTCGCCATCGCGGCCGATGCCCATGTCGCCGGTGGCCACCCCGCGCACCGCACCGGCTGCGTCGTAGAGCACTTCGCTTGCGGCGAAGCCCGGAAAGATCTCCACCCCGAGCGACTCGGCATGGGTGGCCAGCCAGCGGCAGACATTGGCCAGGCTGATCACATAGTTGCCGTGATTGTGGAAGGCGCCGGGCAGCAGAGCGTGCGGCACCTGGAAGTGGCCCTTCCCGGTGAGGAACATGAACCGGTCCTCGCTCACCGGTACGTCGAGCGGTGCGCCGAGCGCCTTCCAGTCGGGCAGCAGTTCGTCGATCGCGCGCGGGTCCATCACCGCACCGGACAGGATATGGGCGCCGACTTCGGAGCCTTTCTCCAGTACGCAGACGCTGAGTTCGCGACCGGCCGCCGTCGCCATCTGCTTTGCACGGATCGCTGCGGCAAGACCGGCTGGA
>JBBRCD010000173.1:0-7975 GCA_038205245.1 Burkholderiales bacterium
GACCGGGTCTTCGTTCGCGTTCAATCAGATGAACAACGACCGGCCACCGGTCGAAGCCGATCGCTCCGCCGAGCTGGTGTCCAGAATGGTCGAGGCGACCCGGGAGGTGACCGGACGCAGCGATGTGGTGAACGGCTTCCCTGCCTACACCGATGCCTCTGTCCTGCAGGCACGCACTGGCAATCGCACCGCACTCGTGTTCGGCCCCGGTCATCTGCTGCAGGCGCATACGGTCGACGAGTACGTTCCGGTGATTCAGATCGAGCAGGCCGAGGCGATCCTCGAGCGAGCCATCGAACAGTTGTGCTTCTGATGCCTGTCGCGCCCCGCATCCTGGTTCATTCGCCCACGGATGGCGAGGCAAAAAGGTATGCGCAGTTGGTGCAGGCTGCGATTCCGGATGCAGATCTGCTCGTTTCCACCAACGCGACCGAAGCGTTTGCAGCCATCGGCGGTGCGCAAGTGCTGTTGGGCTGGAAGTTTCCGCCCGGCCTGCTTGCCAGGGGTGAACAGCTGAGCTGGGTACACAAGGTAAGTGCGGGGGTCGACGATCTGATTTCGGACGCCGGGTTGTTGCCACACGTCGTTGTCACCCGCTCGGACGGCGCGCTGATCGCGCCCCGGATGGTCGAGTATGTGCTCGGCGCGATGTTCGCCATCGTCCAGCGCTTTCCACTCGCCTGGAGTCAGCAGCGGGCGCGGCATTGGCAGTCCTTTCCGGTCGGCATGGCCCGCGGTCGAACCGTCGGAATCGCGGGGCTGGGCGACATCGGTGCGGCAATCGCCCGCGCGGTCAAGGCCAATGGCATGCGGGCGGTCGGCTGGCGCCGTTCCCGGCGCGACACGCCTGAGGTGGAGACGCTCTACACCGGCCGCGATCAACTGGAACCCTTCGTGGCCGAATGTGATTTCGTCGTCCTGGTGCTCCCGGCGACACCCGAGACTCAGGACCTGATCTCGCACCAGGTGCTGCGCGCGATGAAACCTTCCGCGCACCTGATCAACGTCGGCCGGGGCAATGCGGTGCACGAAGGTGCGCTGGTCGAGGCGATCAAGGGAGGCTGGATCGCCGGCGCCTTTCTGGACGTGTACGCGCAGGAGCCGCTTCCGACGACCAGCGCGCTATGGGACCTGCCGGGTGTACAGATGACGCCGCATGTCGCGGGACCGGTCGTGCCCGAGGAGGTGGTCGGTTGCTTTATCGACAACGTGCACCGCTACCGGGCCGACCAGCCGTTGCAAAGACAGATCGATCGCAGGCTGGGGTACTGATTCCTTCCTTCTGGAATCAGGCTCGGTAAATTGAAGGTCTTCATTCATCGTCCGTCAGGGGAGGTGCTCATGAACACGCTTTACCGCTGGTGCCGTGCCGTACCCGCAGCCGCAGTCACAGGTGTGCTTTGTCTGTTCGCTGCGACTGCGCTGAGCCAGCCGTATCCCTCCAAACCGGTGACCATCATCGTCCCTTTCGCCCCGGGCGGAATCGCTGATGTGACCGCACGTCCCCTGGCCGTGACCCTGGGCAGGCTGCTCGGCCAGACCTTCATCGTCGAGAACCGCGCCGGCGCGGGGGGCGCGCTGGGCGCTGCCATCGCGGCCAAGGCTCGACCCGATGGGTACTCGTTGATGATGGCGCTGTCCAGCTTGAGCGTGATCCCGGAGGTCGAGAAGATCAACGGCAGGGTGCCGTCGTATCTGGTGGATCAGTTCTCGCCTGTAGCCCTGGTGTCACTCAACCCGGCCATCCTGGTTGCCAGGAGCGAAGCGCCATGGAAGACACTCGCCGACCTGATCGTCGACGCCAAAGCACGACCGGAGCGGATCAACTACAGTTCATCCGGGTTGTACGGCACCAGCCATGTGGCTACCGAAATGCTGGCACAGGCGGCGGGCATCAGAATGACGCATGTGCCTTTCTCCGGCGGCGGGCCGTCAATGGTGGCCCTGCTCGGCGGGCAGGTAGACCTGGTGGTTCAGACCGTCGGGGTGGCCAATCAGCATATGAAGGCGGGCAAGGTCCGGGTGCTCGGCGTTTTCGCCCCGCAACGCGTCGCCGAGATGCCCGGCGTGCCAACCATGCGAGAGCAGGGACATGACGTCGAATTCTATGTATGGACCGGCCTGTTCGCGCCCACAGGACTGCCGACGGAGATCATGGCTCGCCTGCGCTCGGCAATGCGGGAGGCGATGAAGGATCCGGCGTTCGTTCAGTCGATGACTGGATTGAACACGCCAATCGACTACCTGGATACGCCTGAGTTCCAGGCGTTCTTTGAACGCGACGGCAAGCGCCTGGCAGAGGTGGTGCGACGAATGGGCAAGCTGGAATGAACTTCGCCTTGGACACCCGTAAATTGGACCTGACCGTGAGAACCTTCGTTGCCCTGCTCGCCGCCGCTTCTGCCACTCAGGCCCTGGCGCAGTCCGCACCGAACTGGCCGGCCAAACCGATTCGCTGGGTAAGCCCGTTCGCCGCCGGGGGGTCGAACGACATCTTCTCGCGCGCCCTTACCGCTCGACTGACCGAGGTATACGGGCAACCGGTGATCGTCGAGAACCGTGTTGGGGCGGGCGGCACCATTGGCGCCGAGGTGGTCGCCCGCTCGGCCCCCGATGGCTACACAGTGATCCTGGGCAGCTCGCCCACCCATGCGATCGCCCCCAGCGTGTATCCGACCCTCAGCTACGACCCGATCCGCGACTTTGTCGCGATCTCGATGATCGCCACTGTGCCCAACGTACTGGCGGTGCATCCATCGGTGCCGGCGAAGTCGGTCAAGGAACTGATCGCGGTCGCACGGCGGCAGCCCGGGAAGCTCAATTTCGCCTCCGCCGGCAACGGTACGACCCAGCACCTGGCCGGTGAGCTGTTCAAGGTGATGGCTGGCGTGGACATGGTGCATGTGCCGTACAAGGGCAGCGTGCCGGCGATCGCCGATCTGATCGGCGGTCAGGTCGACCTGACCTTCGACAACATGCCCACCGTGCTGCCGATGGTGAACGCGGGCAAGCTGCGCGCGCTGGCGGTGGCGACAAGCCGCCGCTCAGCCACCATGCCAGAACTGCCGACGATCAGCGAGGCCGGCCTGCCCGGGTTCGATGCCAGTCCCTGGTTCGGTGTGTTCGCCGCGGCGGGCACGCCCGGCCCCATCGTCTCCCGCTGGCATGCGGAGATCGTCAAGGCACTCGCTGCGCCCGAGGTGCGCGACCGGATGAAGAGCCTGGGTGCAGAACTGGTGGGCAACTCTCCGGAGGCGTTCGCCGCACAGCTTCGCGCCGAAGTTCCGAAGTGGGCAGACCTGGTCAGGCGTGCCGGGGTCAAGCTACAGTGAACGACATCGTGATTCAGGGGATATAGCCATGACTTTCTCGATCGTTGCACGCTGCGAGCGCACCCAGATGTTCGGGGTCGCCATTGCGACCCGGCCAATCGCGATCGGGGCGAAGTGTCCGTTCGTGCGTGCGCAGGTGGGCGCCCTGGTGGTGCAGGCCAATGGCGACCCGCGCCTCGGCCCGCTCGGCCTGAATCTCCTCGAGATGGGCTACTCTGCCGAAAAGGTGGTGGATGAACTCTGCGCAAGCGATGGCGAAGAGAACATCGAGTGGCGACAGATCGGCGTGGTCGACAAGGATGGTAGAAGCGCAGCGCGTACCGGCGCTCATAACGAAGACTGGAAGGGCCATGTCTGCCGCAGGAACTTCGTCGCCCTGGGCAACCGGCTGACCAGTGAGCGCACGGTGTCGGCAATGGCCGATGCGTTCGAGGCGAGCGTGGCGGACACGCTCGAGGAACGTCTGATGCTGGCGATCGAGTCCGGGCGCGATGCCGGCGGTCAGGTCAAGGGACAGCATTCGGCCGCACTTGTCGTCCAGAACCGGAAGTCCTATGCCTGGGTCGACCTGCGGGTGGACGACAGCGACGAGCCGGTCGGAGAACTGCGGCGCATCCTGGAACTGTACAAGCCGCTCATTCCGTACTACGACACCCGGCCTGCCAATCCGTCCCTGCCGCGTGATGATGTATGGCGGGTCGAGCAGGGCTTGAAGCCTTGGCGGTAGACGCGCCACGTTTCTCAACACTACGACCGGCAGGAACTCGGAATGAATGACGACGAATACATGACGCTCGCGCTGGCACAGGCCGAGGAAGCCTTCACCCGGGGCGACTGGCCAGTAGGCGCAGTAGTGGTCAACGAAGGGCAGATCCTCGCCCTTGGCCAGAACCGGCAAAACACTCTCTGCGACATCATGGTGCATGCCGAGACGGACGCGCTCCGAAATGCACAAAGCGCGCACGGCCTGGCGGCAATCGCCGGCAGCACGCTGTACAGCACCATGGAGCCCTGCCCGATGTGCGCCTGGGCGCTCAAGATGGCAGGGGTGCGGCGTCTGGTGCTCGGCCTGCGCCATGCCACTCTGGACCGGGTCGACATGGGCGGCTACTCGATCGAGGCGTTCTGCAAGATGGTCGGATTCGACACGCTGGAGCTGACCACCAGTATCAAGTTCGACGAGTGCCTGGAGATCCGCCGTCGCTGGGGCAAGGATCAGGTGCGCACTGCGCCACCCATCAAGGGCGACTGATCCGTTCGCTGAGCACGTCGGCGGTGAGCACGCCGGCTGCCTGAGGACAACTGCGGTCAGCCACCTGCCTGACCGCCTGAGTTGGCACGTCGATTGCATCGACGCTCGAGCTGTCCTGTCACCCCTTAGCCAGTAAAGGTCTGCTCATGCCAAAGCTTCCCATCTCGAACACTCGCCGCCAACTGATCACGTCCGCGGGTGCACTGACGGCACTCAACCTGGCCGGGGCCGCCCCGCTCGCCTTCGCCCAGGCCCGTTCACTTGCCGCCAGCACCTTTCCTGGCGCCTGGGAAACCGCGCATCGCGCGGCGCTGTTGCCGGCCGTGCAGAAAGTCACCGGCGTCAAGGACATCACGCTGACGCCGCTGTTGCCGCTGGAGAAGATCTCGCGGCTGGTCGCCTCCAAGGCCAATCCGCCGTTCGACGTGATCATCATGGACGACGGCGGCTTCGCCGCCGGGGTCAACAACGACCTGTTCGATCCACTGCCGCCGCTCGCCAACCTCAAGGACATACCGAAACGCTTCCAGTTCGTCAAGAACCTCGGCGTCGGCGTGTCGCTGCAGGTGTTCGGCATCGGCTACAACACCGAGCGCATCAAGACGCCGCCCACGTCGTGGAACGATCTGCTGCGTCCCGAGTTCAAGGGGCGGGTCGGCCTGACGCAGATCGGTTCGACGCTCGGCGGCGCCTGGATGGTCGAGATCGCGCGCATGAACGGCGGTAACGAGGAGAACATGGACCCGGCGTTCGCCTGGTTGAAGAAGGTGCTGCCGAACGTATCTGCAATCGCACCCTCGCCAGGTGCGCTGTCGACACTGCTCGGCCAGGGCCAGGTCGACATCACCGTGCTCTACAGCAACAATCTCGCCGACCTGCAGAACAAGGGCCTGCCGATCGCGCTCGCCCGGCCGGACACCGGCTGGGGTGTGGTACGCAGCGGCATGCACATCATCAAGAACGGCAAGAGTGCCGATCTCGCCGCGGCCTACATCAACGAGGCGATCTCGGTCGACGTGCAGCGCGCGCTGGCGGAGATGCCCTACGCACTGATCCCGACCAACACCCGGGTGCCGATGTCCAAGCCGCTGCTCCAGTACGCCAAGTCGGTCGCCGAGGTCGAGAACTTCAACCAGCCGGACTGGGTGCGCTACAGCCCGCTGCGGCAGGGCTACATCGACCGCTTCAACCGCGAAGTGAAAGTCGGCGCGTGACCGCCGGGAACCGTGCACGGGCAAGCATTCGCGCCCCTGCCCGGGACGCCTTGCCGCGATGAATGCGGCGCCCGGCACGACCTGGACGATAGCGGGCTGCCGGGCGTTCACCGGACCGTATGGTGAACTCGCGTCTGGCCCGGTCGACCTGTTCATCGACAACGGATGCATCGATGCGATCCTGCCTGCAGGCACGGCTGCACCCCGCGGCACCCTGATCGACGGCCGTGACCGGCTGGCCGCGCCCGGCTTCATCAACGGGCATACCCACAGCCACGAGAACTTCCACAAGGGACGCTATGACAACGTGCCCCTGGAACTGTGGATGAATTTCGTACGGCCACTCGAACCGATTCCGTTCACGCCCAGGCAGGTCTATCTGCGCACGCTGATCGGCGCGATCGAGGCGCTGCGCTCGGGTACGACGACGATCTGCGACGACATGAACGCCAGTCCGGTGCTGCGCCCGGAACTGGTCGACGCGCAATGGCAGGCGTACCGCGATATCGGCATCCGGGCACTGTGCGGCATCACGCTGTTCGACCGGCCGTTCTTTCGCGCGATGCCGTATGTCGACGAAGAGTTTCCGCAGGATCTTCTGGCCCGGCTGGATGCGACGAAGTCGACGCCAGCAGCCGAGTTTCTTGCCTTCGCCGAGACACGCGCGCGAAACTTTCCGGCTCGTGAACATCGTGTGGCCTATCTCGCCACACCCTCCGCCCCCCAGCGCTGCACCACCGGCTTCCTGCTCGCAGTGCGCGACCTCGCCGACCGTCACCACGCACCGCTCATCATTCATGCGCAGGAGACGCGGATGCAGGTGGTCACCGGGCAACTGTTCTATGGCCGCACCATGATCGAGGAACTGGCGGCGATCGGCTTCCTGAAGTCTGCGACCAGCGTGATTCATGCCGTATGGCTCAAGCCGTCCGAGATCGAGCTGATCGCGCAGGCGGGCGTATCGATCCAGCACAATCCGCAGAGCAATCTCAAGCTCGGCTCCGGGCTTGCCCCGATTCGGGCGATGCTCGATGCCGGCATCAATGTGAGTCTCGGCACCGACGGCTGTGGCTCGATCGAGAACGTCGATATGCTGAAGGTGGTTTCGCAGACCGCGCTGATCCACAAGCTGCGTGGCGATGACCCGGCGCGCTGGATCGGCGCGGCAGAGGCGTTCGAAGCCGCCACTGCCGGCGGCGCCAGGGCACTGGGCCTGGATGCGCAGATCGGCCGTCTTGCCCCGGGCATGAAGGCCGACTTCTGCCTCTGGCGCACCGACTCGATCGCTTTTCAGCCGCTGAACAACCCGTTGCACCAGCTGGTGTTCAATGCCAGCGGGGCCTGCCTCGACACGGTATTCGTCGATGGTGAACCGGCGATGCGTGGCGGCACGCTCACCCGGGTCGACGAGGCGTCGCTGCTTGCCGAGGTCGCCACCGAACATGCCACCCTCGCGCCACTCATCGCCCGCGCCGAAGACAGCGTTGCGCCGATGCTCGCCCCGTATCGCCGTATCTGGGAGCGCTGCCAGCGCGAGGCGATTGCCGACGAGACCTACCCCGCGCGTTTCGACCACTAGCCCGGATGTTTCAGCGGTCGAGATCGGCAGCCTCGTGCTCTCGCGCGTAGTTCCTTGGTGATGAAGGCATAAACAACCGAGGACTACCGATGCCAAAGTGTACCGCGGGCAATAGGGAGTCTGGACGTTTAGGCTGAAGTTCCCCTCAACGTCGTCACTGCACCGTTGGCTAAGTGGCTGTCGCGCTTCACAAATTCGGCTGTTTCGGCCGTTTTTCTTACCTTAATATGTAGTCACTAAATAGTATTGCTTTTTCTTCCACATTAGCTTATTTTTGCGAATATGCCAGCCCGCAACGGACCCGCCCACGTCGTCACTACGACCCGCACCTACAAGGACAAGGTCTATCGTACCCACTTGCTTCGGCGCAGCTACCGCGAAGACGGCAAGGTCAAGAACGAGACCCTGGGCAACTTGTCTCACTTGCCCGAGCCGTTGATCAACATCATTCGCCGCTCTTTGCAGGGCGAGACCTTCGTACCCCTGGCCCAGGCCTTCGAGATCACGCGCTCTCGCGCTCACGGCCATGTGCGTGCGGTGTCTGCGGCGATGCAGCGCCTGGGCTTGGCTTGGGTCGTCGCCACCCAGCCTTGCCGCG
>JBBRCD010000174.1:0-7771 GCA_038205245.1 Burkholderiales bacterium
CCCCGTGTTGCGGTCCGGCGTTGGGGACAGACCCAGACGCTCCGTCCCCGAGTTCCGGTCCGGCGTTGGGCACAGACCCTGCCGCTCCGTCCCCGAGTTGCGGTCCGGCGTTAGGGACAGACCCTGACGCTCCGTCCCCGAGTTGCGGTCCGGCGTTGGGGACAGACCCTCAGGGTCTGTCCCCCAGGGTCCGCGCCAGCCTGCGCCGAGCGTGGGGAACAGACCGAAGGGTCTGTCCCCGGGAGTCTGTCCCCGGGAGTCTGTGCCCGGGGTTTCGTCCCCGGCGGTCTGTCCCCGCCCAGGCGCTACGCTTCGACCTTGACGCCTTTCCAGAACGCGAAGTATCCGGCGATCTGCTTGGCTGCGTCCTTGGGCGTCGGGTAGTACCAGACCGCGTCCTTGTTGACGGCTTCGCCGATCACGATGTCATGGTAGCTGGCGACGCCCTTCCAGCCGCAGGTGGTGTGGGTCGCGCTGTCGCGCAGCAGTTCCCGCTTGATCGAGTCGGGCGGAAAGTAGTGGTTGCCTTCGATAACTTCGGTGCGGTCGCTGTCTGCGATGACGGTGCCTTGCCAGGTGGCCTTGGGCATGGGAAGTCTCCGGCGAAAGGATGAACGGGAGGGGTAGCATAGCCGCTTCCTGCGGCTGAACGACCGCTCCGACGGCTGAACGACCGGTATCCCGCGCAGTTTCTCGCCGCAGCATTCCGCCGCAGCATTCCGCCGCAGCATCCCGCCGCAGCATTCCGCCGTAACATCCGGCCGCCGTATCCCGCCGCAGCATTCCGCCGTAACATCCGGCCGCCGTATCCCGCCGCAGCATCCCGCCGCAGCATTCCGAACAGGTAGACGTCTTGAACCACGGACTGATTGTCATCGGCGGCTCCTATGCCGCGCTCAACATCGCGGCATCCGCACGCGAGGCGGGCTACAGCGCGCCAATCCGCCTGCTGAGTGCGGAAGCGCATCTGCCGTATCACCGGCCGCCGCTATCCAAGGCCTGGCTCGCCGGCACCTTCAACCCGGCGTCACTGCCACTGAAGAACGCGGCGTTCTATCAGGAGCGCAACATCGAGACCCAGCCGGGCACGACCGTGAACCGGATCGACCGGGCCGGCAAATTCGTCGAGACCGCCACTGGCGATCGACTGGGCTACGACACCCTCGCGCTCGCGCTGGGTGCGAGGGCGCGGCCATTGACATTGCCCGGCGCCGACCTCGATGGCGTGTTCTACCTGCGCTCGCAGGACGATGCTGCCAGCCTCAAGGACCGCATCGACAAGGCGACTGCGATCGTGGTGATCGGCGGTGGCTACATCGGGCTGGAGGCGGCCGCGGCGATCGGCCCATCCGGCAAGCCGGTGACGGTGATCGAGAGTCAGACCCGGCTGCTGTCACGGGTGGCCGGTCGCCTGCTCGCGGCCCATGTCGAATCGGTGCATCGTGCCCGTGGCGTGCAACTGCTGCTTGGCACTGCAGTGAAGCAGATTCTGGGCAGTGCTGGCCGGGTGACCGGCGTCGAATGTGAAGGCGGCATGGTCTGCCCCTGCGATCTGGTGCTGGCCGCAATCGGCTCGCTGCCCAATGTCGAACTGGCCACCGACGCCGGCCTGCCCGGGCCGGGCGGTATCGAAGTCGATGAGTACGCCTGCACTGCAGATCCGAACATCTACGCGGCCGGCGACTGCACACTGCGGCCGAGCAGCCATGCCGGTGGCCAGTTCCGCTTCGAGTCGGTGCAGAACGCCACCGACCAGGGCAAGGCGGCCGGACTCGCCATCGCCGGTCGGGCAGCCACCTATGACGCGCTGCCCTGGTTCTGGTCAGAGCAGGGCGACATGCGCCTGCAGATGGCCGGCCTGATGCGCAGCGATGACGAGTTCGCGCTGCGTGGCGATCCGGAAGAAGGCAAGTTCTCGGTGTTCTACTTCCGCGGCGGCCGGGCGGTGGCGATCGAATCGGTGAACCGGCCTGCCGAGCATCTGGCCGGGCGCCGGTTGCTGTCGGCCGACGGTCTGGCGATCGGTGGTCTGGCAGCAGGCAAGCCGGTCACGCCGGCCCAGGTCTGCGATCCGTCGTTCGATCTCGGCGCGGCCACGGCAGCTCCGCCAGCGAAGCCACCGGCACCGAAGCCGGCGACCTAGGTACGAGCCTGTGCCAGATGAACAAAGAGGCTGCATGCCGCGGTGGATGCGACCTTGACCAGCACCACATGGGTACGAGCCTGTGCCAGATGAACAAAGAGGCTGCATGAACACAGAGGCGCTTGCCCGGAACTTCGATCGGGTACGCGCGCAGACGCTGGCGCTGATCGAGGGCTTGTCAGCAGAAGACTGCGCGCTGCAATCGATGCCGGACGCGAGCCCGGCGCGCTGGCACCTGGCGCACACCACCTGGTTCTTCGAAGTGTTCGCGCTTGAGCGGTTCGAACCGGGCTTTCGCGCGTTCCATCCGTCGTTCCGGATGCTGTTCAACAGCTACTACAACGGCGTCGGCGAGAAGCATCAGCGCGCCGAGCGGGGCCTCATCTCCCGGCCTGGGCTGGCCACCGTGCTCGACTACCGGTGCGATGTAGAACGCCGTGTGCGGACCCTGCTGCGCGCCGACGCGCTGACCGGGCCGCAGCGCGCGGCGCTGTGCGAAGTCATCGAGTTGGGGACCCACCATGAGCAACAGCATCAGGAACTGTTGCTGACCGACCTGAAGCATCTGTTCTCGCGCAATCCGCTCGCACCTGCCTGGCGCGAGCACAGCCCGCCGATGCCAATGGCAGGCGCCGCCTCCGGCTGGCTCGACTTCGATGGCGGGCTGGTCGAGATCGGCATGTCCGGACCGTCGTTCGCGTTCGACAACGAGCAACCCCGGCATCGCGTCTTCATCGAACCGTTCTCGTTTTCACGGCGGCCGGTGTCCTGCGCCGAGGTGATCGCCTTCATCGAAGACGGTGGCTATCGCCGCCCTGAGCTCTGGCTGTCCGCCGGCTGGGACACCGTGCAGGCACGCGGCTGGCAGGCACCGCTCTACTGGCAGTGCGACGCCGGCGGCACCCAGGGCGCGCGCTGGCAGACCTTCACCTTGCACGGCATGGCGGCTGTGGCGCCGGACACCCCGGCCGCTCACCTGAGCCAGTACGAGGCCGACGCGATCGCACGCTGGCTGGGCGCCCGGCTGCCCACCGAGTTCGAATGGGAACTGGCTGCGCAGAACCTGCCGATCGAAGGCAATCTGGTCGAGGCCGGATTGTTCCATCCCGCCGCGCCGGTGGCACCAGTGCGCGCCCACCAGCCCGCCCAGATGTTCGGCGATGTATGGGAGTGGACCCAGAGCGCCTACCTGCCCTACCCCGGTTACCGGATCGCCGACGGCGCAATCGGCGAGTACAACGGCAAGTTCATGAGCCAGCAGGTCGTGCTGCGCGGCGGATCGTGCGCGACACCGGCGTCGCATCTGCGTGCAACCTATCGCAACTTCTTTCCGCCGGATGCGCGCTGGCAGTTCAGCGGGCTGAGGCTGGCACGCGACATCCGCCAGACTTCGTAGCCGCGCGATAATCGCGGCACTTCCTGGAGAGCGAGACATGAAAACCCAAGCCGCAGTCTGTTATGCCGCTGGCCAGCCTCTGGTCATCGAGACCGTCGATCTGGACGGACCCAGGGCCGGCGAAGTCCTGGTCGAGTTGAAGGCGACCGGGGTCTGTCACACCGATGAGTTCACCCGCTCCGGCGGTGACCCGGAAGGTCTGTTCCCGGCGATCTTCGGCCATGAGGGCGCGGGCATCGTGGTCGATGTCGGTGCTGGCGTGACCACGCTGAAGAAAGGCGACCATGTCATTCCGCTGTACACGCCGGAATGCCGGCAGTGCAAGTCGTGCCTGTCGCGCAAGACCAACCTGTGTACCGCGATCCGCACCACCCAGGGCAAGGGTGTGATGCCCGACGGCACCAGCCGGTTCTCTATCGGCGGCAAGATGGTGCATCACTACATGGGCTGCTCGACCTTCTCCAACTACACCGTGCTGCCGGAGATCGCGCTGGCGAAGATCCGCGAAGACGCCCCGTTCGACAAGGTCTGCTACATCGGCTGCGGGGTCACCACCGGCATAGGTGCTGTGATCAACACGGCGCAGGTAGAGCCCGGAGCGAACGTGGTGGTGTTCGGCCTGGGCGGTATCGGCCTGAACGTCGTGCAGGGCGCGCGGCTGGCCGGTGCGAACATGATCATCGGCGTGGACATCAACCCAGCGCGCGAAGCGCTTGGGCGCGAGTTCGGCATGACCCACTTCGTCAATCCGAAGGAAGTCGAAGGCGATCTGGTGCCGTACCTGGTGGCGCTCACCGACGGTGGTGCCGACTACAGCTTCGAGTGCATCGGCAATGTCGATCTGATGCGCCAGGCGCTGGAGTGCTGCCATCGCGGCTGGGGTGTGTCGGTGATCATCGGGGTGGCCGGCGCCGGGCAGGAGATCCGCACCCGGCCGTTCCAGCTGGTGACCGGGCGCACCTGGAAAGGCACGGCCTTCGGCGGCGCGCGCGGGCGCACCGACGTGCCGAAGATCGTCGACTGGTACATGGATGGGAAGATCCGCATCGACGAGCTGATCACCCATCAGATGCCGCTGTCGGACATCAACCGGGCGATCGACCTGATGCATTCTGGCGAGTCGATCAGGAGCGTCGTGGTCTACGACTGAGCGCAGTTCGTTGCAAAGCTGCTGCGGGGGTCGCCTGCGTCGTTGTGTGGTGCTCGCTGCTGCGCAGTGAAGTTTGCAACGCTTGCGCCGCGATTCGCCGGTCGTCACGTCACCGCATCGCCTCTAGATTCGCGCTTCAGGGCAACCCGGTGCCGGCTCGGCATGCGGGCCGACTGCCCTGCGACCCCGACCCTGGAGCGACCATGCAGACGAAATCGATGGCAAACCCTTCCCGCGTGCCGCGTCCACGCGCGTTCAACCCACTTCCCGCACTCGCCACGCTCGCAGCGCTGACCCTGACCTTTGGTCTGACCTGCGGCTTGATCGGCGCTGCGCACGCGCAACCGGCCACAGCCGAGCGAGCGCCCGCAGCCAAGGGCAGCCAGAACGCCAGCGCGTCCGATCCGGCGGCGAAGAAGCGCCCAGACTGGACTCGCCTGTTCACTGCCGACGAGCGCGCGGCATGGCAGCAGAAGATCGATGCCGCCCCGGACGAGACCGCGCGCAAGCGGGTGCGCGGCCAGCGACTGGCCGAGATTCAGCGACGCAGCAAGCAGGAGCGGCTGGAAGCCGAGGCCAAGGGGCAGCCTGCGGTACGCGCCACCAGCCAGACCCGGCAGGATGCCAGTGCGCCATCGGCTGCGGGCCAGGCTGCGCCGGCGAATCGTCCGCGCTAGGCGCGGCAGCCGGTGCCGGCGCGGCAACTGCAGGTCAACCGCGCAGCAACGCCTTCACGTCCGCCGCAAGCGCGCCGGCGTCGATCTCGTGCGGTGCCATCAGCCGCAGCCGGCCCTGCGGGTCGTACAGATAGGTGAAGGTGGAGTGGTCGATGGTGTAGCTCGCCGGCGTCGACCCCTTCACCTTGTTGTAGTACGCCTTGTAGGCCTTGGCCACCTCGGCGGTCTGCTCGACCGTGCCGCGCAGGCCGATGAACGCCGGGTTGAACGCAGGCACGTAGTGCTTCAGCAGCTCCGGGGTGTCGCGTTCCGGATCGATGCTGATGAACACGACCTGCAGCCGATCGGCATCCGGTCCAAGCGATTTGGCCACCTCGGACAGCTTCAGCAACGCGGTGGGGCACACCTCAAAGGGAGGGGTCAAGTCTTGAGTTTCGCAAGCAGGGCAAAGGTATTGCGTCCCGCCTCTGCCCGGCCAATTGCAAAACTCGAGACTTGACCCCTCACTTGCTCTCTTGAAGACTTGACCCCTCACTTGCCCAGGCCGTGTCACACCGCCGACCGAACCGGCGGTGCGCGAGCCGCGGGCAGCGCCGGCTGATGCGATCTCCGCACTGGCCGGTCGCCTGCCGCGCGAGCGCATTGCCTTCGTCGAAGTGCCGGTATCCGGCACCAGCCAGCAGTTCGTGCGCGGCGACGGCCTCGGGCTGGTCGCCGGCAGCGATGCCGATGTCGCCCGCGTGGCGCCGGTGCTCGATGCGATGGTGCCCAAGCGCCACCGCGTCGGGACGCCGGGCGACGGCGGCCGCGCCAAGCTCTCGATCAACCTGATGCTCGGCGTGAACCGCGCGGCGCTGGCCGAAGGCCTGGTGTTCGCCGAGCGCATGGGCCTCGACCCGACGGCGTTCCTGGCGGTCGCGCGCGACTCGGCGGCCTACTCTCAGATCATGGACGTGAAGGGCGCGAAGATGATCGCCGCCGACTTCACGCCGCACGGCAAGGTCAACCAGTCGATGAAGGACTTCTCGCTGATGCTGGAGCAGGCCAGGCGGCTGGGGCAGAGCTGCCGCTGGGCGAGACGTATGCCGGGCTGATGCAGGGCTGCATCGACCATGGCGAGGCGGAGCTGGACAACGGCGCGGTGATCCGGGAGATACGGCGGCGGGTGGAGTGATGCCCTGCAAGCCGCCCAGTCTGACGGCCGCTAACGGGCTCTAGAGACTGCAGCCGCTCCAGCGCCCGCTCGACCCTGGCCTCCGGCGAGGCGCCTGCGATCGTGACCCGCATCGTGTGCAGCATGCGGTTCATGTAGACCAGGTCAGGTGCCTCATCAGAGGGTGTTGCAGCGGCGACAGCAGGCCCTGCGCTCCAAGGTCCGAGGACGAGCAGCAGCGCGGCGATGAAGATCCGGCGCAGGTCGAAGCGTGGCGTCAAGTGGATTCAAGCCGGTCGCAGGAGCGCGTGCTTGGTGCGCATTTCCACCGCCACGACCACGACCATGACGGCGGCAAGCACGCCCACCAAGGCGCTGACCAGGATCGAGGACCTCGATGCTGCCGACGGCGCGCGGCCAGAGCACCGCGAGCACGACGAACCAGCCGAAGAGCGTCATCGCATTGCCCTGCGCGATCCCCGTGACGAAAGGAAACATCGGGCTCTGGAGATCGCGGGTGCGACGATCTAAACCCTGATCCGCATCCAGGGCGTTGGCGATCTCGCCCAGGCCTACCTGCACGTGCAGCGCGGTAAGATGCGGGACCGATCCGGTTGGGAGAGCGCCATGGACTGGCAGCATTACATTACGACTGATCCGAATGTTCTTCATGGCGCGATCTGCTTCGCGGGCACGCGCATTCCCGTCAGTGTCGTGCTGGATAACCTCGCGGAAGGCGCTACACCCGCGGATATCCTTGGCCAGTATCCAGGTTTGCGGTCGGAACACGTTTCAGCGGCATTGGCGTATGCAGCTGATCTGGCACGCGATCGCGTGATTCCGATTTCCGCTTGAGCGAGCGATGAAGTTCAAGCTCGACGAGAACCTGCCGGAGCTTGTTCGTCAGGTGCTCGTAGATCTCGAGTACGACGTCCACACCGTTTCGGAAGAGGGTCTATCCGGGGCAAACGACGTGTCGGTTCTTGCCGCCTGTAGAGCTGAAGACAGAGTCCTCATCACGCTGGATCTGGACTTCTCTGACATTCGAGCCTATCCCCCAGGTTCCTACCCCGGCATATGGGTGCTTCGACCTGCGAAGCAAACCTTCCGTGCAATGGAGACACTTGTGCGAGCCGGAGTTCGCCTCTCGGAAGCCGAGCGCGTCGCCGGTCAGCTGTGGATCATTGATGACAAGCGCGTTCGCATCCGGGACGGCGACGCTTGATTCGCCGGCCGATGCCGGACGCCTCAC
>JBBRCD010000175.1:0-7763 GCA_038205245.1 Burkholderiales bacterium
GGGTCACGCCCTGCCCGATGCGTTGGGTAAGCTCGAACAGCCGGCGCAGCTTGAGCGACAGGGTATTGAAGGTACGAGACATGTCGCCGATCTCGTCATCACGCAGCACCGACAGCTGATGACCCAGATCACCCTGCGCCACTCGCCTGAACCCGGCCTGTGCTGCACGCAGCGGCTCGAGCACGCGTCTGCGCACGACAGCGGCCAGCACCAATACCAGGGCCAGGCCCAGCCCGGCCGCGGCGAACTGCGCCTGCGAGACAAATGCCAGTTTGGCTTCCATCATCCGCTTGAATGCACCGCTCATGCTCAGCGTGGACAGACTGAGCGCCTCGCCCGAACTGTCGAGCACCTGCGCTGCCGCCAACAGCGCCCGGGCATCGGCGTCCGGCGCCAGCGCCGGCGCGATGCGCTCACGTAGCAGACGCCAGGTGGCTGCGGTACGCGAGATCTGCGCAATCGACTCAGCATCCCAGTTGCAGCGAATCGGTTCATCGCGTCCGGTCAGATCAGGACCCAGATCGCGCATTTCCAGACTGTTGATGATGTGGTCGTAGGCTGCGGCCTGCCGGCGCAGTTCCGCGCCGAACCACTGCAGGCCACCCGTGCCGTTCTGCCGGGTCTCGACCAGATACAGTCTGGACTGCTGGGTCAGGCTCTCGGCAGTCACCCGCAACTGGCCAGCGACCTGCAGAATCGCGTAGTCATGCTTGCGCAGCGAAAGTTGATTCCAGGTGAAACCTGCAACGGCGAAAAACAGCGCGAGCATGCAAGCAAACGAGGACAGCACCACAATACGCAACCCGATGCGGCCGCGAACCGCGCGCAGCCATCCACCGGCCCGAAGCTGATCCACCACAGGCGCCTCGCCTTCAGAACTCGCCAGCGCTGCACCCGACCCAGATACGGTGGAACCCGACATGCGTGACTCCTCGAGACAACGACCGTGCGAGGGCTAACGGCACCTGGCCGGGAAACTTGAGTCGGCGCGACGCAGTGCGCCGTCAGGGCGGCGTCCCAGTGCGCCTTGCGCGGCTAGCCACTGACAGCGCGCAGGGCGTGCGAGAGTCCTTGGGTGAATCTGCGCGCAAGCGCCACCCGGTCGGGCTCATCCACCGAGATCGCCCTCAAGCCGAATCTGTGCGCCAAGCGCTCCTGCGACACGCTGCGCGTCTTCGCCCCGATCACCCTCGTGGCCTCGACCCCACTTCTGCTGGTGCTGCGTCCGGTGGTGCCCAGCAAGACGGTGCAGGCCCTGGCGAAAATCGCACGTGCCAGTCTGGGCAAGCTCAACTTTTCAAGTTCCGGCAACGGGAGCTCATCGCACATGGCTGCCGAGATGTTCCGCTGGCTCAGCGGCAATCTGGAGGTGGTACACATCCCGTTCCCCACCGCCGCTGCCGGTGTCACCGGCGTAATCAACGGTCAGGTCGACTTCATGTTCGTTGCCATGCCGAACGCGATCGGTCAGGTGCAGGCGGGCAAGCTGCGCGCATTGGCGATCTCCACCACGCGGCGCTCGCCGGTACTACCCGAAGTGCCGACCATGATCGAAGCCGGCGTGAAGGACTACGAGATCGCCATCTGGACCGGCATGTTCGCGCCCTCGGCCGCGCCGCGCGAGATCATTACCCGGCTGCATGCCGAGCTGGTGTGCATCGTCGCCCTGCCCGAAGTACGCGAGGGCTTTGCCAAGGTGGGCGCCGATCCGATCACCAACACGCCCGAGCAATTCAGCGCGTACGTGAAGAGCGAACTGGCGAAATGGGCGCGCGTGGTAAAAGCCTCGGGCACGCGTCTGGAATAGGACGCAAGGCCTGCCGCACTGCCTTGCAGACCCCGACTCACGCACCCGGCCCTGGAGCATAATGCGGAGCTGCTAACACCCAGCCTGGGGTGAGTTTCCGCAGTGCATGTTTCCGGAATACTTGTTACCGCAATGCGCGTCACCGCGCTACGTGCCTCTATTGCGCGTGCGTCCCGCCTGTTCCGATCGCTGCACGGTGATGGAGACTTGAAGCGATGAACGCCAAGATCGAGTTTACGGGGTCAACCGGTGTTCGGCTTGCCGGCCGTCTTGACCGCCCCGCCACGGCGCCCAGGGCGTTCGTGCTGTTCGCGCACTGCTTCACCTGCTCCAAGGACAGTCTGGCCACCTCGCGCATCAGCCAGGCGCTGGTGGCGCGCGGCTTCGCCGTGCTGCGCTTCGACTTCACCGGCCTGGGTGGAAGCGACGGCGATTTCGCCAATACTGATTTTTCCTCCAACATTGCCGACCTGCTCGCCGCGGTGGACTGGTTGCGCCAGACCCACCATGCACCGACGATCCTGATCGGCCACAGCCTGGGCGGAGCGGCAGTGCTGGCGGCCGCCTCCCGCGTCCCGGAGGCAGTTGCAGTGGTGACGTTGGGCGCGCCGTTCGAGCCGGCGCACATCAAGCATCTGCTTGCCCCCGCGCTGCCGGCACTCGAGGCGACGGGCGAGGCGCAGATCGATCTGGCCGGCCGCCGGTTCCGCATTCGCCGCGACCTGATCGACGATCTGGAGCGCAGCCGCAACGACGACGCGATCAGTCACCTGGGCAAGGCACTGTTGGTGATGCACTCACCCCACGACGTAACGGTCGACATCGAGAACGCCAGGCGCATCTACGAGGCCGCCAAGCACCCGAAGAGCTTCGTCTCGCTGGACGACGCGGACCATCTGCTGACCCGCAAGGCGGATGCGCAGTATGTCGCCGACGTACTGGCAGCCTGGGCGAGCCGCTACCTGCCGCAGAACGGCGCTGCGCTGGACGCGAGCGCGCCAGTGGAGATGGTTCCCGGGGTGCGGGTGGACAGCGTCCCCGCCGCCGCGTTCACCCAGTCAGTGGCCAGTGGCCGGCATCGGCTGCTCGGCGATGAACCGCTCAGCGTCGGCGGCACCGACCTCGGTCCGTCGCCCTACGACCTGTTGCTCGCCGCGCTGGGGACATGTACCAGCATGACACTTCGCATGTATGCGCAGGCCAAGGCGCTGCCCCTGACCGCAGTCAGGGTCGAACTCGTCCACTCGAAGATCCATGCCACGGACTGCGCAGACTGCGAGACTCGGGACGGCAAGATCGACCGCATCGAACGAACCGTCACGCTCGAGGGCGATCTGACCGATGCGCAGCGCGCCAAACTGCTCGAGATCGCCGACAAATGCCCGGTGCACCGCACCCTGCATGCCGAAGTGTCGATCGTGACCGTGCTTGCCGGTGACGCCTGACTCGCCTAGGCTAGCAAGCAGCGCGGCGTACTTTCCCCAACAATTTCCTGCAGGCCACACCATGACCCAGTTGACCGGCGCCGAAGCGATGGTTCGCATGCTCCAAGCCCACGGTGTGCAACACCTGTTCGGCCTGTGCGGCGACACCAGTCTCCCGTTCTATGACGCCCTGGCCACGCTCGACCATGGCATCACCCATGTCCTCACCCGCGACGAGCGCCATGCCGCCTACATGGCCGATGGTTATGCCCGGGTCACCGGGCGGGTCGGCGTTTGTGAAGGCCCGAGCGGCGGCGGTGCCACCTACATCCTGCCCGGCGTGGTCGAGGCCAACGAGTCGTCGATCCCGGTGCTGGCGATCAATTCGGATATCTCGGTGGCAACCAAGGGACGTTTCACCCTGACCGAGCTCGACCAGAAGGCGCTGTTTCGTCCGCTGACCAAGTGGAACACGGTGATCGCCAGCGCGACCAGGCTGCCGCAGTCGGTGCGCGAGGCGTTCTCGCAGATGACCACCGGCCGGCCTGGAGCCGCACATCTCGCGCTGCCCTTCGATGTGCAGACGCAAAGGGTCGATGCCAGCGAAATCTGGGCCGATCCGGCACTGGGCGTCTACCCGGCGCGGCGGCAGGCGGCCGACCCTGCGCCGATTGCAGCAGCAGTCGAACTGCTGCGCGCGGCGAAGTCTCCGCTGATCCTGTGCGGTGGCGGGCCGGTGATTGCCGGTGCGTTCGAGCAGGTACGGTCACTAGCCGAGCTGCTGGGCGCACCGGTGGCGACCAGCGTCAGCGGCAAGGGCATCATCGCCGACAGTCATCGGCTGGCGGTCGGCGTGGTCGGCAGCAACGGCGGCACGCTGCCCACCCGTAACGTGGTTGCCGAGGCCGACCTGGTGCTGTTCATCGGCTGCCGCGCCGGCTCGGTCACCACCGAAAAGTGGCGTCATCCGGCGCATGGCAAACAGAAAATCATCCATATCGATGTCGATCCGGCCACCGTCGGCGCGAACTATCCGGTCGATGTAGGCATCGTCGGCGATGCCCGGCTGGTGCTCGACCAGTTGCTTGCCGCGCTGATCGCCACCGGGATCAAGGCTGGCGATGCGGCAGCAAGCGCAGCCGCCCAGCGCGTGGCCCAGGCCAGGCGCGAGAAGTTCGAGGTGTTCGACGCGCTCGCCCGCGCCGAGGCGGCGCCGATCCGTCCTGAACGCATCGTTGCCACGCTCAATGAACTGCTGCCGCGCGATTCAATCGTGGTTGCCGATCCGGGCACACCCTGCCCCTACTTCTCGGCCTACTACCAGCTCGCCGACGCGGGTCGTCACTACTGGTCCAACCGCGCTCACGGTGCACTGGGCTACTCGATGACTGCCGCCATGGGCGCCGCCATCGGCCGGCCCTCGGCCAAGGTGGTGTCGGTGATGGGCGATGGCAGCTTCGGCATGACCTGCGGCGAGCTGGAGACCATCGTGCGCATGAAGCTGCCGATGACCATGGTGGTGATCTCCAACGCCACCTATGGCTGGATCAAGGCCGGCCAGAAATCCGGCTTCGGCGAGCGCTACTTCTCGGTGGACTTCAGCCGTACCGATCATGCGAAGGTGGCCTCGGCATTCGGCGTGAAGAGCTTCACCGTGAGCGACCCGACGAAACTGCGCGACACCCTGCGCCTGGCGCTGGAAGCTGGCGAGCCCACCCTGGTCGATGTCATCTCGCAACCGCTGCACGAAGCCAATGCGCCGGTGTCCGAATGGATCGCCTGATGCTCGGCAGGGATGGTCAACCGCAGGCCGACGCGTCATGACCAAGCTGGGGGACCTGGTGGCGCGCTCGGTCGGTCAGGCCGGTGCGGCTGCACGCTCGGTCGCCAAGTCGACCGGAAAGACCGTGTCCGATACCGTCGGCGACCTCGCCTCGCGCTCGGCCGAAGCCATTGCGCACCGACTTCCGGACGCAGGCACGGTCCGCCGTGGCGTTGGCGACGCGCTGGTGTTCGGCGGCAAACTGCTCTATGACCCGCGCGCCACCGTCGGCGAACTCGCCATCGGCCTGGGCCAGGGCATGCGCCCGGACAAGATCGAGGACACCTGGCTGCTGTTGCGCGTGGCTGGCCAGGCGTTCGAAGTGATCGGACGCGGCGGCGAGTCCGAGATGCGTATCGCGTTCGAGCAGGCCCGTGGTACCCAGCCGGTGGTGCTGTGCCAGGCGCGGGCTGCGAGCGACCTTCCCCGGCCGGAGGGTTGAAGCGGCGTCAGCAGCAGATGGGGACAGACCCAAGGGTCCGTCCCCGCAGCGCGCAGTTCTGAGTCGGGTCGGATGGGGACAGACCCTCAGGGTCTGTCCCCGAAGTTCCCGGGCGCGGATGGGTGGTTGGGGACGGACCCTCAGGGTCTGTTCCCGGGGTTCCTGGTCGTCAGCGTCTGTCCCCGACATTACTCCTCGCCCGCCGCTTGTTGATCATTCGCTTTTTCGCGCGCTTGATTAGTCCGAAAGGACTAATGTGCAATGGTTTCAGGGTAGCGCGCGAGTGAGTCGTGCTGTACCTTTGATTTCATCGTTATTGCCAACCCGCTTACCCAGATCGCCGTTCATCGCAAGGAAACCACCATGACCCGAGTGACGCGTCTAATCGCGGCCGTTTGCCTCAGCGCATCGTTGCCTGCTCTCGCAGCGACCATCGTTCCAGGCAACGCCAACCCGAATCTGGCCGGACGCGCCGCAGGCTACTTGTGCTGTTTCGGGGACAGCGTCGCCGCAGAGCCTGCGACCCTGCTCAGCGGCGTCCCGTTCGTGGGTGGAAATCGGCTGACGTTTTCCGTGACCGGCACGGTGAGTAACGGTCCGGGGCAGACCACCGGCGTAATTCCGGGAATCCCTGACGGCAGCAGTTTGATCAACATGACCAACTATGGCGACGGAATTTCGGCCCCGTCAGGGGTGGGCTTCAATTCGCTTGTAGGGGTATTCCTCGACGCGAGCAACCCCACTGGAATGACTACCCCGGCGGAGCTTGATTTCAGCGGTGGCTTGGGTTTCACCAACCTCTCGCCAGAATTGAGGCAGATCTTTTTCATCGGAGACGGGCGAACCACGTTGAATGCAGGACCGAGCGCCGGCAGCGCCCAGGAGTTCTTCGTACCGACCGGCGCGACCCGCTTGTTCCTGGGCACTGCCGACGGATTCGGCTGGTTCAATAACAGCGGCGACTTCAACGTGACTGCATCAGTGGTGAACGGGACGACGGTGATCCCGCTGCCGCCATCAGCGTTGCTTTTGCTGGCTGGGCTGGGTGTGTTCGGCCTGAGCGCACGCCGCCGGCGGTCCGCATAGATTCGAGCCAGCCCGTGCGGGTACTGATCCCGGTCAATACCCGCGCGCCGGATCGACGACATTTGCTAGCGCGCCCCCGGCCTGCCACTGCTTCAGATTCTGCATGACCAGCGCCGCCGCAGTCGGCAGGCTGGTGACACTCGCGACATGCGGGGTCACCAGCACTCGCGGGTGAAGCCAGAACGGGTGCCCGGCCGGCAGGGGTTCGGGTTCGAACACGTCGAGGGTTGCCCCGCTCAACCGTCCACTGTCGAGCGCCTCGACCAGATCGCGATCGATGACATGACCGCCGCGGCCCACGTTGACAATGCAGGCGCCGCGCGGCATCTGCGCGAATGCCTCTGCGCACAGGATACCGCGGGTCTCGGGCGTCAACGGCAGCAGGCAGACCAGAATCTGGGTGCCTGAGAGAAACGCGGTGAGGCCGGCCTCGCCAGCGAAGGTCTCGATGCCATCGAGCGCATGTATGCCGCGCGACCAGCCGCGAACGTCGAAACCGAGCGCCGACAGCGCCAGCGCGGCGCGCGCGCCAAGTTTACCCAGCCCCATCACCCCAACCACCCGGTCGGCCGCGAACGGACGCACCTGCTTCTGCCAGAGCGCCTGCTGTTGCTGGCGCTGATACAGATCGAGCTCGCAGTGATGGCGCAACACGGTCGCCAGCACATACTCGGTCATCAGCACGCCCAGATTCGGATCAATCACGCGCACCAGCGGCACCTGACGCGGAAACTGCGGGTCGGCAAGCAGGCCGTCGACACCGGCGCCAAGCGAGAACACCGCACGCAGCTTCGGATAGCGCGCCAGGTCGCCCGGCGCGGTGCGCCAGGCGACCACGACATCGATCTCATCCAGGGTGCCGGTGTCCGGCCAGACCCGGACCTCGAGTGCAGGGTCGAGCTTGCGAAACTGGGCACGCCATGCGTCGCCGTTCTCGGTCGGGGTGTTTACCAGCAGAACCATCGGCAATCTCCTTTGGGAACAGACCCTCAGGGTCTGTCCCGATGTTCACAAGGCGGATGTCGGCGGGAGGGGGACAGACCCCGAGGGTCTGGCCCCGACATCCCGCTTTGGGGACAGACCCCGAGGGTCTGGCCCCGACATCCCGCTTTGGGGACAGACCCCGAGGGCCTGCCCCGACATCCCGCTTTGGGGACAGACCCCGAGGGTCTGGCCCCGACA
>JBBRCD010000176.1:0-7729 GCA_038205245.1 Burkholderiales bacterium
ATCAGCGGCGTGTTTCCACCACTGGCGGGCGCGGAATGGGTGACTGGCGACGAGAAGATCCTGTCCAACATCCTGCTGCACGGTGTGAACGGTCCGCTCGAAGTGAAGGGCAACGTCTACAACGGCTTGATGCCCGCATGGAACTCGCTGAGCGACGAAGAGATTGCCGCTGTTCTCACCTACATCCGCCGCAACTGGGGTAACCAGGCACCGGCCGTTACCGCCGCCACCGTGAAGGTGCAGCGTGAAGCGACCAAGGGCCGTACCGGACCGTATCAAGGTGGAACCGAACTCGCTGCCGGCAACTGAACGCCCCGGCGAGTCGGCGGCCGGCCTCTGGCGAACGTTCCTCGCCAGCACGCTGGTGCTGGCCGCGAGCCTCGGCCTGCTGTTCGTGGCAACCGAAGGTGGCAGCGCGTTCACCACCGAGACCCTGCGCCGCAGCGCCGTGATGCGCTCGCCGCAACCTATACCCGACCTGCAGGTGATCGACGCATCGGGCGTGTCGGCTTCACTGCTGGAACGCCGTGCTGCCGACCCGCGGGTGTGGATCGTCGACTTCGTCTACACACAGTGCGCTTCGGTCTGCCTGTCCCTGGGCACGGTGTATCAGCGACTCCAGGCAGAGATCACAGAGCGCGGATTGCAGGATCGGGTGGGGCTGGTCTCGGTCAGCTTCGATCCAGCACGTGATGACGCGCCGGCATTGCAGGCTTATGCGAGCCGGTGGGGCATGGAGCCCCAGGTCTGGCAGGTGCTCACGCTCGCGCGACCGAGCGATCGACGCAGGCTGCTCGACGCGTTCGGAATCATGGTGATCCCCGCACCGCTGGGCGAGTTCGAACACAATGCCGCGCTGCATGTCGTCGATGCCGCTGGTCGACTGGTGCGAATTGTCGATCACGACGATCCCGGGCGCGCATTGGCAATTGCCACTGCGCTGACCCGATGAACCCCTGGCCGATCCGTTCAAGATCGCTCGCGGCCGGGATGGTGCTTGCGGCGTTGGCCTGTGCGCTGTCGCTGCCGCCTGCGCGCATGCTTATCGAGCAGAGCATGCTGTGGCACATGGTGGTCCAGATGCCGATGCTGGTTGTAGCCGGCAGCCTGCTGATGCAGTCGGTACCGGCCGCTCGGCTGCCCGACCGTCTTGCCCGATGGAACGCCTATGGGTTGACCGGGTTCATCGCGGCACAGGGGATCATCGTCTACTGGATGCTGCCGCTTGCCATCGACCGGGCAGTGGTGCTGCCAGCGACCGATGTACTCAAGATCGTCTCGCTGCTTGCCTGCGGAGCGCTGCTCGCGCGCGCGTTCGCACGCTCGGCAGTCGTGGTGCAACTGTTCTTCCTCGGCTACACAGTATCGATGCTCGGCTCGGCTGGCCTGTACCTGCTCAGCACGACCCGCCGGCTGTGCAACGCCTACTCGCTCGAAAGCCAGTTTTCCGCGGGCGTGTCGATGCTGATCCTTGCATCCGCGCTGACCATCGCATGGGCCGGCTTCACACTGCGCAGGCGGGAAGGCTCGGGCACTCCGGAGCACGGTGCGAATCGGGGCGCCAGACAGCGACTGCACACGAACTGAACGAGAACTGAACATACCAGAGCGTGCTGCGTACCCGCCGTTGCGATCGTCGTGGCTGCGGCGCAGCGTTCCGGGCGACCTGACCCAGGAACGGAATTGGCGTGCGGCCGATATGTCAGCGCAGCCGACTGTCCGTCTTCGCCACCGCGCAAACGACCGGCGCTCGATGCGCGGCTGGCTGCAAACGCCCTGCGCCCGCGCGCCTGCCATCTACCCACTCCGATCTCTAGCAGGGGCTCGCATGATCTTTCGTATCGCCAGGCTTCTCGCCGTTTCAAGCATCCTCCAAATTTTCAGCGCGTCGGCTAGTGCGGATACCGTGCAGTTGCGCAATGGCGACCGACTGAGCGGCAAGGTCCTGCACCTTTCTGGCGACAGGCTGACCCTGGACACCGCCTACGCAGGCAAGCTCGAGATCCTGCGCAGCGAAGTCATAGCGGTGCAGACCGATGGCCCGGTTGAGGTGATGGTGAGCGGCCAGACCGAGCCGCGACAGGCCAGACTGGCGATTGCCGAGGTCGGGCAGGTTCGCCTCGAGGAGGCGACGGCCTCGCCGGGCGCGCCGCGGCCGCTCGCCGATGTTGCCTTCATCAACCCGAAGCCGGCCGAGTCGGGAGTCGGCGTCGGGTACCAGGGCCGCGTCCTGCTGTCGTCCGCGAGAACCAGCGGCAACACGTCCAGCAGCCGGGAATATGGGGAGGCGGAACTCAATGCGCGGGCAAAGGCCCATGCGTACCGTATCGGCGCAAAGGGCACACAGACCAAGGATACCGGCAACGAAATCGCGTCCAACTGGCTGCTCAACGGCAACTATGACCGGTTCATCGCACCAACCCGGTTCCTCTATGGGCGGGGATCGATCGAGGCTGACCGCTTTCGCGGCATTGACCTGCGCAGCGCGGCGGGCGCGGGTTATGGCTGGCAGCTATATGAGACCGAAACGACGCAGCTGTCGATTCGCAGCGGCGTCGACTATGTTGTATCCGATCGCACCGACGGCACTAGCGAGCGCTATTCAGCCCTGGGCTGGGGCATCCGCATCTCTCGATGGTTGTGGACACGTAGCCTGCAGGCCTTCCATGAACAGGACGGGTTCTTGAACCTGCAGGACACCGCCCAAGCCAACATTCGCAGCCGCACCGGGTTGAGGATACCGATCGCCAGCGGCCTCTCGGCCAACGCGCAGCTGAACGTGGACTGGGAGAAGGAGCCGACGCCCGGACGCAAGTCGATCGACTCGACGGTGCTGCTCGGCCTCGGCTACCAGTGGTGAGCGTCGGTCGCAGGGCAATGCGAAATCAGGCGCTCAAGGCCGTCGTCGGCTGTTGGCCATTGTCCAGTCGTAGGGTGTGAAGCGAACCCGGAAGTCCGCTGGCGCGGCCTGCGCGACGTGGAGATTGGCATACGCAAGAAGGCTGGGCGCCGCGCCAGGCACGAAGTCTTCCGGGTAGAAGTTCAGCAGCTCGCTCAGCCACAGCGTGCGGCTTGCCGGTGTCGACACGAAAGTTCTCCGGCCGGGCAAAGAACGCCCGTGTCTCGCGCTCGAGTTCGGCATCAAGTCCCGCTGCAGTGAACGTACGGCCTCGGACGATTCGCTCAGGTAACACAGCGTGCAATCGAGGTTGCAGCGCTGTGTGATCTCCAGGGAGACACAGGCCACCGGCCAGCGTCGGCCCGCTATCTGCTGGGCGTGCCATTGGCCGGTGCGCTGCATCCGCGTGCGAAGATCGCCGAGGGCGTCGGCACGGGGCAAGGTTTGCGGCTTGAAACGGGTGGGGTCGACGGGGGCATTCAAGATCGAACTCATCCAGGATGGCGGCCGGTGTCGAGAGTCATGCAGCGATCACGCGCTGGCGGAGACGTGAAACGCGCGTCCATCGTCGAGCAGTACGCCCGCCCCGCCAGCCGCAGGCCATGCACGGGCCATGGCAAGCCGTCCCGGCAATGCCAGCGACGCCGATTCGGCGAAGCCGCCTGCTGCCTCCAGCACCCGCAGCCGGCGCCCGTTCTGAGTGGGCACGAGCAGTTGTGCGCCAAGCCACACCGAAAGGTCGAGTTCCCGCGAGCCGAGACGATGGGTGCTGATGTCAGTGCCCAGTGCGCGCCGCTCGAGCCGGTCGCTGGCAAGACGATACTCGTGCAGCACGCCGCCGATGTGAGGTGTGTGCACCGCCATCCATCGAGTCCCATCCGTGGTGGGTGACAACCAGCGGTGAAATCCGCCCACCGTGTCACCCAGCGCCCGCATCAGCAGCAGCCCGGCGCGCGCCGGGTCGGGCGCCAGCAGCGCCAACTGCCCCCCCTGAGGCCCAGAGCGCACCGTCAGCAGCCCGCTGCCACCCTCGAGCCGCACCGGGCGCAGCACGATGTCCTCGAACACGAAGGGCGCGGGCAAAACAAGCTCGCGCAGCGGCGACAGGTCGTGGCGTTCCAGCCACATCGCGTGGGTGGCCTCGATGCCGTCACCAAGCACGGCGTGGTTATAACGACCCGCATCCGGCCCGGCCAGCACAGCGATGTGGCCACCGTCGCCGCGGCCGTCCAGGTCGACCTGCACTGGGCGCGCGTCGGGCAGCACCACCGCTTTCGAACGTGCTACTTCGCGCCAGACGCCGGCCGCGTCCGGTTCGAGCCGGACGAGCCGGTGGGTTGTTGCGCCGGCCGCGTCCACGGCAACGCCGATGACGGCCAACGGCAGTACCAGCAAACCGCCCTGGGGTGCCAGCCGGACGCCTCGCGATCCTTGCGGACGGCCCTGTTCCCACACCGCGAGCGCGCCGTCGGCGCGACGCGCTGCAATTCGGCCATGTCCTGTGGCAATAGGCGCCGCTGGATCCAGACCCGCAGCAATCCGGGCGGACGGCAACGCGCCAGCCGCCAATCGATAAAGCGCCCCGCTGGCACCCACCCCGATCAAGCCCAACACGTCATCCGAATGCAGCCGATGCAGCACCTCGGGCTGGGTCAGTGCCGCAGCCGACCAGGTACGCGCGGGTCCCGCCGCCAGGGCCCAGGACGGCGCCCAGCTCGACACCCCCAGACGCACCAACGCCCGACGCCGCGCCGCGTTCATGTTGTCCCCGCTCGGACCCTGCGGGCGCAGTTGCCCCGGCTCTGCCATCTCACACCAAACGTCCCCCAGACCGGGTCATGCGCGACCCCTGGCGCTCGCATCGAGCGCTGCATCGGCCGCGCGCGGTACCAGACTGCCGGTGGCCAGACCCTTCAACGTGACGTCGGTGCTCTGCCGCGCCATCTCACGCAGCGCCAGGAATACCTCACCTGCGGCCGTGTGCAGCCAGAACCAATCGTTGATCTCGCCTGCCGAATGGCTGCCCGGCTGCACCGCCTTCGCCTCGTAATAGAACGCCTTCATTTCGTCGGTGGCGAGTTTCAGTGCCTGGCCTGGCGTGAGACCGTCGCGAAACGGTGCCGGTGGCGAACTCCCCAGCCAGTCGACCAGATAGCGGAACAACGCGTCGGGGGCCAGTCCGGTCAATCCGGTCATCGTCCGGCCGCGGTAGCGCAGTGCTACGTCATGCCAGGCGGTCAGTTGCGAGACTTCCGCGGCGAACCGGTCTTCCGCGGTGCCGTCCGAGGCAGGTCGGGGAAAGCTCACCGGGCAGGCCAGGCCCTCGGGCGGCCCTCCCACTTCCTCATGCGGCGCGTCTTCGATGAAGTCTTCGATCAGCGGGCCCGCTTCACGTTCCAGCAACTGCAGCGCTGCGAGCAGCACGCGGCGCTGAAAGCCGGCATCACCGGGCACGCCGAACGGCCGTCCGAGCATGAACGGCACCCATAGCGCACGCGGTGGGGCGAGCGCCTCCGTGTGTTCCCGCACCAGACTGATCTGCACGGTGGGGATGCCCTCCGACTCGAGGTAGTAGCCGAGTGCGCTCACGGCGCACGTACAGTTCGGTCAGACCGGCGATAGCAGCACCGCATCGACGGCGTCCTGCTTGAGCAGGCCGGCGAGCGCACGTGCCTCGCGTTCGTATGCAGTGATCGGCGATACCGCGCCCATGAACGAGTAATGAAACGCCGCCACCGAGCCGATCTGCTGCTCGCTGGCGAGTTCCTTCAGCCGATCGAGCGGGAACGCGACGTTGACGTCGGCCTGCATGCCGCTGCGGTCGAAGTTGACCGAGGCGTGGCTGGTCACAAGATCGGCCGCATCGACGTCGCCCGGGATCACCCGATAGTCGCTGCCCGCAGCGCCCGAGGCAAACGGGCGGTCGCTGCGCAGGTGCAGACCTGCGGTGCTGACGAGCGCCACCCGTCGATGCGCCAGCGCCGTTCCGCTCACCCACGGCCGGCCGGGAAACGATGGCAGCGTCGAAACCCGCGCAAGAAAGTGTTGCCGCTCGCTTTCCGGCAAGTCTGCCAGTCGAACCATGTTGCACCTCCTCATAGTGTGGTGGCACCCAGCCAAGCGGCGTGGTGTGGCGCTTTCTTCGGCGCGGAAACACTCGCCCCGATCGATCTACTCTACGTTCGTACGATAAGCGAGTATCAAGATAAATTCCACGCCATTGGCCATTCATCCACGGTCACGCCGCCAGTGGCAATGCGAGGCACATCAGGGTGCCTGGACCGGCGGGCGGCAGCGTCTGCAACCGGCCGCCATGCATCAGGGCAACCCGCTGCGCAATGGCGAGCCCGAGCCCACTGATCCCGCCCCCGGCGCGCCGCATCGGCGGATCTCGTACCGACGCCCCCTCGTTCAGTCGATGCTCGACATCCTCTGGCAGGCCGGGCCCGCTGTCCTCTATCAGGACCTGGGCTTCGTTCGCTGTCCGTCGAACTGTCACCCGCACCGGGGTGCTGCCTGGCGCATGACGAATCGCGTTGTGGATCAGGTTGGTCAGCGCGCGCTCGATCAACTGCAGGTCCGCGTCCAGTTCGAGCCGTCCCGGCGGCGGACCGGCGAGCAGGACAGGCGCAGGCTGCCCGGTCAGCTCGAACTTCTGAACGGCATCGGCCACCAGTTCGTCGAGGCAGAATCGTTCCCGATGCAGGACCTGGTCGACCGCCTGCAGGCTGACCAGTTCGAATAACTGCTGGGACAGCCGGCGAACCCGGTCGCTCTGCCCGAGCGCTCCGGCCAGCAGGCGATCGTGGATGCCGGGTGGCGCGTCGTCGAGTTGCTTCATGGCCTCCAGATGGCCGTGCAGGGCAGTCAACGGTGTGCGCAGGTCATGTGCCACGCCCGCCATCATCTCGCGGTGCGCGCAGGCCTGCTGCCGTTCGCGCGCCGCCTGCGCCTCGAGCCGGTTTGTCATCCGGTCGAACGCGTCTCCGATCGCCGTCACCTCGTCGCAGGGCGCGGAGCGGCCGCGGCTTTCCGAGGCGAGCGACGTGCTGCCGCGTGCACTGTAGTCGCGCATCCTTCGCTCGAGATCGATCAGCGGTCGCGTGAGCCGACGGAAGACGAACATGCCGAGCAGGAACGTCATGCAGAGTCCGGCTGCCGCGGCAAACCCGGCACCCAGCCAGAGACGTCCGGCGCCTACCTCCCGCGCAACCTGGTCGCGTGCCTGTCCGTCGAGCACGATGTAGAGGTAACCCGATGCGGCGGACGCACCGTCGCGTTTCGGGAACGCGGCCGCACTGAAAATCCTGGGCATGCCTGAACCCATCGGATCGGTACCGTGCAGCGGCAAGGCGTGACCGTCGAGGAAGCGTCGTACTGGACCGAGGTCCACCGTGTGCTGGCGAACCATGCCCGGCTCGCCGATGTAGGCGTCGACGCGACCTTCGGCATCGAGGACATACACCTGGACGCCGGGGTTGACCACACTGAGCATCGACAGCAGACCATCGCGCGCCGCGCGCTCGACGGCATCGATCTGTCCTGGTGTGACCTGCGGCCAACGCTCGACGATATGGCGGGCCAACCCGTATGACAGGCGCTGCATCGATTCCTGGTCCTGCCCGTCCCTGACTTGCCAGCCGATCAGGGCGACGAACAATCCGAAGCCAGCCAGCAGCAGAGCGAAGGCAAGCATCAGTCGGGTCGCGAAGCGCCGGTTGCCGCTCACAGGTCCAGTGCCTCGAACCTGTAGCCGACGCCCCAGACGGTGACGATACGCCGCGGCTCGCGCGGCTCGTCCTCTATTTTCGTGCGTAGCCGATTGATGTG
>JBBRCD010000177.1:0-7505 GCA_038205245.1 Burkholderiales bacterium
TCCTAGGGCAGCCGCAGCGGCGTAGGCGCTTGAGCAACTCTCTTCCGCCTGGGTTACCGCCATGACGCCCAGCCACTTCGCATAGCTCTCGGCCTTCTTCACGGATCGAACCCCGATGTGCTTGACAGGCGATGCAGCGAACACTCCGAGAGCCTGCTTTGTCGCGCAGGGCGGAAGAGCCGGTGGCTGACTGGGGTTCACAGTGCGCACGATCAGCTTGGAGCGGTCCGGCGAGAGCCCGAGGTTGGCCAGCAGAGGCGTCAGTTTCGAGAGCGAGTGCGCATCCCTCACATGAAAATCCCGATCCCGCCGGTCATACGCCCCGAGCAGGAACTCCAGATCTGCCCGCAGCCCGATCGGGTCCACCGCTGCCCTGGTCTTCATCCAGCGCTCGGCACGCGCAAACATCGCCGACACCTCGGCACTCAATGGGAGCGATACCAGGCCGGACTCAGCTTCCCGGGTTGCCCGCTCTCCAGGCTGCGCTGCTTGCGGCAAGAAGGCCCTCAGGTTGGCGAAGATGGCCTGCACGCGATCCGGCGCGAGCCCGTGCAGGCCGGCCATCTGTTCCGCAGTGCGATTGCCAGCTGCGATGGGCTGCGTGAGATCAACGATCTTGGCAAGCGGAATCCAGTCCGGCGAGTGCAACGAGCCGCCTAGCTGGGAGGCCCCCTGCTGTTGCTCGGGCGTAGGTGCAGGAGAGTTGACACCGTCGGTTAGGACTGGAGACTTTGGCGGCTCCATCTTGTCCGCCTGTTGCGGCGGCTTCTGATCAACAAGGCTGACCCGTCCCAGTTGCCAGCCCGTCAGCCGGCGCGCCCGCTGAGTCAGCGCACCAAAACCTTCGTCCGGGGCGAACAGAGCGAACGTGGTGCTCTTGCCAAGGTCCAGGATCCTCATCCACTCTTCCTTGGGAACCTTGCGCATCTCGCGCTCGACCACGGCGGCACGGACCAAATCGTCGCCATGGCCGTAGTGCATGCGCGTGATCGCTGGGCCGACGTGACCGACCCAGCGAGCCAGCGCGTAGCTCGTCTTGCCAAGGGCGGCTGACGTGGATCCGAACAGTCCGACCGCCAGTTCTGCTCCTCGCTCGAGGAAAGCACGCGTCCGCGGCAAGTGAGAGAAGAAGCGCAGCACTTCGGGGTGATCCACGGAACGCAGCGCCAAGTCCGTCCAGGTGGTGAACGAGTGGCGTGCGTGGTACAGACGGATCTGCGGGTCCAGCGTGACCCGGCGCATCACCTTGTGCAGCCATCTGTCGAGGTGCTGACGGTTCGCCGGGGTGTTCTTGCCTTGTGCAAGCAACAAGTCATCGGGCTGCGCGCCGCGCTCCAGCCGCAGGCTCACGAACTTCTGCAGCCGCTCGTTTTCTTCCGGCCACATCAGCAGCGCATGCAGCACGCGCCTGCGAGCATTCGACGATTTCAGGCGGTGTTTTCCGTACGGCAGGACATACAGATGTGACTCGGTAACGTCCCGCAAGCGCATGCCGTAGACCTCTCCGGGCCTCAGGCCGATGCGATAGCACAGCATGAGCAGCAGCCGCCCAAGCGCGCGTTCGGCTGCAGAGAAGCTGGCGTGAATCTCGTTGCTCAGCGCTTCCATCGTCGCTTCGAACTCTTCGTGACTAAGCACCTTCGCATCGGCATGTGTCGCGGTACCGGCCTCGTCATCCTCGTCTGCCCCAGCGTCATCTGGGTCGAGTTGCTGCAAGACTTCGGTCTTGACGCTGCGGAACTCCGCGAAGCGCAGCAAGCCCTGGCGCAAGCTGGCGAGCGAGGCGCCCTCGCTCAGGGGCATGTCGTCCAATGTCGAGATCATCTCGGCGATCGCTGACGCATCCGGCGAAGAGCTGTCGTCGGCATCGCCCAGCGCGAGCAAGACCGCTTGAGCAACGGCCGTGAAGCTGCGAACGAGGGCAGGACCGCTGAATCCGCCGCCATCTGGCGCCGCCAGCCACTGCGCGAAGTCCACCAAGGTGAGGGCATTCGAGCCGGCGCTTGGCGACAGCAGGCCGCGGAGCAACCCGACGTCCAGCAGGGCGGGTTGCCCTGCCACCTTGACCAACTGCTCGGTCACCAGCTGAACCCAAGGGTGCGCGGAGCTCATTGCCGCGAGCAACTCCGCGTCGGCCGAAGCGGGTTCGAACTCCACCAACCGATCGCTGGGCTTGTCGGTGTCGTGATGCACCAGCGCAAGCCGCTCGATGTCCGTTGGAGGTGGTGGTGGGCGCCTTCCCCTTCCTGTGGACCTCGACGCTGTCGATTCACCAGCCGCATGCTGAGGTCTCGCGCTCGAGGTGCTGGGCCGCTCTCGAGCGAACGCCGGCGGAACCAGCCGTTGTGCGCCTGCGATGCGGCTCCAGCGATTCGTCAGGATCGAGCTGGCGTCGACCTGGCGGCGCTGGCTGGCCACCACCGCGCGGCTGGACCGGGCCAGCCACCACACCTCTGCGCACCGCACCAGATCGCTGAAGCTCTGCGCCTCGAACGGCATGAAGGTCGAGCCTGGGAAGGCCTGGAGCGCCAGCCGCCGCAGCCACGGGTGCAGGTCGCCCAGTCTCAGCTCGCGCGGCATGGGCGGTGCATGAAGCCAGATCAGTTCGGTCATGGGATCGAGATACCAGCGGTGCGTCTGGCGATCCACCGATCCAGAGGCGGGCACCTTGAAGTCCAGGTACGCCCGCTGCTCGGGTCCTGAGGTGGGCAGGTCCCTCCCGTCCGTTTGGCTGAATCGCCGAAGCAGCATCGACAGCTGTGTCGCGTCCAGCAACATCCCGTTCAGAGCAGCACTGACCAGCAGGGCGGTTGCCCAGCCTTCCGCCGCGAAGACTGAAGGCGCCTCCGGTAGCGATGTGTTGTCGGCGTCTTCGGCCTCGGCGCGGGGTTCTGGCGCGCTGCGCTTGTCCCTAGGGGCAGCCCACTGTCTGCGGGCCTGTGCAAAGGCCTCTGTGGCCCAGTTGTTCAGGCCTCGCCTCCAGCCATCGACGATGGGCAGGACCAGGACGGCCCGTTCGGTGAACGGGCTCGACGGTGCCCGCAACATCAGGATCAGCGGAGTTTCTGGGGTATCGAACCCGGCGCTCTCGAGCTTTCGCCTGGCGCGTAGCAGCAGGCGGAACCAGCTGGTGGCCTGGATGAATCGAAGCTGCGTACCGGCTTCGGCCTCCAGCTTCAGGCGCGTGGCGACATCCCGGACGGCGATCGCCATTTCGAGATCGCACACCGATGCACCGGGTCTGGCGCCTGGGTCTTCGATGGCCAGCCTGTCCGGCAGGATGTCGCCGATCCGATCGGCGAACCAGCGCACCGGGTCGGCATGGCAAAGCACGGTGGCGAAGGCGTTCCCCTGGAGAGCCCAGTCTTGCAGGAGCTCCAGCAGCGGCCGAACCTGCTGCCGGTCGTCGTCAGTGGCTTGGGCGTGGACATCACGCCAGAACGGCGACAGCGCAAGTTCGGGTTGCTGGTGCCGGACGCGAAACGACCGGCCGCGCCCCGTCGGGCCTGCGTCATGCATCGGCGCCTGGATTACCTCGCGGTCGCTGGCTTCAGCACCTGGGGGTGGGAGTCCGCTGGTGCAAAGCTGCAGGTTCAGGTCGCGGTGCAGGCTGTCGATCGCATTGCCCAGCCGCGCCATGCTGGCTGGGTAGTCGAATGTGGAGTGCATCGCGATGGCGCCACCGCCGGTGTCACGGTGGCCGAGCAGCGCGTCCAAGTCTGCAGCAGGGCAGCCACGCGCAAGCAGCTGTGTGCGCAGGAAGGACCTTGCAAAGTTCGCCGGCCACGGAAAACCCAGGTCTGCCAGTTCCTTCTCGACGCAGGCCACGCTCACCTCGCCCGGCTTGTCGTCTGCATCCAGCCGGAACATCGCCCGGATGCGGCTGGAAGAGGCTTGCCACTCGCGGACACAATCCAGGCGCCGGATCACCTGCAATTGATGTTGCTGCAGCACGTGAAGCTGCCGGATCAGCAGCGGACGGAGAAGCACCAGCCGAGCGCGCTGGTTGTAGTAGGTCTCCTTGTCCGCGAGACCCGCGAAGATGGCGTCGTCGGTCTCCGGCAGGCCCGCCTTGTCCCTGACCCGGTCCGCCTGCTCCAGTGCCAGCAGCAGCGCAGAGGGCGAGCGCACGGCCCGAAGCCCGGTGCTCAGGCTCTGGAGCACCAAGGTGTGCAGCAGCAGCCAGCGGTGGTGGTTGCGCAGCGAGGAACGGCTGTCGAGAACGACAGGAGCGGATGCACTTTCCCTGAGAACCTTGACCAGCCGCTGCACGTCCTCGAAGCTGGGCACGAACGCGGCACCCACGGCGTGCTTGGACAGGATCGGCTCGCGCCAGGGCCACAGCTCGACGGTTGTAGCCCAGGCCAAGGTGGCCGCCGCGGCCCTGGCGACTGAGGTGGCATCCGCAGCCGCTGGGTGCAGCTCGTGATCAAGCAGGCGCGCCAACCCGGCGCGCTTCAGTCCCTCACCGTAGGCGTGAACCAGCCGTTCCAGTCGATGCTGGGTGTAGTAGAGCCGCGCCTCGCCCTCGGTGTCTGTTTGCCTGGTCACCAGCCAAGCGAGCGTGCGGTCGCCTGTCGCCGCTTCAATGTGGCAGCCCAGTTGCTGCTGCAGCACTCGCACAGGCCAATGATCGTGCCCTGCCGGAGGGCTCAGGTTGCCAAGGAACCTCTCGACGCGGGCGCGTGGCGATACGGACTCATCGGCCAGCAGTTCAAAGGCCGCCTCTCCCCAGGGCGCGGGCACAGGTGGCGAGGCTGGTGTCGGGTAATCCTCGCGCCTGTCGAAGCCGAAGCCATGTTTCCACAGGACGTCAATCGAAGTGTGCTTCCGATGCCGGTACCAGTCGCCAAGCAGACGGCGCCCAGTTTCACCGGCGGGCAGGACAAGGTTGCGGACCGCGATGCCTGAGGCCTGAGATGGGAGGTCCGTGGGCTGGCTAGCTGTACTCAACCGAGGTCGAATCGCTGGAATCAGGAACGCGACCGCTACCAACGGGTCTGGCTTCGCCTGTTTTCCCGTGATCACCCAGCCGAAGCGTTCGGCCTCGCGCTGAGCTTCGGTTGGCGGCCGCGACACGTTGGGCGCCGAAGCCCGGCTGACGAGCAGCACTGGATGATCGATCTCCTTGAACAACGCCTGCTCCAGGCTGCAGGCTGAGCGTTCCAAACCCAGCGGCAGGTCAGGCGCACGCTCGGCGGAAGCGGACACAGGATGTTGAAGCAAGGCGATGCGGCAGTTGAACAGCCGATCCGGGTCTTGCCCCAAGCCCAGCGTCATCAACGTCAGCAGTACGTCGGCTCTGGTGGACTGCAGGGCCGGCGACCACGGGCGGTGGGCGGCGTCCAGCGCCCTGATGGCGGACAGGATCAAGCCGTCAGCGTCGGCTGGCGCCAGGAAGCGCAGGTCCCAGGGCAGGATGGTCGCGGACATCTCGGCCTGCATGCCCTGCCATTGCAGCCTCGACAGCGCGCCTTTGACCATGTCTGGGCTGACCTGAGGCAGGGTTGGCTGACTGATGTCTTCATCTGGCAGGCCGCCGCTGGCGCCTTCTTCGCCCCCGCCGCCGTCGCCATTGCCGTCGGAGTCCGGTTCTGATCCAGCGCCATCGACCGCTGGTGTGGCCGGGTCCGGCGGGATGTAGCCGTCGACGCCGCTGACACCGGGACGATCTGGCGACGTTTCGCCGCTTCGCCGCCTGCGCTTGGTTCCTTGCTCAGCGCCCTCAAGAAGCTGCAGCCAATGGGTGAAGTAGCTCACCAGTGCCCGCATCCGCACTTGACGGCGGGTGGGCCTGGGTTTCGACCCTGGGGTGTTCTTCGCTTTGCTTCTGGCCGTCCGAGACAACTCCTCCTCAAGCGTCGCTAGCGAATCGATGTAGGCACGTGGGTCTGGGTCCAGGGTGAATCGATCGAGCAGTCCAGCCTGGGCGGATTCCCCTAGCCACCTAGCTGTCAAGCAGGCTGGCGCTGCGGATGTCGGGTAAGCAGCGAACTCGATGTGTTCCGTCGGCGCAAAGCTCAGGTATTCCTGGACAGTCCGCTGGGACGCCCAGCGCAATTCGATGCAGGCCGCGGTGAGCATGGCCTGCAGGTGATTGAACTTGCCTGCGATGGCCCGCCGGTCGGCAGAGGCGTGCGCCGCGAACTCATGCTGCGTGACCAGCAATGAAGCCAAGGGCGCGACGCTGATGCCGTGTCTCCGCAGCGGGTTGCGGACTTGGCCGTCCTTCCTCAGCTGTTTCTGCAGGTCCAGCCAGTTGGCGCTCTCCGGGGCAGTTTCTCTGGCGATGCTGGCCCGCACCTCGCCCCAGTCCCGCAGCAGCCTCCGCCATGCAGGCAAACGAGATGTCCAGGCGCCCTGTGCCCATTCCGCCGACCTGAAGATGGGCGTGTCCAGGATGTCCGAGAACCGCTCGAGCACGACGCCGTGGGCTCTGAGGTTGGGGAGGAGCGAGAGCGAGAACGCAAGCGAGTCCCAACTCTGTTGGCGGTGGCCCAGTTCGCACAGCAGCTCGCGGACGCGGACGTACTCTGGGGAGTCCAGTGGCGCGCTCTGAATGAGCTCAGGCTCCGATTCCGGGGCAGGCGGTTTCGTCGCGTCGGGTTGCGTCATGTCGGAGCCCCGCGCGAGGTTCAGTCTTTGGTGCCTGCGGCACGCTGCCTACGGCGCGCGGCTTTCGGGGTTGCCGTCGCAGGCCGAAGCGGGGCGGCTCCATTGGCTTCCGCATCGGCGATCAGGCGACGGATGCTTCCCTCGGATCTGCACAGAGCAGCCTCGGCGACAGCCGCCGCGTGCGCCGCAGCGAGCTGCAGGAGGCGCGGGGCTTGGAACTTGGTGTCCACCAACATGACCGGAATCAAGGACTCAGGTGGCAGCAACATCCTCAGCGAGGGCAGGAACTGCCCGCCACAGATCAGTACGTGATGCCGGTCGATCGTCTTGCCGCGCTGCATCACCCACGCGGGGCAAGCCCACATCAGCACTTCCAAGGCCTCACCGGTCCACGCGGCGAGCTCAGAGAGCGAGCCGGCAACCAGGTCAAGGCGGGCATCGCGGTCCTCAACGACTGGGTGAACCTGGCTGATGGAGCCCAGCTGAACCAGCTCCAGGCGCAGACGGGCTTCATCACCCAGGCTGACCCGGCCGCTTGCGCGCTGGCGGCTCATCTTCGGCGCGCTGTCACCGTTTCTGGCCATGAGTAGCTACATCCCAAGGGTCAACATGCGCCAAGTCTATCTTGTTAACCTGTTTGTAGCTAGTCCGCCTTCTTTGGTGTAAAGTGGTGCGCCCAAGAGCGGAGGGGTGGGCCGTACATCACCTATAAAAGCCAAGCAAAACCGCTTGATCTGCGCTTAACAACAGTAGCTACGTTCGGTCTCATAACCAAGGTCGCAAGTTCAAATCTTGCCCCCGCAACCACGAAAACTGCAGCTAGATCAACGAGTTAGCTGCGAAGCGGAAGCCACCCAACCGGGTGGCTTTTTGCTTTGTGCCCATCCTGT
>JBBRCD010000178.1:0-7434 GCA_038205245.1 Burkholderiales bacterium
TCACTGACCCTGGATTCGTCACCGTCGCCCGGCGCGCCAGCCGACGACTCGACATAGACCCAGCCGTTGGGCGCGAGACAGGCTGCCACCGCCGGCAGCAGCGCCGGCAACAAGCCGAGCCGGAACGGCGGATCGAGGAACACGACATCGAACCCGGCCGGATCGCGCGCGACCGAGCGCTGGAGAAACCCCAGGGCGTCCGTCCTGAGGATTTCGATCTGGCTGCCACTGGCGAGCGCGCCGAGTGCGTCGCGATTGGCCTCGAGCGCATGCACCGCGCGCGCGTCCTGCTCGACCATGACCACCCGGCGCGCGCCGCGCGATGCCGCTTCGAAGCCCAGGGCGCCGCTGCCGGCGAACAGGTCCAGGCAGGCCAGGCCATCCATGTCCTGCCCGAGCCAGTTGAACACGGTTTCCCGGACCCTGTCGGGCGTCGGGCGCAGGTCTTCGAGCGCGGGAAACGAGAGCATCCGGCGGCGCCAGCGCCCGCCGATGATGCGCACCCGCTGCCCTCCTGTGCGTGCAGCCATCAGGCCGATCAGCGTGACCGGGACGGGGAGGCGCCAGCGGCCGACACGGGTTCTTCCGGCGCCCCGACCATCACCGTCACCATCCGTTCCGGGTCCAGCCGGCGGAAGGCACGCAGGACATCCTCACGGCTGACCCGTTCGACCTGCCGGGTCCACTGCAGCAACCAGTCGGTTGGCAGATCGTAGAAGCCGATCATCGCGATCAGGTCGGCCACTTCACGGTTGGTGTCGATGCGCAACGGGAAGCCGCTCACCAGGTTGCGCCTGGCGTTGGCCAGTTCCTGTTCGGTCGGCCCCTTGGCCAGGAACTCGTTGAGCACGCTGCGCACCACCGCGAGGGCTTCGTCCGCCTGGTCCTTGCGGGTCTGCAGGCCGATCTGGAACGGACCGCGATCGAGCAGGGGCTGCACCGAACTGAACACGCTGTAGGCGAAGCCGCGCCGCTCGCGCACCTCGATGGTGAGGCGGGATGCGAAGCCCCCTCCGCCGAGCACCTGGTTGCCAACCAGCATCGAGAAAAAATCTGCATCGCTTCTGCTCGCTGCAGGCATGCCGATCAGGATGTGCGCCTGCAGCGACGGATGGGGAACGCGCCGCACCTGCGCAGAAGCGAGCGAGGCCACCGGCGGCAGGCTAGCGCGTACGCTGCCGGCGGGCAGGGCGCCAGCGACGGTTCGCGCAACCTCGGCAGCCTCGGCGCGCGAAAGATCGCCGACGATCGCCACCACCGCCGAGGCGCCGCTGTAGAAACGCCGGCGGAAGTCGACGATGGTGTCGCGGGTGATCGCCCGAACGCCGTCCGGGTCCCCCAGCGGGCGCAGCGCATAGGGATGGCTGCCATAGGCGCCGGCGAAGAACAGGCGGCTGGCAATGATGTTGGGCCGGGTAGCCTCCTCACGCAGGTTGGTGCTGATTCGGGCACGCTCGCGTTCGAGGGCCATCAGGGGAAAGTCCGGGCTCTGCACCACCCGGGCGAACACGTCGAGCGCCTGGTTGCGCTCGTTGCGCGCCGACAGTGTGCGCAACGTGAAGCCGGCACGATCGGTGTCGATCCGGCCGGCGAGCTGGGCGCCCACATCGCCCAGACGCCGGGCGATGTCCTCCTCGCCCAGGCCGCCCGCCCCGAAGCGCGCCAGGTGCTGGGTCATCGCCGCCAGGCCTGAGCGCTCGATCGGATCGAAGCCGGACCCGGCACGAAAATCCACTGATACGTCGATGATCGGTACCGCGCGAGACTCGACGAACAACACCCGTGCGCCGTTGTCCAGCGTCCAGGTCTGCACGTTGACCGCCGCATCCGCCGAAGGCACCAGCGCGCCCAGACACAGCGCGACGCAGGCGAGCACCCGACGGCGCACACGATAGCCCTTCACCGAACTGCTAGTCCACATGCCGGGAGTCCCTGGGCGGCAGCACGGCCTTGCGCTGGGCCGCCGGTTGCGGCTCGAGCACCGCGACAGTCATCCGCTCGTCGATCAGAAAACGCCGCGCCACGTCCCGTACCTGCTCCACAGTGACCGCGCGGATACGCGGCGCGAAGCGTTCCACCACCCGCGCCGAGTGGCCGACCATCTCGGCCACTCCGATCAGGTTGGCCTGGGTGAACATCGAATCCTTCTGGAACATGTGCTGGGCGACCAACTGGGTCTGCGCGCGCGCGAGTTCCTCCGGCGTGATGCCTTCGCGCACCACGCGGGCGATCTCGGCGCGAATCGCCGCCTCCAGCTCGACCACACTTCTGCCCTCGCTCGGCGCCGCGGTGATCACGAACAGCCCGGGTCCACGCTGCATCTTCTCGTAGCTCGCATCGACCGAGCCGGCGATGCGCGACTCGCGCACCAGCGCACGCGGCAGGCGCGCGACATCGCTCGCATCGAGCACCGATTCGAGCACCTCGAGCGCGTATGGCTCCCAGTCCCGCTCGGCATCGCGCAGCACCGGCACATGGAAGCCGAGCATGAGAAATGCCGTCTGCGCCGGGCCCTGAAAGACCACCCGTCGCGTGCCCTTCTGCTCGGGCTCGCTCTGCGGCGCGCGCCTGGGCATGGTGCGCGCCGACAGCCGCCCGAAATGGCGGTTGGCCAGGCGGAACACCTGCTCGGCCTCGACATCGCCGACCACCACAAGCACTGCATTGTTCGGCGCATACCAGCGCCGGTGAAAGTCGCGCGCGTCTTCCGCGGTGAGATTCTCCAGGTCGTTCATCCAGCCGATGACCGGCGTGCGGTACGGATGCGCGGTGAAGGCAGTCGCATAGAGCTGCTCGAACAACGCCGAGCGAGGACGGTCGTCGGTTCGCCAGCGACGCTCCTCCATCACCACCTGCATCTCCTTGGCGAACAGGTCGGGGGCGACCGCCAGGTTGGACATCCGTTCGGCCTCGAGCTCGATCACCGTGGCCAGATCCTTCGCCGACAGTTGCTGGTGATACGCGGTGTAGTCTCGCCCGGTGAACGCATTGTCGCGTCCGCCCAGCTGCGCAACCCGGCGCGAGAATTCACCATCCGGAAGCCGGCGGGTGCCGCGAAACATCATGTGCTCGGTGACATGGGCAAGCCCGGTCAGACCGTTTACCTCGTCGATGCTGCCGGCGCGGTACCAGACCATCGACACCACCACCGGGGCTCGCCGGTCCTCGCGCACGACGATCCGCATCCCGTTCTCCAGGGTGCGTTCCTGGGTGGTCGGCGTGGACGAGGCAAAGCTCAGCAGACTGGCGGCCAGGCATAGTGCAAGCAGCGCGTAGCGGCCGACCGCGTGCGAGTGCGACCTGAGGTGCGACCTGAGGTGCGACCTGAGGTGCGCGTAAACTCGTACCATCTGAGCGAGATCGTCTATAAACGGAGAAGTATGTTTGGTTTCCTGAAACCGGGCAAGGAACTGCCTGCGTCCATCGCCAGCACGCCGGCGGCCGCCGCGGCGGCTGACGCCCCGCCTGCCCGCGCAAGCTGGGCCGAGCGGCTGAAGGCGGGTCTGCGTGCAACCCGCGAGCAGATCAACCGGCGGGCCGGCAGCACGCTTGGCGCGCCGATCGGCGAGGTCGGCGAGCAGCTCGCCGGTCTGTTCGGCGTCGGCCGCAGCATAGACGAAGCGTTGTTCGAGGAGCTCGAGACTGCGCTGCTCGCCGCCGATGTCGGTGTTAGCGCCAGTCAGACCCTGCTCGATGAACTTCGGCAGCGGGCGCGTCGCGAGGGCTACACCGAAGCCTCCCAGCTCAAGTCGGCGCTGAGCGAGGCGATGGTCGGTCTGCTGGCGCCGCTTGCGCGTCCGCTTGTGGTCGAGTCGCATCGGCCATTCGTCATCATGCTGGCCGGCGTCAATGGCGCTGGCAAGACCACGACCATCGGCAAGCTGGCGGCGCGCTTCCGCGCCGAGGGCCGATCGGTGCTGCTCGCCGCTGGCGACACCTTCCGCGCTGCCGCCCGCGAACAGTTGGAGGCCTGGGGCGAGCGCAACGGCGTCACCGTCATCTCCCAGCAGTCGGGCGACCCGGCGGCAGTGATCTTCGATGCGATCCGGGCCGCACAGGCGCGCGGCATCGACATCGTGCTCGCCGACACTGCCGGGCGGATGGCGACCCAGATGCACCTGATGGATGAGATCCGCAAGGTGAAGCGGGTGATCGGCAAGGCGCTCGAAGGCGCGCCGCATGAGGTGCTGCTGGTACTCGACGGCAATACCGGGCAGAACGCGCTCTCCCAGGTCAAGGCATTCGACAGCGCACTTGGCGTAACCGGTCTGGTCGTCACCAAACTGGACGGCAGCGCGCGCGGGGGCGTGCTCGCCGCGATTGCGCGCGAGCATCCGGTGCCGATCCGCTTCATCGGCCTGGGCGAGGCGATCGACGATCTGCAACCGTTCGAGCCGCGCGAGTTCGTCTCCGCGCTGCTCGACTGAGCGTTGCGCACGCGCTGCAATCGATGATCGAGCTAGACCGGGTCGGCAAGCGCTACTCCACCGGCTTCGAGGCGCTGAAGTCGATCACGCTCACCATCGCCGATGGCGAGTTCGCGGTGATCACCGGACACTCGGGCGCCGGCAAGAGCACGCTGCTCAATCTGATCGCCGGTATCGAACTGGCCACCAGCGGCCAGGTTCGGGTGGACGGCCAGGACCCCGCTGGCTCGCGCAGCGCGCTGCCCCTCCTGCGCCGGCGCATCGGCCTGATCTTCCAGGATCACAAATTGCTCCACGACCGCAGCGTGTTCGACAACGTCCGCCTGCCGCTGGACATCACCGGGTTCGCGCCGCGCGACGGCGCCAAGCGGGTACGCGCAGCGCTGGACAAGGTGGGGCTGCTGTCGCGGGAACGGGCATTGCCGGTCAGCCTCTCTGGCGGCGAACAGCAGCGGCTTTGCATCGCGCGCGCCATCGTGCATCGTCCGTCGCTGCTGCTCGCCGACGAGCCGACCGCGAATCTCGACATGGACTATGCGCAGGAGATCGTCGAGATCCTCCGCTCCTTCAACCAGGTCGGGGTGACCGTGGTGGTGTCAACCCACGATCTGGTGTCGCTGCGCATGGCTCGGCCGCGGGTGATCGCGCTTTCTCGCGGCATGCTTGCCCATGAAGCCGACGCGAGGACGGAAGACACCGGTCAGAAGGGTGCGTACCGCCCGACGCTGCGCCGCGGCGACGACCGATGACTGCCTGGTTGATTCAGCATCTGCGGGCGATCGCACTCACCGGGCGACAGGTCGCTGTCGCGCCGCTGTCGTATCTGTTCCAGGTGCTGGTGATCGGCGTGACCATTGCCCTGCCCCTTCTGCTCTATCTGACTGCGCAGAATCTGGAACGGCTGGCTGGGCAATCTCAGGCCGATGCCCGCATCGCCCTGTACCTCGCCCAGGACGCCTCGGGCAAGGACGCCGACCTGATCGCAGCGCGTCTTGCCGCACACGCTGCGGTGGCCGGTCATCGTTTCATCTCGCGCGAAGAGGCGATCCGGGACCTGAAGCGGCTGCATGGCATCGGTGACCTTGTTGATGCACTGCCACGCAATCCGCTGCCGGACGCGTTCATCGTGCGCGCGCGCAGCACCCGTAGCGCCGATATCGAGGCGCTGCGCGCAGAGGCCGCCCGCTGGCCCAAGGTAGCGCTGGCCCAGCTGGACTCGGCCTGGGCGGCGCGACTCGAGGCCGGCCTCGCCCTGGCCCGGGCGCTCGCCGCGGGCCTCGCCGCACTGCTGGCCGCAGCGCTGCTGGCGGTCACCTTCAACACCATCGGACTGCAGGTGGTCAACCGGCGCGAGGAGATCGAGGTGTCCCGCCTGATCGGTGCGACCCATGGCTTCATCCGCCGGCCGTTTCTCTACACCGGCCTGCTGCAGGGATTGTTGGGTGGGCTCGCCGCCTGCGGGCTTGCCGCGCTTTGCGTGCTCTTGGTGAACCGCCAGCTACCGGCCATCGGCGCGCTGTACAGCGCCGACCTGATGGCGCGCGGGTTGCCGCTGGCCGACCTGGCCGCGGTCTCGCTGTTCAGCGGCCTGCTTGGCTGGCTTGGCGCCTGGCTGGCCGTGACCCGGCACCTCTGGCGCTTGAATCCACGCTGACCGGGCGGGCCCGAGGCAACAGCCATAAAGATCGGGCGGCGCCAGCCGATAGCATCCTATCGTTACATGGAGGGGTAGCGCATGTCGCCCAACCTCAAGCCGAGCGCCAGCGAAGCGCCGGACGCTGGATTCAAGCGACGCGGCAACCGCCGCGCCGGGGCCCTGTATTCGCCAGACAGCCGCTATCGGTACCGATTCTGGCAGCGCTGGGACTCGACCCGTCCGAACTGCTGCTTCGTACTGCTCTGCCCGAATCCAGACGATGAGGTCGGAGGCGACCCGACACTGGCCCGTCTCGCCAAGATCGCTGCCCGTGCGGGCTGCGGCGGGTTCGAGGTGGTCTGCCTGTTCGCCCGTCGTGCCCACGGCCGGGACGACCTGGAGACCGCGCGCGACCCGATCGGGCCGGCGAACGACGTGGTGCTGATGCATGTCGCAGAGCAGGCCGGCATGGTTGTCTGCGCCTGGGGCCAGCAGGGCATGCTGCTCGGCCGGGGCCGCGCGGTTCGGGCGCTGCTGCAGGCGGCCGATATTCCGCTGCATATCCTGGCCGAGACCGAGTCCGGGCACCCGGAACACCCGCATTTCGTATCCCACGATCGCGTGCCGATCCGCTGGCTTTGACCAGCGAGCGCCGGGACAACCTGGCGCTTGATTTTTAACTCATTGATAAATAGGCAGAATGGCCGGGCTGTGCATGCCTGAAAGATTCAGTCGGGTTTCAAGGACGGTATTGGCACTCTGCCCTGGCAAGTGCTAAAATGACGCCTTGACCGGTACTTGATACCGTACCGGGTTCCGCGCCATGTACCGCACCAGGTCGGTCCGACCGAAGGAGACAACAATCATGTCCCAAACGATCGCCACACCCGTTGCAGCATCTGCCTCGTTGATCCCGGCCGCTGCGCCGTTCGGCTTGTTCTCGGCAGCATTTCCGACGCCTGCCGCCAGCAGTCTGGAGAGCTACATCCAGACGGTGAACCGCTTCCCGATGCTGACGCCGGAGCGGGAGGCCGAACTCGCGCGCAGACTGCGCGACGAGGACGATATCGCCGCCGCCCGCGAGCTGGTGATGTCCCACCTGCGTGTGGTGGTGTCGGTCGCGCGCGGCTACAGGGGCTACGGCCTGCCCCAGGCCGACCTGATTCAGGAGGGCAACATCGGCCTGATGAAGGCGGTGAAACGCTTCGATCCGGAGCGCGGCGTACGCCTGGTGTCGTTCGCGGTGCACTGGATCCGCGCCGAGATGCACGAGTTCATCCTGAAGAACTGGCGCATGGTCAAACTGGCCACCACCAAGGCCCAGCGCAAGCTGTTCTTCAATCTACGCTCGATGAAAAAAGGTCTCGGCCC
>JBBRCD010000179.1:0-7284 GCA_038205245.1 Burkholderiales bacterium
GCGGGCGGCGTCGTCGCGGCGGATGTTCACGTCCACATAACGGCCGCCCTTCAGGCGCTCGGCCAGCGCGCTGCTGACACCGGGCACTTCCTTCAGCGCCTTTTCGATTTCGCCAGTCACGCGGTCGATCACCACCAGGTCGGTGCCCGCCACCTTCACGCCCACCGGGCTCTTGATGCCAGTGGCCAGCATGTCGATGCGATTGCGGATCGGCGGCACCCAGATGTTCGACAGCCCCGGCACCTTGACGATGCGGTCGAGTTCATCGACCAGCTTGTCTTGCGTCATGCCGGCGCGCCACTGGTCGCGCGGTTTGAACTGGATCGTGGTCTCGAACATCTCCATCGGCGCGGGGTCGGTGGCCGTCTCGGCCCGCCCTGCCTTGCCGTACACGCTCAGCACCTCGGGCACGGTCTTGATAAGCCGGTCGGTCTGCTGCAGCAACTCTGCGGCCTTGCCCACTGACAGGCCCGGCAAGGCCGAGGGCATGTAGAGCAGGTCGCCTTCGTCCAGCCGCGGCATGAACTCACCGCCGATGTGCTGCAGCGGCCAAAGGCTGATGCCCACCAGCAAGGCAGCGCCCACCAGCGTCACCTTCGGCGCGCGCAGCACGACATTCAGCAGCGGACGGTAGACCGCAATGAGCAAGCGGTTCAGCGGATTGCTCTTCTCGTCCGGAATGCGCCCGCGAATCAGATAGCCCATCAACACCGGAATCAGGGTCACCGACAGGCCCGCCGCTGCCGCCATCGCATAGGTCTTGGTGAAGGCCAGCGGCGAGAACAGGCGCCCTTCCTGCGCTTCGAGCGCGAACACCGGTATGAACGACAGCGTGATGATAAGCAGCGAGAAGAACAGCGCCGGCCCGACCTCGGCGGCCGAGTCACCGATCACGCGCCAGCGCGCTTCGCCTTCCAGCTTCTCGCCGGGATGCGCGTGACCCCAATGTTCGAGGTGCTTGTGGGCGTTCTCGATCATCACGACCGCGGCATCGACCATCGCCCCGATGGCGATCGCGATCCCGCCAAGCGACATGATGTTGGCATTGACGCCTTGGTAGTACATGACGATAAACGCCGCCAGGATGCCCAGCGGCAGCGAGACGATCGCCACGAACGCGGAACGCAGGTGGAACAGGAAAATGAAGCACACCACAGCCACCACGAGGAACTCCTCACCCAGCTTGAGGGTCAGGTTTGCGACCGCGCGTTCGATCAGTCCCGAGCGGTCGTAAACCGGCACGATCTCCACACCCTTGGGCAGGCTCGCCTGCAAGGTCTCCAGCTTGGCCTTGACCGCAGCAATCGTCTCCAGCGCGTTCTTGCCGGAGCGCATGATGATCACGCCGCCGGTCGCTTCGCCCTCGCCATTCAGCTCCCCGATGCCGCGCCGCATCTCGGGGCCGATCTGGATGCGTGCCACGTCGCCGAGACGCACCGAGACACCCGCAGGCGTCGTCACCAACGGCACCTGGCGGAAGTCGTCCAGCCCTTGCAGATAACCTGACGCGCGCACCACGTACTCGGCTTCACCGAGTTCGAGCACCGAGCCACCGGCCTCCTGATTCGCCTTCTTCAGCGCTTCCACCACCTTGGTGTGAGAGATGCCATAGGCCGCGAGCTTGTCGGGGTCGAGCACGACCTGGTATTGGCGCACCATGCCGCCGACAGACGCGACTTCGGCCACGTTCGGCACGGTTTTCAGCTCGTACTTCAGGAACCAGTCCTGCAACGCGCGCAACTGTCCCGCGTCAAGCGTGCCGCCGCGATCGACCAGCGCGTACTGGTAAATCCAGCCCACGCCAGTGGCGTCTGGCCCGAGGGATGCCTTGGCCGCCGCGGGCAGTCGGCCCTGCACCTGGTTCAGATACTCCAGCACACGAGAGCGCGCCCAGTACAGGTCGGTTCCGTCCTCGAACAGCACGTAGACAAACGAGTCGCCGAAGAACGAGTAACCGCGCACCGTCTTCGCGCCGGGCACCGACAGCATGGTCGTCGTCAACGGATAGGTGACCTGGTTCTCGACGATGCGAGGCGCCTGGCCCGGGTAAGTGGTGCGGATGATGACCTGCACGTCCGACAGATCGGGCAGCGCGTCCAGCGGTGTGCGCTGCAGCGCATAAACGCCCCAGGCGGCGACCCCCAGGGTCGCCAGCAGCACGAGGAACCGGTTGACGATGGACCAGCGGATCAGCCTCGCGATCATGGCTTGCTCCCTGCCGGCGCCGGAGCCACGGCAGCCTTGGATGCGGGTGGCAACAACGTCACGCTCGTCAACTGCGGCGGCCCGTCCGGGTTCATCGTGAACTCGAAGCCGACACGGGCGCCGACTGCCACGCCGCGAGACAGACCACCCTTGGGCAGCTTGAAGTCCATCGTCATCTCCGGCCATTTGAGCGAAGCGATCGGGCCGTGCGACAGGGTCATCGTATCGCGCCCGATGGCTTCGACCCTGGCCTGGCTGGCATGCCGTTGCACTGTGCTGGCAGCGGTGGGTGCGGCAGCGCTGGGTACGGCAGCGCTGGGTGCGGCAGCATCGGGCTCGTCATTCAGCCGCGCCTCGAAGCCCTTGAGGCTGGCCTCGGAGTCGAGCAGGAACTGCGACGACACGACCACGCGCTGACCGAGCTTCAGGCCGCGCTTGATCTCGGTCTGCCCGGCACTCTCGATGCCAGCTTCCACGTCCACCGGCCGGAACCTGCCGCCCTCTTCGGCCAGAATCACCACCGTACGCTTGCCGGTCTGGATCACCGCTTCGGTGGGAATCAGCAGCGACTTCTCGGCACGCGGGTCCATGAACTGCATCTGCACGAACATGCCGGGCACCAGGCGCGAGCCAGGATTGGCCAGCTCGAGCCGAGCCTTCAGCGTGCGCGTGGACGGGTTCACTTCGGGCAGCAAGGCCTGCACCTTGCCATCGAAGGCGGCTCCTGGAAAGGCCGGGCTCTTCACCTGCACCCTGGCACCGGGCCGCACCAGTGCGGCCTGGCTCTCGGGCACTTCTGCGTTGGCCCACACGGTGGACAGGCCATTGATGCGGAACAGCGTGGCGCCCGCCATCACCGTCATGCCGTCGCGGACCATCAACTCTGTCACCACGCCGCTAATCGGCGCTGTCAGCGTGGTACGCGGCTGCGTGTTTCCACTGCTTTCGACCAGCCGAATCTGCCCATCGCTCATGCCCACCTGGCGCATGCGCTGGCGCGCACCATCGACCAGCGGCGCGAGGTCGGTGCCCTGCATGCGGCGCACCGACAGAAACTCTTCCTGCGCGGCGATCCAGTCGGGCACGTACAGGTCGGCCAGCGGCTGGCCTTGGCGCACGGCATCGAGCGTGGCGCGCACGTAGAGTTTCTCCACGTATCCGGTGGCGCGTGCCTGCACCACAGCCTGGTCTCGCTCGTTGAAGGCGATGCTGCCGACGGCCGAACCCTGCGGCGAAAGCGAGCCTTGCGTCACCTCGGCGGTACGCACTCCCAGGTTCTGCTGGATGCGCGGGCTCACGGTGACCGTGTTCTGGTCACCGCCTGCATCGGCATACACCGGCACCAGCATCATGTCCATGAACGGCGACTTGGCCGGCTTGTCGAACTTGTTCCCGGGCATCATCGGGTCGTGGTAGTAAAGGATCTTGCTGCCGGTGCTCGGGTCCACGTCGCCCGCCTTGAGGCCGGCCTGGATGTGGCGACGCGTGGCTTCTTCTCCCTCGGCGATGCTCTGCGGCAGCTTGCCGACAGTGGCCGTCGGGCTGGCTGCTGCGTCGGTCGAGGCCGCCGCAGTAGCAGGTGCGTTCATGCTCATGCCGCGCTGCATGCCGAACATGTACAGGCCGTAGCCGCCTGCACCGAGTGCGCCGATGACCACCAGCGCGATCACGAGAGGTTTGAGTTTCATGGTCTGGTTGTCCCGGGTGTTCAATGGCGGGCTGCTGCCGGTGTGTCGTTGCCGACCGGCATGAGGTAGTTGATCTGGGCCCACAGGCGCGCAGCCTCCATCTCAAGGCGCAGACGCTCCATGCGGGTGTCGATCTCGCCGCGGCGCGCTTCGAGCACCGACGTCAGCGGACCGCTGCCGCCGCGGTAAGCGGCGATGGAGGCGCGGGTGCGTTCGGTGGCCAGCGGCAGCAGCGAAGCGTCGTAGTGGGTGAGCCGCCCGCGGTCGCTGCGCCATTCCTGCAGCATGGCCAACGCTTCGGCGGCAATCATGCGCGTCAACTCTTCGCGCTCTGCGCGCACCTTCTCGACGATGGCGAGTCTGGCGGCAACCTCGCGGTCCTGCCGGTTCTTCTGGTCCCATTGCAACGGCACCGACAGATTGATCGAGATCATGTTGGAGTACGCTGGACCGCGCTGGTTGTACATAAGCTCGACGGCGACATCGGGCTTCTTGTTGGCCCGTGCCACCTCGGCATCCGCCTGCGCCATCGCCTCTTGCCGGGACAGGACCTTGATCTGCGGATGGTGGGCGAGTTGTGAGTCGAGGACTTCGACGCGGATTCGAACGGCGTCGAGAACGGGTGGCACGCCGAGCGCCTCGGCAGCCGGCGTACCGACCCAACGCGCCAGCCGCGTGGTCGCCGTGGCGACCTGTCGCTGGCTCTGCGCCAGGCGGTCTTCGATCTGCGCGACGCTGGACCGCGCCGCGAACACATCGGCCTGCGAGCCGCGGCCGCCGCGATAAGCGGCGTCTGCCGCGTCGATCTGCAACTTGGCTTCGTCGCGCTGCGCAGTCAGTACGTCACGTATGCGCTCCTGGTAGTGGCGGTCCAGCCAGGCTATCGCCGTGTCGCGCCGCAGGTTGGCCAGCGCCAGTTCGCGGCTGGCCTCGGCGACCTCGGCCTCGCGTTCGAAGCGCACCGCCCTCGCCGTGAGCTTGCCCTTGCGGGTCAACTCCTGCACCACGCCGATCGAGCGCATGGTCATGAAGTCGCGCGACAGACTGAGCTGATCCGCGCCGTTGATCGGCAGGTTATTGATGCCTGCCTTCAGCGTCGGATCGGGTCGCTGACCGGCTGCGATCGCCATCTCGCGCGCCGCTGCAGCCGATGCCTCCTGGGCGGGCAACTGGCGGGAGCGCTCCTGCGCGAGGCGCAATGCGTCTTCGAGCGTGAGCGCGGCGGCGTGCGCGTGTACCACACCGAGGACGAGTGCGGCAGCAAACGCGATGCGGCCCAGGATCGCTGCAGGCGCTCGTGAATGCTCATTGAATGAGCGACATGTTTGGTAAGACATGAAATCTCCTGACGAACGACGAGGGCGAAGTTCGGCTCGGCATGCGGACTGAAAGGCAACAACAGCCAGGCATGCGAGCGCGACCGCGTGACCGGCGGGCCGACGTGCCGTCAGGTCCGCAGCGCGCGCGGCGTCAGGAGCTCAGATTCGAAAGACGCAGTGCAGGATGGCGTGCGGCGGCTCGGCCGCAGCATCCAAGCGGGCATCAGAGGCTGGGCACGACCGGCCGGAACCGAGCGAATGCTGCGGTTCGAGGGGAAGCGAATACAGCAACCGCGGGATGCCCAGGCTCACCACGGGCGTCGACGACGTGTCGGCGCTTTGCTGGCCCTGGCGGCAGTGTTCAGCGCAGAGGTTGACCGCGTCCGGGTCCATCTGGTCACAGCCGGGCGGCATGGCGTTGGATTCCGCCTCGACAGCGGCATCCGCCGCCGCAACCAGCATCGCCTTCGCGCTGCTGTCTTTTGCCATCGACCCGATGCCCATCAGGCCCGGGCAGGCATAGCTCGCCACCGCGAATTGTGCGAACAGCACCAGTCCGAGCAGCAGGCGGCCGATGGCGTTGCGGAATGTGCGGGACAAACTCATGTGCCGGATTCTAGAGCAGTTCGTTCGAAAGCTTCAAGATCAGATCTGGAAAGCTCCAGCTCAATCGTTCAACTGATCGCGCCGCGGCATGCCGGTTAGCCCGAACGTTGAAGCTGTGCAAAAAGGATGGTTTCTGTTTCATCGGGTCGCCTCCTCCTGCTTCACTGCGGCGGCCACCCGATGCCCTCGTGGATACTCCACGGCAGCGCGATGCGACCGGGCCAAGGCGCCTGCGCACGGTCGACCCGGAGGGGCACCCTGCGCAGCGAAGTAGAGGAGGAGGATCGGGCTTTCAGGTCCGATCAGGGGGCATGAGCGGAGCAGGGTGCCCCGTCGGCTCGACCAGATACCGCCCGATACAAACCGACATCAGCCGTTACCCCGCGCTCGAATGTGATGCGTAAGCCGGAAAACGCTACAGCGGCTGCTCGGTATCCACCACCACCCGCCGCAGCTTGCGCAACTCACCCGCATCGAAGTTGGTGCGCGCATGGTTCACGCAGCGGTTGTCCCAGATCACCACGTCACCCGGCGTCCACTTGTGCTCGTAGATGAACTGCGGCTGCTCCTGGTGATCGAACAGCGATTCGAGCAGCTCGGCACTCTCCTCGCGTGGCATGCCGACGATATAAGCCGTCATCAGCCGATTGACGTACAGCGCCTTGCGGCCGGTCGCCGGATGGGTGATCACCATCGGGTGTGCGGCAGTCAGCGCACTTGAAGAAAGCGTCATGCGCGTGAGCATGACCGCGTTCAGCGAGTCGTAGCCCGGTTCGTAGGCATGCACCGCCTTCAGACTCTCCAGACGCTGCTGCATCGCTGGGGGCAGGGCCGCGTAGGCCTTGTACTGATTGCTGAACAGCGTATTGCCGCCCGAGGTCGGGTGCGCGATGCCGTAGAGCATGGTGCACAGGCAGGGACGCTCCACATAGCAACGATCCGAATGAAAGTACATCTCGCCATCGGGCAGCGCCCCGACGTACTCGCCATTCTCCTTCTCGTTGGTCACGTACATCACCGCCGGGTGGCAATCTTTCTGGTTGCGGTAATTGCCCAGCGTATTCGAAAGCGTGCCGAAGTACTCGCCGAACACGACCTGCTGCGCTTCGCTCAGCGACTGGCCGGACACCAGCAGCACGCAGTTTTCATACAGCAGCCGGCGCAACTCGCGCAGCGTCTCCAGCGGCTGCGGCTGTGCAAGGTCGATGCCACGCACCTCCACGCCCAGAGCCGGCGACAGTGGCCGGGTCTGCAACCGGGCGCCCGGATGTAACCTATTGTTGCTGGACAGGGCGGTGGCAGGCATGGTTGGTCTCCGGGCAGGAACGCACAGTGTGGAACGTGCGGTGTGGAACGTGCAGTGTGGAACGCGCAGTGGTTGCGCCACAGTCTAGTGCAACCGCCTGCCGACGTGTCCACCATGCGCCGGTGACGCCGACAAGGTCGGAAACAGGTGTTTACACAAT
>JBBRCD010000180.1:0-7188 GCA_038205245.1 Burkholderiales bacterium
GTCGCGAAATCTGTTTGTTGGGCTTCGCCTCGGCGCCGCCGCCGTGGTCCGGCACGGGTTTGATCGTCGCGCGTGCCTTCTTTGCGACGCCCCGCGCGACGATGCGTGCGCTGACGCTGGCCAGGACGCTGGCCAGGACGCTCGCCATGGCGCTCGCCATGACCTTTGCGGTGACCCTGGCGGTGACCCTGTGCGCGGTAGCCCCAGCGTTCGCCGACGACACACCGGAGTCGCTGGCCAGCGCGCAGCGGCTGATCGTCAACGGCGCGCATGAACTTGCTCTGGTGCGCATCGAGCGTGGCCAGGCACCAGGCTCTGCGCGCTGGGCCGGCTGGGAAGGGCTCAGGCTGAGAGCGTTGAGCGAACTCGGCCGCTGGTCCGCGATCGTCGCCCGCGCCGAGGCGTTGTCCGCCGCGCCGCTGCCGCCCATGGTGAGCGCCGGGTTTGCGCGCACCACCTGGTTGACCGGGGCGCAGGCTGCACTGCGTCTGGACTCCGCTGCCACTGCGCGCGAGCTTGCGGCGCGGGTCGTCTGGTCGCCTGCAGCAAGCCCGGACGAGCTTCGGCTGGCGCGCCTGGTGGTCATCGACAGTCTGTTCGTCGCACGCCAGCCCGACCTCGGTTATCGCGCGATGCTGCGCTATCAGCAAGACCACCCCGCGCCCGACCCGGCGGTGGCGGTGCGCTTCGTCTCGCTGCTGGTCGAGCACGGGCTCGCCCGCGAGTCGCTGCCGTGGATCACCCAGATCGGCGAGACACATCCGGTGCGTATCGCGGCGCGGCTGCGGCTCGGTCTGTTGACCCCGGCGGCCGCGGGTATCGAGGCGCGAGCAGCGGTCGCCCGCGGCGGCGATGGCCAGTTCTGGCTGGCGCTGCGAGCGGTGGGCGTGACCACTGGCGATCCGCTGCTGGTGATGGAGGCGTCAGAGCAATTGATCAACCAGTTGACGCCGCCTGCCGGGTCGCCGGGCGCGCAGGCCCTGTGGCTGGACTATGCAGCGGCCTCAGTGGTCGTGGCCAATCGGGAGCATCTGCTCAACGGTGACGACCTCGGCTGGTCCAGGAGCGCCGCGCGTCTGGGCGTACGCGACCCGGCGGCGGCGCGCGCCCTGTTCGCCCAGCTCGCTCTGCAGGCACGGGACCCCGAGGCGCTGGCCAATGCCCGCCTGCAGTTGGCCAACGCTCTGCGCGAAGGCCTGCTTGCGCTCACCGCAGCGCGGCTGTTCGACGACCGTGCGCGCTTTCCGGTTGCCGTGCTCGGTAGCGACCTGCGGCGCCTGCTGGGCGAACTGGCCGCCGAACGCGGGCAGTTCGCGCTGGCCGCGGACTACTGGCAGGGCCTGCCCGCGCGCACCGGGCAGGATGCCGACCAGTGGCAGTTGATGCAGGCGCAGGCAGAGGCGCGGGCCGGTCGGATCCATACCGCGACCCGCATCGCGACTGGACTGTATGCGCCTGTGCGTCCCGTACCCTCGTCCGCCGCGATCGAGGCGACCGTGGCACTCGCCGATCTGCTATCCGATGCCGGTGAGTTCAGTGCCGCGCGATCGGTGATCGCGTCGCTGCGTGATCTGTTCGATGCGTCGCCAATGGCTGCGGTCACACCGGTGGCACGCCGTTCGCTGCTGCTCGCTTCAGCGCGCATCGGCGAGTCGGGCGGCAACTTCGTCGTGGCCGCAGACCAGTATCTTCTGGCCGCCATGCTGGAAGGGTTCAAGCCGGGTGAGGCGCAGGCGCTCGATGCGCGATTGCAGGCCGCACGCAATCTCGCGCGTGCCGGGTTGGCCGAAGAAGCGCAGGCGCAGTTCGCCTGGATCCTCCGAAACACCCGCGACCCGGTGCTGCTCGAGCAGGTGCGTCGCGAACAGGCCAGAGTGAAGTGAAGCCCGGGGACAGACCCTGAGGGTCTGTCCCCACAGCGCCGAGGACGCTCGCGCAACCTCAGTCGCTGTCGAGAAAAAGGGAGAAAAAGGGGCCAGGCTCCTTAACGTGAAAGAATCTGGATCGAAGGCGGCATGGCACCTGCTCGTGCGCGAGGGGCCAGGTTCCTTTTCCCGCGCGGGAAGGCGCCTTGGCGCATGCGTGCGTGGGAAAAGGAGCCTGGCCCCTCCTGACCACAGCCCTCCGGAGCACAGATTTCTTTCATCCTCGGGGGTGCCGCCACTCGGCATGACTGTTTTGCCGGCACCTGCGTGCACTCGTCGACGCCCGGGCGAGGCAAAAGGAGCCCCTTTTTCTCCTTTTCCTTCGCGCGACAAGGAGTCAGTGCCCGATTCCGATTCGCAGCGATAATCAGCGACAGGCACTGATTCCGACCAGCGAGGCGATCGATGAACCGAAGCAATGGCAGGCGTGGCGCGGATGTTCTGGCGGCGAGTCTCGCCCGAGCCGGCGTGCGGCGGGTGTTCTCGCTCTCGGGCAATCACATCATGCCGCTCTACGATGCGCTGCTCGATCAGCGGATACCGATCGTGCATGTGCGCCATGAAGGCGCTGCAGTGCATATGGCGGATGCCTGGGCGCGATTGACTGGCGAGATCGGAGTGGCGCTGCTCACTGGCGGCCCGGGTCATGCCAACGGCCTGTCGGCGCTGTTCACCGCACAGGCGGCCGAGTCGCCGGTGGTGCTGCTGTCCGGCCAGGCGCCGCTTGGCCAGATCGGGCGCGGCGCGTTCCAGGAGTTGGATCAGGTGGCGCTCGCCGCACCACTGACCAAGCTGTCGTTCGCTGCGACCTCGCCGCAACAGGTGGGCCATGAGTTCGCCCGCGCGGTGTCGGTGGCGATCAGCGGCCGACCCGCTCCGGTCTACCTGTCGTTGCCTTCCGATGTGCTCGAGTCGAGTGTCGACGACCTGGGGTCTGCCGTGCCGCAGGGGGCTGCCTTCGTGCCGTCGGTGACCCCACTATCGGATGGGGCCGCGACCGGGATCGTGTCGGCGCTGCGCGCCGCGACCCGGCCGCTGGTGATCACCGGGGCGGCTTCGATGACTCGCCGAGGGCGCGCGCTTGGCGCCGCGCTGGAGCAGGCGAGCGGCGTCGCCGTGGTCGGCATGGAGAGTCCGCGCGGGGTGAACGACCCGAGCCTCGGGGCGTTCAGCGAAGTGCTGGCCCGTGCCGATCTGATCGTGCTGGTCGGCAAACCGATCGATTTCACCTTGCAGCTCGGCGCGGCGATCCCGGCGGGCAGCCAGGTGATCGTGGTCGATCCTGATGTCGCGCTGATCGAACGGGCACAGCGTGCGCTCGGCGTGTCACGGGTGGTGATGTCGGCAGTGGCCGATTCCGGTGCCGCCCTTACGGCACTCGCCTCGGTGGCGCAGCGCAGTGGTCCTGCGGCGAGCGCATGGCGCGACGAGGTGCGCGCGGCGATCGCTTGGCGGCCGGCGGCCTGGTCGACGATCGTCGCCGACAGCCCAGGTGTACTGCATCCGGTCGAGATGTGCCGGGCGCTGCAGCCGGTACTCGACAGTCATCCTGAGGCGGTGCTGGTTGCCGACGGTGGCGAGATCGGGCAGTGGGCGCAGGCCTGCCTGAGCGCCCCGAACCGGGTGATCAACGGGGTGGCCGGTTCGATCGGCGCGGCACTGCCGTTCGCGCTGGCCGCCAAGATCGTCTACCCGCAGGCACCAGTGATCGCGGTGCTCGGCGATGGCACGTTCGGTTTCCATCCGGCGGAGTTCGATACGGCTGTACGCGAGCAGGCGCCGTTCGTGGCGGTGGTCGGCAACGACCAGTGCTGGAACGCCGAGTACCAGATCCAGCTGCGCGAGTATGGCGTCGAGCGAGCGGTGGGCTGCGAACTGTTGCCGACCCGCTATGACCAGGTCGCCGTCGGCTTCGGTGGATATGGTGAGCAGGTCACGCGTGGCGCCGACCTGCCGGCCGCAGTTGCCCGCGCAGCGGCGTCGGGCCGGCCGGCCTGCCTCAACGTGATGATCGAACGTTTTGCTGCGCCGACCTTTTCGCGCAGGTAAAGCCGCGACCACTGCGCGGAAGTCGGCGCGCAGGTCGGCGCGAACTGTTCCGCCCGTCGCGCGACGCGCCAGGCCGCATCAAGTTCTGCGCACCACCCCGTCGAGCGATCGATCCCAGTTCGCGCCTGGGAACAGGTCGTTCAGTCCGCTCTCCGGCAACCTGAACACGCGCGCCAGCGGCTGCGCGATCACAGCACGGAAATCATGCAGCACCGGCAGGTCGCGTCCCTCGTTGAGATTGCCGCGTGCCAGCCCTTCCCAGCGGCCATACATCCGGCCGCCATTGATCCGGTCACCGATCAGCCAGAACGCATTGCCGCGGCCATGGTCGGTGCCACGTGAACCGTTCTCGGCGCTGGTGCGGCCGAACTCGCTCATCACCAGGATCAGATCGCCGGGCTGGTTGAAGTCGGCGCGCAACTGGATGATGGCGCGCGCCAGGCCGCCCAACTGATTGGCGAGCTGGCCCTGGGCTGCACCCTGATTGGCATGGGTGTCCCAGCCCCCGGCGGACAGAAAGCCCAGCCGCAGCGCCGGGTCGGTGCGCATCAGGGTGGCCAGATGCCGGGCATCGAGGGCGAGGCCAGCCGCGGAACCGGCGCCGTTATCGGCGGCCATCATCTCGCTGGACAGCTCCTTGGCGGTCATCAGCCGGCTCTCGACCCCTTCGCGAAACGCGCGCGAGAGCTTGTCGTCCCCCGAGTAGAGCTCGAGCAGGGCATCGCGCGCACGCTCGTTGCCGACCACGCCCGGACGGGTCGCGCCCTGACCCTTGGCCACCAGACGGGTGCGGGCGCTGCCGGCGAGGATGCGTGGGTTGGCTTCGCCGACGCCTATCACGCGAGTGGTGGCCGGGCGGCTGCCGGCGCTGTCCAGCATTGCCAGCCGGTTCAGCCAGCCCGGCATCTCGCTCGCCTTGCCCGGCATGCCGACTTCCCACTGGAACTGCGCCTCGAAGTGCGAGCGTGTCGGGTCGGGTGAGCCGACGGCCGGCAATACTGCGAGCGATCCGTCTTTCCACAGCGGCAGCAGCGGCGCCAGGGCCGGATGCAGACCGAAGCGGCCGTCCAGATCGATCGTGCTCGCAGTGCTGCCATCGGGGGCGGCAATGGCGATGCTCGGACGGATGCGCCGGTACTCGGGGTCGGCCCAGGGCACGAAGGCCGACAGTCCGTCATAGGCGCCGCGCAGGAAGACCACGATCAGCCGGCCCTGGTCGAGCGCCGGTGCGCTCTGGGCGAAGGCATGCAGCGGCGTACCGAGCGTGGCAAGCGCGCCACTGGCGGCCAAGCCACCCAGCAGCGAACGTCGGGCGAGTGAAGCCCCGCGCGTCTCCTGCGTCGGTGATGTTGCATCGGGAAGGGGTGAGCGGGTTTCGCGCATCGCAGCAGCTCCTGAAGATGACTTCAATGCCAATGATCCAAGCTCATTTACGCATGAAATCCGGACTGGCCAGGGCCAGCGCAGCACGCGATTGCACTGGTGCGCGCGCCAGCCGTTCGCGCGTCGCCGGCGAGAAGAACGACATCAGGTATTCCGGATCGCCCGCCCCTTCGGCCAGCGCCGCGGCCAGATCTGCGCGCCGGGTCAATGCCTCGGGCGACAGCCAGGTCGCGGCATCGGTGCGATAGCCGTCCGGCGTCTGCCAGCCATTCACCGGCTGTCCGGCACTGGCAAGAAAGCCCAGGGTCAGCGCCATGCGCGGACGCGGCCCGTCGTTGCTCGCACCGGCCTGCATCGACGCAGCCGTTGCCGAGCAGGCGAAGTCGTACGGCGTCTTGAACAGCTCGTTGGCCGGATCCCAGAACTCGGGCGAGCGCACCAGGGCACGCATCACCCGCCGCAGATCGCCACCACCGGCGGTGTATTCTGCCGCCAGCCGGTCGATCAGTGCCGGCTTCGGATCATCGGTGACAAAGAACTGCGCCAGGCGCCGCGCGATGCGCTTCGCGGTGGCGGGTTGTTCAGCGAGCATCGCAATCGCGCGCATGCCCTCGCGTTCGCCGTCGGCCGAGAAGCGCTGGCCGAGCACGGTCTTCTCGCCCTGGTCATGAAGGCGGTCGACGAATCGGAAGCCGGTGCTGCCGAACGGGTCGACTGTCCAGCCGGTCAGCACGCGTGCGAGTTCGCGCACATCCTTCTGCGCAAAGCCGCCATCGACGCCCAGAGTGTGCAGCTCCATCAGCTCGCGCGCATAGTTCTCGTTGATGCCGCGCGCCACGCCCTTGGCGCCGGGGCTGCCATCGACCACGTTCTGTGCCTGGTCGAGATAGAACAGCATCGCCGGATGCCGCGCACTGGCCAGCAGCAGGGTCTCGTAGCGCCCGAGCACGTTGGGGCGGATCGCGCTGAGCGCATAGTCACCGACGAACGGGCGTACCGTGCCCTTGCCGATGAATACGTTCAGGTGGTTGAACCAGAACTCGGTCAGGCGCGCGAGCAGCGGATTCTCGATCGAGGCATCGGAGCAGGCGAGCACCCGCCAGGCCGACGCCTGCTGGGCGATCTGGCGCACGAACGGGGCCGGCCCGGCTACAGGCGTCACCAGACCGAACGGTGCTCCAGGTCCCGCTGGTGGTTGGCCGTCATTGCGACCCATGGAGCTGGCGTCTGACTTCGGTGGAGTCGCCTCCACCTTCCTGCGCGCTTCCCGGTCCTTGCGGAACTCATCGAACACCGTCGGCAAGGGCGAGCCCAGCGCGGAGAACTGCGCGGGGATGCGTGCGGGTTGCCGGCTGGCTTCGAACGCGCGATCGATCTCGTCCAGAGCCCAGCCTTGCGCGCCGCGCGGATGCTGGCGGATGGCGCGGGTGATCTCCGGAGTCGGGAAGTAGCCCAGGCGGGAGGCGGCGCGCCAGATCATCGTGTCGGATTCAGCCGCGCGGCGGGCGTCAGCCGCTGCGCTCGCTGCGGAAGTGGCACCCGGTGGCGCGAGCGGCTGTGCAGTGGCGGGCGGCCAGGCTGCAAATCCGAGGGCGGCCGCGATGATGGCCAGTGCGCTGGCGACCCGGGCGGTGGTTTCCGGGCGCGGTACCGCTTTCATGGCGGTTCGAACGACAGACCGAACGACAGACAGAACGACAGACCGAACGACAGACATAGGCAAGCCTCCAACAATGCGTCGGACACAGTTTACGCAGACTGTTTATCGGCACGCGTGCTGCGGAAGTTAAATTGTGTGAACACCTGTTCCCGACCTTGTCGGCGTCACCGG
>JBBRCD010000181.1:0-7184 GCA_038205245.1 Burkholderiales bacterium
TCGTCCGACGCATCGGCGCGCAGCGGTGCGCGAAAGTCGGTGCCTTCGGTGGCGAACAGGCAGGTGTAGAGCTTGCCTTCGGCGGACAGACGCGCGCGGGTGCAGTCGCTGCAGAACGCCTGGGTGACCGACGAGATGAAGCCGATCTCGCCGCTGCCGTCCAGGTAGCGCCAGCGTTCCGCGACCTCGCCCCGGTAGTTCGCCTCGATCGGCTCGATCGGAAACACCTGGCCGATGCGCGCCGCCAGTTCTGCCGAGGGCACCACCTCATCGAGCTTCCAGCCGTTGGTGTGGCCGACATCCATGAACTCGATGAAGCGCACGATATGGCCGCTGCCCTTGAACCGGCGCGCCATCGCGATCGCATCAGCGTCGTTGACGCCGCGCTTGACCACCATGTTGATCTTGACCGGCGTGAGGCCAACCCGCTCGGCCTCGTCGATGCCTTCGAGCACCCGATCCACCGGAAAGTCGACATCGTTCATCGCCTTGAACACCGTGTTGTCGAGCGCGTCCAGACTGACCGTGACCCGCTTCAGGCCGGCCTCCTTGAGCGCCTGGGCCTTCTGCTTGAGCAGCGAGCCGTTGGTGGTGAGCGTGAGGTCCAGGTCGCCCGGATAGGCAAGCATCTCGATCAGTCTCTCGATCTTGCGCCGCACCAGCGGCTCGCCTCCGGTGATGCGCACCTTCTCCACGCCCTGCTCGCGGAACAGCCGCACCAGCCGGTGGATCTCGCCGAACGACAGCAGTGCCTCGCGCTCCAGGAACTGGAAATCCTTGCCGTACACCTCTTTCGGCATACAGTAGGTGCAGCGGAAGTTGCACCGGTCGGTGACCGAGATGCGCAGATCCCGGAGCGGACGGCGAAAGGTGTCTACTGGAGTCATTCGGTGGCAGAGAGTACTGGGGGAAACGCTATTATATCTGCGCGGCTGGTGCGCACACCGCATTCGCTGCATGGTAACGAATGACCTGAGACAATCGACGGATGAGCACCTCGCGGACGGCTTCCCCTACCGCTTCCCGGACCGCTTTCCGGACCGCTTCCCGGTCTTCAAGCGCGCGATCTGCGGCGGCGCTCGAGGGCGTGCCCGTAACGCGGCCACGTAGCCTGGGTTCGGTTGCCAAAAGGCTTCGGCCGGGTGCCCGCGTGTCGAGCGTGCGGCTACGCATCGTCTTCGGGCCGGGCGTGTTTCTCGGGCCGGGCAAGGCCGATCTGCTCGAAGCGATCCGGTCCGCAGGTTCGATCTCGGCTGCGGCGCGGTCGATGCAGATGAGCTACAAGCGGGGCTGGCAACTGGTCGATGAGCTGAACCGGATGTTTACCGACCCGCTGGTCGACTGCGCGAAAGGCGGGACGCACGGGGGCGGGGCAAGGTTGACTGCAACGGGTGAGCAGGTGCTCGATCTGTATCGGGTGGCCGAGGGCGCGGCTGCATCGGCCGGGGCGAAGGCAATCAACGCCCTAAGTCGCCGACTGGCCTGATCATGGTGCGACCGAAACGCCATGCTTGCCCGCTTGCGGCTGGGCCGTTATAGTCGGCGGGATATAACGCTGCCTGGCCCTGAACTTCCCGATTCCCACGCAGAAATGCTTTCGCTGTATGAATCGTCGCCGGATTCTTTGCCTGCTTCTCTGCGCACTGCCCGGCCTGCGACAACCGCTTGTCCAGGCGCAAGCGGTTGCCGGCCGCGCCATGCTGCTTCTGGCGTTGTTCCTTGCTCACTCGAGCGGCGCGCTCGCACAGCCGACGGTCACCGTGTTCGCCGCGGCTTCCCTGTCCGGCGTGCTGAACACGGTCGGCAGCCAGTATCGGGACAAGACCGGTACCCTCATCCGCTTTTCCTTCGCCGCCTCTTCGGCGCTGGCAAGACAGATCGATCAGGGGGCGCAGGCCGACCTGTTCGCTTCTGCCGACGAAGAGTGGATGGACTGGCTTGCGGCGCGCCAGCGGGTGGTCGCCGGGTCCAGACGCAGCCTGCTCGGCAACCGGCTGGTGCTGGTGGCGCCGGCGGGCAGCGGGCGCAAGGTCGAGATCGGACCGGCGCTGGACTTCATCAAGTTGATCGGCAGTGGCCGCTGGGTGACCGGCGACCCGGCACATGTGCCGGTCGGGCGCTATGCGCGCGAGGCGTTGACGCATTTCGGCTGGTGGCGCGAGGCCGAGCCGCGACTGGCGCGGGCCGAGAACGTGCGGGCGGCGCTGGTTCTCGTGGAACGGGGTGAAGCGCCGCTGGGCATCGTCTACGAGACCGACGCGCGGGCAACCACCCGGGTCGACGTGATCGGTGTGTTCCCGCCGGCTTCGCATCAGAGGATCTCGTATCCGTTCGCGATCATTGCGGGCCGGGACCGGGCCGAGGTTCGCGGGTTCCTCGAGCATATTGCGGGTCCGGGCGCGCGTGCGGTATTCGTGGCCGCCGGGTTCACGCTCCCCTGAGCTGCCGTCAAGGACTGCTGCCATGATCCTGAGCGAGGCAGAACAGCAGGCGGTCTGGCTGAGCCTGGTGGTGGCCACCCGGAGCGTCGCCCTGAGTCTGCCGCTGGCGGTGGCGGTCGCCTGGGTGCTCGCCCGCCGCAACTTCCCGGGCAAGACCCTGGTCGACGCGCTGGTGCATCTGCCGTTGGTGTTGCCGCCGGTGGTGATCGGCTATCTGCTTCTGCTGTCGCTCGGCGCACGCGGTCCGATCGGCGGGTGGCTGGAGGCGACCTTCGGTCTGCGTCTGGTGTTCACCTCGCTCGGTGCTTCGGTGGCCACCGCCGTGATGTCGTTTCCGCTGATGGTGCGCGCGATCCGGCTGTCGATCGAGGCGATCGATCCCGGTCTGGAGGCGGCAGCGCGTTCGCTCGGTGCCGGACGGTTTGACCGGTTCGTCTCGATCACCCTGCCGCTGATGCTGCCCGGCGTGCTGGCCGGCATGGTGATCGCGTTCGCGGCGAGCCTGGGCGAGTTCGGGGCAGTGATCACCTTCGTCTCCAACATCCCGGGCGAGACGCAGACTCTGCCGCTGGCGATCTACAGCGCGCTGCAGACGCCGGACGGCGATTCAATCGCGCTGCGCCTGGCCACCCTGTCGTTCATGCTCGCTCTTGGCGGGCTGGTGCTCTCTGAATGGCTGGCGCGTCGGGTCAAGCGCCGGTACGGCCGCGGATGAACCGTTGATCGAAGTCGACCTGGTCGTCACTCATGTGCATCACCGGCAGCACAGAGCGGCGCCATCGCCCACCAACGCTGCGATCCGTATCGAGACCTCGTTTCGCGCGGTCACGCCTGGCGTGGTGTCCCTGTTCGGCCGCTCCGGCGCCGGCAAGAGCAGCCTGGTGCTGGCGATTGCCGGGCTGCTGCGTCCACAGTCCGGGCGCATCGTCATCGACGGCGAGGTGCTGTTCGACTCCGGGCGCGGCATCGATCTGCCCGCTGAGCGGCGCAGGACAGGCGTGGTGTTTCAGGACGGCCGTCTGTTTCCGCATCTCGATGTCCGGCGCAACCTCGAGTATGGTCTGGTGCGTGCGCGCCGCGCCGGGGGGGTGTCGTCGATCTCGTTGCCTGTGGTGAGCGGCGTGCTCGGCCTCGAACCGCTGCTCGCCCGCGCGCCATGGACGCTCTCCGGGGGCGAGCGACAGCGGGTGGCGCTCGGCCGTGCACTGCTTGCCCAACCCAGGTTGCTGCTCCTCGATGAGCCGCTGGCCGCGCTCGATGACGAGCGCAAGGCCGAAGTGCTGCATTACCTGCAGCAGGTGCGCGACGAGTTCCGGGTGCCGATGATCCATGTCAGTCACTCTATAGACGAGGTGGCCCGACTGGCGACCTTTGTCGTGCAGATCGATGGCGGGCGCACCCTTGCGGCGGCACCACTCACCGCGTTTCCGCGGCCGCTCGGCGATGCCGGCGCCACCGCGTTCGATCCAGGGACGATCATCGCCGGACAATTGGTGGCGGTGGAGGGCCCGGCCGGCGGGGCGGGGCCTGAGGTGCTGGTGGTCGAAGCCGGCGGCTTCGGCTGGCCGCCCGTGCGTTTCCGGGTGGCGGCAGGGGCGGGTGAATTACCGTTCGCCCTGGGCGACAGACTGCGGCTGCGTGTACGTCCGGAGGATGTGCTGCTCGCCAGTGAACCATGGCCGCAAGGTCAGGGCAGTGCATGTTTCGAGGGCGTCGTCGCTGCGGGCGCAGGCGACGATGCGTCATCACCGGGGTCGGTCTGGTCCAGCGGGCGGCGATTGGTGGCCGGTGGCCTCGCGCTGCGCGCGGCTGCCGGCTTCAGCCCGGCGGCTTTGGTCGGCGAGGCGTGGCGGGGCGGCGAGCCGGCGCATGCACTGGTGACGCGCTGCGAGTTGCTCGGGCGCGAACCGATGGCCTATTGAGCATCTGCCCGTCCGCTCTGGCGCCCAACCCGGTGGACGCATCTTGGCGCCAGGCGTGGGCAAGCCCAACTGCCTGGGCCGGTATACGCGCGGGTGGTGCGATGGCTGCGCGCTGCTCGGCGACACGCGCCGTGCCCGCCGCGCCAAGCGCAAGCGCAGCGGTGAGCGCGTTGGAGGCCGCGTCCAGTTCAGGCGCGAGTTGCAATTCGATCTCGGTCAGCGCCGCGGCGAGCAGGGCGCCGTAGTCGGTGAGCGAGGTTCCGCGCCCGCGCCGGGTGTCGATCAGCGCCGCTCCGAAGACCTGTTCGGCGCTGCGGATCAGCCCCCATGCATAGCGATAGGAGAGTCCGGCGCCGTTCGCCGCCTCGCGCAGCGAGTCCAGCCTGGCGAGGCGCCGCAGCAGTTCGAAGGTGATGGCAGGCACCTGCGTGACCGACCCGTGGTCGAACGAGATGGCCAGGCGCAGGCGCGGCCGGGCGACACCGATCGACGGCGCGGCGCGGCCCGCCTGCCGGGGCGAATAGGCTTTTGAATTCATATTTGACGTTTCTTCCGGGGGCGTTAAGTTTGCGCCCGGGCGCTCGCGCTGACCAGCGAGCTATCGGCCAGACGATCGGGGAAGAAAGTCGATGCGGATGTACAGGGGTGGGCAGCAGGATCGGTGGTGGAAAGCCCAGTGCGCTATGGCTGCGATGCTGTCGATGGTGATGGTGATGGCGATAGCTGGCGCCGCACTAGCACAGTCCGCCATGTCAACTGCGAGACCTGCGCCGGATCAGCGGGTGATTCGCATGGCGACGACTACCAGCACGGAGAACTCCGGTCTGCTCGGGTGGCTGCTGCCGGCGTTCGAGCAGAAGACCGGCTACACCGTCAGGGTAGTCTCGGTGGGTACGGGTGCGGCGCTGAAACTCGGGGTCAACGGCGATGTGGATGTCGTACTGGTGCATGCGCGCGTGGCCGAAGACCAGTTCATCGCCTCGGGCGCAGGCGTCGACCGGCGAGATGTCATGTACAACGATTTCATGATTGCCGGGCCTAAGTCCGACCCGGCCCGGGTTCGGGTGCAGGCGCCCGGCACCAGACTGACCGGCACGGCCAGCGGGGCGCTCAAGGCCATCACGGCTACACAGCAGCGGTTCGTCTCCCGCGGCGACGACTCCGGCACCCACCAGATGGAGCTCGCATTGTGGAGACTGGGCGGCGGTTTGCCGAAGTGGCCCGGTTACCTGTCGGCCGGCCGCGGCATGGGCGAAGTGCTGGCCATGGCGAACGAACTGCAGGCCTATGTACTGACCGACCGGGGCACCTGGGCATCGATGCGCAGCGGGCTCGACCTGACCGTGCTGGTGGAGGGTGACCCGGCGCTGTCCAATCCCTACGGGATCATCCTGGTCAGTCCGGTGCGCCATCCGCATGTGAACGCGAAAGGGGCGCGGCTACTGATGGACTGGCTGACCTCATCCGAGGGACAGCGCCGCATCGGCGAGTTCCGCGTCGACGGTCAGACGCTGTTCTTTCCAGCTGCACGGAAGGGCGGCTGAGCGCGGCCGGTCTGTCTGCCCGCCGCTCGCCTGCCCCCGCTCACCGGCGCCTGCCTCATGGAGCTGCTTGAACCCACCAGAGATGCGCTGCATCGTCTGGTCGTCCTCGACCCCGGGTTATGGCAGGTCATCGGCGTGTCGCTTCGGGTGTCGCTCATTGCGCTGGCGATCGTCACCCCGATTGCGGTCGCCGGCGGCTTCATACTCGCGATGGTGCGCTTCCCCGGGCGCCGGCTGCTGATCCTGCTGGTGCAGAGTCTGCTCGCCTTCCCCACGGTGGTGGTCGGCCTGCTGCTCTATCTGCTGCTGTCAAGACGCGGGCCGTTGGGCGCGATGCAGTGGCTGTTCACCCAGGAAGCAATGATCGCGGGTCAGGTGATCATTGCCTTCCCGGTCGTCTGCGCATTTACCCTGGCCGCGGTGCAGGCCGCCGACCCGAGGCTGCACGAGACGGCACGCATGCTGGGCGCCTCGCCATTGCGCGCAGCGTTCACCTTGCTGGGCGAGGTCCGGTTCGCGTTGGTGGCTGCCGTGCTGAGCGGCTTCGGGCGGGTGATCTCCGAGGTCGGCTGTGCGCTGATGGTCGGTGGCAATATCGCCGGCCTGACCCGCAACATCCCCACCGCGATTGCGCTGGAGACCAGCAGGGGGGCGTTCACCGAGGGCATTGCCCTGGGTATCGTGCTGATGGTGATCGCTCTGGTGGTCAACGCGGTGCTCGTACTGGCGCAGGGTGCAGGTCAGGGCGCCAGCAGTCCGCGCGCCGCACGCGCTCTCTGGTATCGCGGGTGAGCGCGCTGCTTGCCGCGCGCGCCCTGCGGGTGAGTCACGCCGGTCGAATGGTGCTCGATCAGTGTTCGATCGAACTGGCTGCGGGTGAAGCCTGCGTGCTGAGCGGGGACAATGGATCGGGCAAGACCACGCTGTTGCGCGTGCTCTGCGGGCTGACCCGCCCCGATGACGGGCAGGTGGTGTTCGATGGGATGTCTGTGGGGGATGCAGCCGTCGCCCGGCAGGTGCGCAGCGCGCTACAGTATGTGCCGGCGCATCCGTACCTGTTTTCTACCACCGTGCGCGCAAACCTGGACTATGGGCTGCGCGCGCGAGGTGTCGAGGCGGTGGAGCGGCGCCAGCGCACTGAGATGGCGATCGAGTGGGCGCGCCTGCAGGCGGTCGTCGATGCACCGCCACAGCAGTTGTCCGCCGGCGAGAAGCAGCGCGTCGCGATCGCGCGCGCCTGGGTGCTCGCCCCGCGCGTAGTGCTTTTCGACGAGCCG
>JBBRCD010000182.1:0-7135 GCA_038205245.1 Burkholderiales bacterium
ATCAGACCGTTGATGATCGGCTCGTTGATCAGGTCCAGTGCACGGCCCAGGGGCTTTATCAACACGAACAATAGCTGGATCAGGCCCGCGAGCAGCACCAGCGTCATCGCGTAGCCCATGTAGTCGGTGCCGAACGGCGGAGCAATCGGCAGCAGAGTGACGCCGATCGCCGCCGACATGGTCGTGTTCGGCCCGCCACTGAATACCCGAGACGGGTTCAGCAGCGCCGTGAACAGCACACCCCAGACCGCGGCATAGATACCGAACTGCGGCGGGAGCCCGGCGAGCGTCGTAGAGAACGCGATTGCCTGCGGCAAAGTCACTATCGCGAGCGTCAGACCGACAACGAGACTGCCTCGAAGCGCGGGAGGAGTCAGGGGCCGCGTCCCGGCCGTTTTCTCTGACACTCGGCTACTGGTCGCTCTGAAGTGACTGACCGCGCCCGATTGACTCGGCATAGCGAGTCAGTGGTGGCATGATCTTCATCATCGCCTGCTGCCAGACAGCGGAAAGCGGGCCCTTGAGGTCGCCTGCAGGGCGCGGCAGTGTGCTGAGGAAATAGGCAATATCGCGGCACTGCTGGTTATCCAGGCTGCCTTCCGCGCCGGGTGGCATGTTGCGGCAGATGAAGCCAGGCATGATCGTATTCACCGCTGCGAAGTTCATCCGCGAGTCGGTGCTGAACGAGTGCGGTCCCGCCACCGCGGGATAAACTGCCCGCCCCTCCACCACCAGGCCGAATCCCTGCGGACCATGGCATGACGCGCAGGTTTCGGCGTAGAGGCGAGCGCCACGCACGTAATCGTCACCGCGCCGGGAAGTTGCAGAGGCGGGAATCTCGTCGAGTCCCTGTTCCGGATATCGAACGCCCATTTTGAGGTCGAGTGCAGCCGCCAGAAACCGGCTGTAAGCGGTGACGTCACGAATGACGTCGTCGGAAATGTTCGGCTTGAAGCCGTTCGATGAGTTGATAAAGCACTGCATTTGCCGCAATTCGTTGGACAGTATCATTCCGGTAAACCGGTCATACATGTCGGCCATCACCCATGATGCCCCCAGGTTGTTGGAGCCAACGGGGCGTTTGCCTTCAGCGTCATGCTTGTCGCCTGCGCTCTGGTGGCAATGGGTGCAGGTGGTATGGGTACCGCGAACGAATCGGGTTGCATTCCAGCGTTCGCGGACACCGGTCGGAGACAGATGTCCCTGAAGATCATCGACGATATTGCAACCACGCTGAATTGCCCGGACGTCTTCCGCAGTGTAGCCCGCAGCCGAGACAGGGTTGCCGCCAGCCTTCACGATGTACGGCGATCGATATTCGTCAGCGACTGTCAGCCCGTAGGCCTGGAGCTTTTCGCTGCAGGTGGGCGTCAGATGAACGTCAATGCTCCGCAGCTGGTCTCGCTCCGCCTGGCTTGCGAGTGCGACCAGATAGAAGGCACCGAGCATCGATAAGATGATACCGATCCTGAAAAACCTTGATCGCCATCCGGCCATTGCGTTACTCCTTCTGTCTTCGCACGCCTTCGCTCAGCTGAAGGTGATGCCCAACCGCACGCGCCAGTATGCGCAGATCGCGCACAGCAGGGTCGTAGATGGTGGGCACGAATCCATCGAGATGCTGAGCATAACAGCGCATCACGCGTTCTTCGAACGAAACGCGCTTGCGTAGTACCGTGTCGAAGCGATCCGACGTCACCAGGCCGTGCGCGAGGTCTTCGACGGAATGGCATCCGGAACAGGAATGCACAGCGTCCGTTGACGTCCTGCGAGTGAAGCGCGGCGCATACTCGGTCGTGTAATAGAAGAGGCCGTATCCGTGCTGCACGGCTCGGATGAAGTAACCGTCCTCACCAAACTCGTCGATCCCGTTGGCAGACTGGAATTCCGACCACCCCGGCGCAGGCGGGAGCTGGGCGCGCCACGTGCCTGCGCTCGGCCCGAAGTGCGCGAATATCGCGACCAGAACAATCGCAGCCACCGGAACGCTCGATAGCGCAAAGTGCTTGACCCAGGGACGCGTTCGCACTGACACGTTTACGACTCCGTCACGAACCTATTCGACCGCGACAGACCCCATCACTGCCTTGATCATCGCGCGATGCGGATCGTAATCCTTGTCGTCCGCTTTGCCTATCCCTGTCATCACCGCCGACTTCAGTACTTTGCGGCCCGCATCGTCCTTGTCGAGATCAATCAGCGTCGACTGAATCTGTTCGCGCAATTTCGGACTGAGCGTGCGACGCACCGCCCAGGGCAGGTGCAGCAGCTGCTCCGACGTTGCGAGAACGGTCAAATCTTCGGTGTTGATCGCGGATTTCACTGCCGACTGCTCCAGCACTTGATCCCCCGATCCCGCGGCATCGGCCTGATTTCTTGCGACGCCGATCACCGAGTTGATCGGATTTACTGCAAATTGGACGTTGAAATCACCCTTCTTCAACCCGGCCCGCCCCAGCATGAACATGGGTGCGATGTAGCCGATCATCGCATCCTCCCCTCCGCCGAACAGTACGGTTTTCCCGCGAAGCTGGGCAAGGGTGGTGATATTGCTGTCCTTGCGTACATACAGCACGCCTGCGATCGTGCTCCTGCCGAACTCCTTGTTGTGGGCGATGACCTGGTAGGTTTTTGCAGAACGGATGTAGTGGTACTGGTTGTACTGCACGATGTCGTAACGCTGTTCCCGAATACCACGCCAGAAAGACTCGAAGTCACGCGAGGTTGCGAGCGTCACTTTACGGCCGAGGCGGAGGCTCAGATGATCTGCCAGGGGCGCATAGCGCGTCGTCGTTTCGCTCGGGTTCAGCCGCGGAAACACACCCAGGATCAGCGGGGTCTCCTGCGCTCGCGCAGGCGCACCTGTGACGAGGCCGGTCAGCGCTGCGAGAAGCATGATCGCGCGGCCGAACGCTGCCGCAAGGCTTCCCGCTTCGCGCAACCACATCTTCGAACCAACACCGTCCAGAAGCATCAGACCCTCTCCTTCAAGCCTGCGAACCGATCCGCCGCTTGTCCCGCGTGGCGGCGAGCCGACGCGGCTCTGTGCCGGCCCTCTTTTCCTTCAAAAAAGCCGCATACGCTTGCCCGCTCATCGGCCTTGCCAACAGAAATCCCTGGGCGAGGTCGCATCCCTGAACGGTGAGGAAACTCAGCTGCTCCTGGGTTTCCACGCCCTCGGCAATCACCTTCAGATCAAGCCCCTTTGCCATGGCCAGGATCGCCTTGACCAGCAGGACGTCCTCCGCCTTGCCGGGCAGGCCGGCAACGAAGCTGCGATCGATCTTCAGCACATCGAACCGGAACCGCTTCAGGTAGCTGAGCGATGAGTAGCCGGTGCCGAAATCGTCCAGGGATATGGTCACCCCGAGGGCGCGCAGGCTGCCCAGTTCCTCGGCCACGTGTTGGTGGTCGTCCAGCAGGACGCTCTCGGTAATCTCGAGCTCCAGCGCCCGGGCGGGAATGCCATGGGTCGACATCAGCTCGGCAAGGCGGTCCGAAAAGCGTTTCCGGAACTGGATTCTCGAGATATTGATCGCCAGGAAACCGGGCGCCATGCCCGAGTCGCGCCAGGTGCTCCAACTGCGGCAGGCCTGCTCGAGCACCCAGTCGCCGATAACGACGATCTGCCCGGTGGCCTCGGCCAGCGGGATGAACTCGGACGGGCTGATCGTCCCGCGTTCCGGATGCTGCCAACGAAGCAGCACTTCAGCGCCGCAGTGGCGCTGGTCGGCAGTATCGACGATCGGCTGATAGTGAAGCTCGAACTGACCGAGTTCCAGCGCGACGTTGAGATCCTGCTCCATCTGTATCCGCTCGCGCAGGCGGGTGTTCATCTCGTCGGTGAAGAACGTGGCCAGACCTCGCCCGGTGGCTTTGGACTGGTACATCGCGTTGTCCGCGTTCGCCATCAGCGTCTCGACGCTGTCGCCGTTATCCGGGAACAGCACGATGCCGATGCTGCACCGTGCCACCACCTTGCGGCCGTTCAGCTCCTGGGGCTGGGATATCGCCTTGATCAGCCGATCGGAGATCTCCTCGGCCTGCACTTCGTCGACGATATCCGGGGCCAGGACCAGAAACTCGTCCCCCCCGAGCCGGGCGATGGTGTCGGCATCCCTGAGGATGGCCTGCACCCGGGCGCCGGTCGCGATGAGCAGATCATCGCCCACCGCGTGGCCGAGCGAATCGTTGACATCCTTGAAGTCGTCCAGGTCGATGAAGTAGATGGCAAAGCGCTGACCGGTGCGCCGCGCGCGGTTGATCGCCTGATCGATCCGGTCCAGGGCCATCAGCCGGTTGGGCAGGCCGGTCAACGTGTCGAAGTTCGCCTGCCGGTGCAACTTCTCCTGCTCCTGTCGCACGGCTTCGGACATTGCGTTGAACGCCTTCGCGAGCGACCCGATTTCGTCATCCGACCTCAATTCGACCTGGCCGTGCTGGCCACGCTCGACCTTCTGCGATGCGGCGATCAAGGCCTGGATCGGAAACAGGACCTTGAACCGGAACACCAGGTGGATCGCCGCACTCAGAAACAATACGATGGCAGCCAGGGCAAGCAGCTGGAACACAAGCTGGCGGCGCGACTCGGCATACAGGGACGCCCTGCTGATGCCCACCACGAAGCGCCCGAGCAGCCGATCGTTGTGCACGATCGGAAACTCGAGCCGGATCAGATCGGCCTGAGCATCCAGCGCCTGAAGCATTTTCGGCAGATCGGTCGACCTGACTGCAGAGAAGCGCTTCTTTAAAGCCGGATCCGAGTCGTCGGTGTAAGCGCTGAGCGGTATGCCTTGCGGACTCAGGATCACGCCATAGACGACATCCGGCTGCGACGACATCTGACGGGTGTACTCGTTGAGCAGCAGGAAATCGAAGCCCAGTATGGCGTCCGGGCTGACCAACGCGATCAGGCGCCCGAGCGCTTGGCCGCGCTCTACCAGTTGCTTCTCATGGAAGCGGGAGGAGGTGTGCAGCGAATAGAGCATATTCGCGCCCATCGTCATCGCGACAATGCTCAGCACGGCGAGGGTGAACTTCGCGCCCAGACCCAACCGCATCATTCGTCCCCGGGTTCCCATTACATGCTCTGGCGTTCCATTGCGTTCGGACTGGGGTTTCACCGGAACGACATCTGCGCCATCGAGCGACGCCGTTGGAGCATGCTACCGCCCGGTTTGCCCGGCCCTGCCACCGCCGCACCAGGCGGTTACAGCGCTGGCGAGACTACAAATGTCAGGAAACTCTCCAATACCCCATGCATCAATAGGTTATCGACATGGCAAATCCTATCTTTACCACTTTATTGTTGCGGTAGCGAACTCGATCGTGAAGCAGCTTCGGTAACTTGCGCCTTGCCCAACGGATGCAGGACTGTCGAGCCCGGATCGCCTGGCTCGTCCCGACAGGTCACCCCCGCCCGACAAACGGCATCTTGGTCGCCATGATCGTGACCGTAAAGAGGTTCACCCCGAGCGGTTGCTCGGCCATGTAGACGACCGTGCGCGCCACATCCTCGACATCGATCATCGGTTCCACCTTGATCTCGCCAGTTGCCTGCTTGACCCCCTTGGACATGCGCGCGGCCAGCTCGGTCATCGCGTTGCCGACATCGATCTGGCAGCACGCGATGTCGTACTTGCGCCCATCCAGAGCCGTCGTCTTCGTCAGCCCGGTGATGCCGTGCTTGCTGGCGGTGTACGGGGCGGAATCGGGCCGCGGCGCATGGGCCGAGATCGAGCCGTTGTTGATGATGCGCCCGCCCATCGGCTGCTGCGCCTTCATCATCCGGAATGCATGCTGGGTGCACAGGAAGGCACCGGAGAGGTTGGCGTTCAGCACCGACAGCCAGCGCTCGTAGGGGAGGTCTTCAAGCGGCACCCCGGGCGCGTTCTGGCCGGCGTTGTTGAACAGCATGTCCAGGCGGCCGAACTTTGCCTTGACCGTTGCAAACAGCGCTTCGACCGCGACCGGATCGGTGATGTCGGTGGACACTGTCAGGGCGCGCGCATCGACGCCAGACTGGGCACCGGACTCGGCAGCCGCCTGCTGCAGGGGCTCGAGACGGCGCCCGGCCAACGCGACCGACCAGCCGGCACGCAGCAGCGCGAGGGCCGCGGCCCGACCGATGCCGGACCCGGCGCCAGTGACGATGGCGACCCTCTTCGATCCGGACTGCGGTTCGGACATGGCTGCTCCTGCTTGCACGCTCTGATCGGGGTGGAAGATACCCGAACGCTGGCACGGGCGGAAGCGGGGACCCACCCGATGCGGGGTCTGTCCGCTGGCCGCTGTCCGCTGCATTAATGTGGCCGGTTCACGTTCAACGATAACCCGGACGGCATGGCTGGTTTCGCTATTCGCTCTTGATGCCCGCGTCCTTGACCAGCTTCGCCCATTTGGCGAGTTCGGCACGCACGAACTTCGCAGCGTCCGGCTGCGTGCTGCCCACCGGCTCGTTGCCGACCTTGGCCAGTGCCGCGCGCACCTCGGCCGACTGCAACGCCTTGATGATCTCCGAGTGCAGCCGCGCCAGGGTGTCCTTCGGGGTGCCTGCAGGCACGAACACCGCCTGCCAGAGCTCGACCTCGAAGCCGGCAAAGCCGGACTCGATCATCGTCGGCACGTCAGGCAATGCGCCGACCCGCTTCGCGCCAGTGGTGGCCAGGGCAGTGAGCCGGCCTTCCTTGATGAAGGGTAGCGCTGCGGCAATCGATGAGAAGGTCATCTGCACATTGCCGCCGACCAGATCCTGCATCGCGGGGCCACTGCCCTTGTAGGGCACATGCACGATGTTCTGCGCGATGCGTGCCTTGAAGAACTCGCCCGCCATGTGCGGTGTGGTGCCGATGCCGGCCGAGGCGAAGACGAGCGACCCCGGTTTCGATTTCGCCACCCCGACCAGATCCTGCACGGTCTTTGCCGGCACCTTGGGGTTGATTGCCAGCACCAGCGGCGAGGAGGTGGCAACCGTGATCGTCTCGAAATCCTTCAACACATCGTACGGCACCTTGGGCTGAAGGCTCTGGTTGATCACGATCGCCGGGTCCATGATCAGCAGCGTGTAGCCATCAGCGCCAGCGCGGGCAGCCACTTCAGTGCCCAGCATGCCCCCGGCGCCGCCCCGGTTGTCGAT
>JBBRCD010000183.1:0-7097 GCA_038205245.1 Burkholderiales bacterium
GGCTGGGATAGATGTATGGCAGCACCTCGGGGGGCAACTCGGCGATCGGCATTTCATGGATGCCGTCCGGCGACACGATGTGGTGCGCGATTTCCACCGTCGCGTCGTAGCGCACGTTGAGGGGGCCTGGTCCGGCATGCAGGCGCGCGTAGCGGTTGCCGTGCGCCGGGCCGTCGAACAGGGACACCGCCACCGGCTGGCTGACCTGGAACTGCTCAGTCAGCACGGTCTGGCAAGGGGTCCGCGCGGCGTGGACGTTGAAGATGAAATCGCTGGGGTAACCGACGATCTCGTACTGCAGTTGGATGAAGAGCTTGATCCGGACCACCGGTGGCCTCTGATGACGTGCTGTGGCCAACATGGTGCCCTGTTTCCGGACGCGGTGCAGGCGCCGCGGGGTGCGGCGGTTGCGGCGGTCAGGCTTCGCTGGAGACGGACAGCACTCCCGCGGCGGCCGCGACGAGTATCACGATACCGCCGACCAACATCCAGATCGAGCGGTCCGTCGGCGTGCCGGTGAACAACCGGGACACGTCGGAACTGAACGAGTTCATGGCGTTCACCCCGAAGATGAGCAGCAGGATGCCGCCGGCGAGCAGCGCGAGAACCGCGAGAACCGCGATCCTGATCATGCGTGGGCCTCGGCTGTCGCCGGGGTCTGGCTATCCCGGCGTTCGCTCACACTGGACTCCGTCCGCTGACGACCCGCAGGAGCAAGACGACGACCGCGATCACCAGCAGGGCATGAATGAATCCGCCCACGGTGTAGGCGGTCACGAGCCCGAGCAGCCACAGAATGACCAGGACGACGGCGATGGTGTAGAGCATGTTCGCATTCCTTTGCGGGACAGGGCCGCCGGGCGATGGAGCCCCCGATGGGCGCCCGGCTCTACCTGGGCCAGAATCGGCTAGCCACCCAAACCGCCAGCGCGACCAGGCCGAGCGATGCGAGCGGCCGCTCGCGCACCTGCAGGCGTACATCGTCCAGCCATTGATCGGGTGCGTGCAGCACCGTCTGCGCTGTGGACTGCACACGCGTTACCGCGTCCTGTGCTGCACCACCGACGCGTTGCACCATAGGGTTGACCGAGGCGACCGCACGGTCGACCGCATCATGGGCACGGATGGCGGCGTGGTCGACGGCGTTCTCGATCTTGCCGTCGATCATGCTGGCTGTAGTCGAAGTATTCATCTTTGTCTTCCTCATCATCGAATGCTCCGGCCGGGATGGTCGAAGCCAGAACTGGGGTGTAACCTGGGGTGCGAACTACGGTGCGCGGTGCGGTGCGCAGTGCGGTGCGCAGTGCGGTGCGCAGTGCGGTGTAAACCGCGGTGTAACCTTCCATACAAAGGTGGTGATCAGCCCAGAGCGTTCGGCATCCGCGGCGGTGACTGCTCGAGAGCACGGCGCACCGCCAGCAAAGGTGCACTCACGCCGGCACGCAGCGCGCCGCCATCGTCCTCCCAGCGCGCCAGTTCTTGCCTGTCCTGCAAACGTCGTCGCAAGCGGCGTACCTGCGAACCGGAGCGCGCGAGCGCGCTGAAAATAAGGGCCGTCACCACGGCGCCATAAAGGAATCCATTCATCGGTCACACCTGTTCAGTTGATAAGCGTTGGTCTTGGAGGGCAAGCCATCGGGTCGGCGCCCGGTGCGGCGCGAGCTTGCCTCGTCTGCGTTGTGCGTTTCGCCTGGCTCATCGGACAGCCGCAGCGCGCGCCAGCAGCACGGGCTCGACGCCGCTCACCCGCCACACGGTATTGCCGACATCGTCGGCCACCAGCAACCCGCCGCGCCGGTCGATCGCCACGCCAACCGGACGACCGCGGGCAGTACCGTCTTCGGCCAGAAATCCGGTGAGCACATCGATCGGCGCTTCGCCTGTGGGCCGGCCCTGCTGGAACGGCACGAAGATCACCTTGTATCCGCTGTGCGGCCTGCGGTTCCACGAGCCGTGCTGACCGATGAACATGCCCTCGGCAAAGCGCGCTGGCAGTTGGTTACCGGCCGCTGAAGCAAGCCCGAGCGAGGCGGTATGGGGCCCGAGCGCATAGTCGGGCACGCGCGCTGCGGCCACCCGATCCGGGCGCGCCGGGCTGGGCCGGGCATCGACATGCATTCCAAAATAGCTGTAGGGCCAGCCGTAGAATGCGCCGTCGACTACCGAGGTCAGGAAGTCCGGCACCAGATCGCTGCCCAACTCATCGCGCTCGTTGACTGTCGCCCACAGCGCCCCGGTGCGTGGCTCTAGCGCGAGCCCGACCGGGTTGCGCAGGCCGGTGGCCAACTCGCGGTGGGCGCCGGTGGCAATCGTGACCTCCCAGATCGCCGCGCGTCCGGTTTCTGCCGCCATGCCGCGTTCGCCGACATTGCTGTTCGAGCCCACACCGACATACAGGTGCAGACCATCGGCGCTCGCCAGCAGGCTCTTGGTCCAATGGTGGTTGATGGTGCCAGCGGGCAGCTCGACCAGCCTCACCGGCTGATCGATGATCGATGTCACGCCGTCGCGGTAGGGCACCGCCACGACCTGATCGGTCTCGGCGATATAGAGACGATCACCGATCAGCGCCATGCCGAACGGCGAGTTCAGCCCCTGGACCAGGACCGAGCGCAGATCGGCCACACCATCGCCATCGGTGTCACGCAAAAGCGTGAGGCGATTTGCGCTTGGCGTAGCCGCCCCGGCGCGTTTCATAACCTTGCCCATGATCCAGCCGCGGATGCCTTGCCGGTCATCCGGCTTGGGCGGTGCGTTCGATTCAGCCACCAGCACGTCCCCGTTTGGCAGCACGAGCAGCCAGCGAGGATGGTCGAGCATCTGCGCGAACGCGGTGATCTTCAGCCCGGTTGCTGGCTCGGGCGCCTCGCCAGGCTGCCAGGGGCGTGCGGGCGCGATGTTCACCGTGGGAACGAATGTCTGGCGCGGGGGTGGAAGCTCTGGCGAAAGACCGGTGCCGGCGGACACCGGGAGCGCCGCCTGCTCGGCGCAACCGGACAGACCGAGACAGAGCAGACCAGCACACACCAGAACGGAACACAGCCGCACCGGACACATCGCGGACGGCCAGGATGCATCCGGCCAGCGCATCAGCGAGAGAGGTGAAGCAGTGTTCATGCGAAAACCTTTGAGGGGGGCTGCCAGCCCTTGCATAGACGGCCAGTGAGCGCAGCCGGTGTGATAATGCGGTTTACCCTTGAGCACTGACCCTGATGGAATCACTCGAAGCGCTTTCAAGGCTGCGCTGGCCCGACGGCAGAGGCAAACGATTTACTTGTCTTTATCAGGGTCGACATGTGCGTTAGCGCACGGTGCGCGGTGGGCTATCGGGCATGCAGACCCGCTGCGCGTCGACCGAGTGGTGCGAGGCCCGTCTGATGCGCGTACTGCTTGCCGGCGCGACCGGCCTGGCCGGGCGCGCGCTGCTTGGCCGGTTGCTCGGCTGCGCGCGCTGCGAGCAGGTGGTGGCTGTCGGACGCCAGGGGCCGTCCACAGCGCATCCGAAGCTGCAGGCACTGTGCGTCGACTTCGACCGACTCGATGCGCTGAGTCTGCCCACGGCTGACCGCGCCTTCATCGCGCTCGGCACCACACTGCGGCGCGCCGGGTCGCGCGCAGCGTTCCGCCGCGTCGATCATGACGCGGTGCTCGCCTTCGCGCGCGCTGCGCGGGCGAGCGGCGTGCGCCGGCTCGCGGTCGTCTCGGCGCTCGGCGCCGACCCGCGCTCCGCGTTCTTCTACAGCCGGATCAAGGGCGAAACCGAGCAGTCGCTCGCTACACTCGGGTTCGAATCGCTGCTGATCGCTCGGCCCGCGCTGCTCGGTGGCGCGCGCGATGAGTTGCGCGTCTTCGAGCGCGTCGCGATCGGCATCGCTGGCGTGCTGCAGCCACTGCTGCCGGCGAACTGGCGGGTGATCGATCCGGCGGTCCTTGCTCGCGGAATGCTCCGGGCGCTGGATCGCGCCGCACCTGGGGTCACCATCGTCGCCTCGGCCGAACTTCAGCGGCTCGGTGAGGCGCGATGAACCCGTCGCAAGCTGGGCCTACGGCGCCCAGCCGCGTCTCGGGTCTGTAACTCAGCTTTGCACCTCAGGTCTGCAACTCACGCCTGCAACTCAGGCCGTCCGCTGGCCCGGCTTGCGCCGCGCTGCCCAGGCGATCATGCCCAGGCCAGCCAGCATCAGCGGCAGCGCACCCGGCACCGGCACCACGGTGGTTGTGCTGCTGAAATTGATGTCGTCGATCGCGAAGTCGTTACCCTGCAATGCACTCTGACTGTTCAGGATCACCAGATTGACCGTACTCGAATCGGCAACCCAGTTGGTGCTCAGACCTTCCCACACGCCCAGGCCGCTGGTGGTACGCATGCCGAGCAGGTTGCCATTGGCGTAGAACGAAAGTGCGGCTACTGCGGCGCCCTGCGGACCGTTCGGATTGCAGCAGACGTTGGCGACGAAGGCTTCGAAGAAGTAGTTCTGCCCGACCGTCGCCCCGTTGATCGTCTGGGACCAGACGCGATCGGTGATATTGCTCGAGCCGTTGCCGATGAACATCTGACCGGTGCCGGTGGTGTGGTCACCCATCGAAACGAACAGGTTGTGCCAGGCCATGGGATTGGCACCGACCGTGTAGTTGCGTTCCGGAAAGCCGTTGGTGTCGGGCGTCGGTGCGCTGTAGCTGTAGTCGGAGCCGAAGCCGGTGTTGCCGGCGGAGAAGCTGCCGTTGGTGACCAGATTGGCAAGCGCAGCGGCGGAGTGCAGGCTGGCGACTACGACTACGGTGGCAAGCGTGCGAAAGGCGACGGGTTTCATCGGACAGTCCTCGGAAGGTAGGCGGAGACAGCATATGGATCGCTGTTGATTTTAGCGAACCCGCGCGAAGGCTTCGCTGCAGTGGATCACCCGGGCCGAGTGACTTTCGTCACGTCCGGGATGCAGCGGCAGCAATCAGGCTGCGAGCGGGGACAGACCCCATGCGGGGGCTGTCCCCCGACCCCTTGAGCGTCGCCGCCGCAGGCCGGCAGGGTTGCAAACCCATCCTGGCAACCGAAGTCCGGGCAGTGCGCGGTGCATCGATGTATCGCGCCGCGCGTGCGCTGCCGGGTCTACTCGATTGTGAGCTTCGCGACCTCGATCGCCAGTTTGAACCGCTCCCATTCTTCGCGGATCAACTTCGCGAACTCCTCGGGGGTGCTGGTCAAAGGGTCGGCACCGGCGCGCACGATCTGCTCCTGGGTGTCCGGTTGCTTCATCACCTGCACGATGGTCAAATGCAGGCGCTCGGTGATCGGTTTCGGGGTGCCACGCGGCACCAGAATGCCGACCCAGCCGGTGGACTGGAAGCCCGGCAGCGCTGATTCGGCCAGGGTCGGCAGGTCCGGCAGTTGCACGGTGCGTTTCGCACCCGCAGTGGCGAGCGCGCGCAACTGGCCGGAGCGGATGAAGGGCAGTGTTGCCGCCAGCGGCGTGATGGTGAACTGCGCTTCGTTGGCCACGGCCGCCGCTACCGAGGCGCCGCCACCCTTGTACGGCACATGAACTGCATCGGTGCCACTGGCAAGCATGAACTGCACGCCGGCCAGATGGCTCTGCGAGCCGGCACCGGCCGAGGACATGTTGAGCTTGCCCGGTGAGGCCTTGAGCAATGCGATCAGCTCCTTCGCGCTCCTGGCAGCGAGCGAAGGATGCACGACGACCACGTTCTGGGTGACCCCGAACAGCGAAACCGGCGCCAGGTCCTTGAACGGATCGAAGCTGAGCTTCTTCTGCAGCAGCGGTGCGATCACCTGGGTCGCGGTGGCGGTACCCAGGATCGTGTAGCCATCGGGTGCGGCGCGTGCGGCGATCTCCATACCGATGATGCCGCCCGCGCCAGGACGGTTGTCGACCACGATCTGCTGGCCCAGCAGTTCACCCAGCTTGATCGCCAGCACCCGACTCAAGGTGTCGTTCGACGAGCCCGCGCCCTGCGGCACCACCATGCGGATCGGCCGTTGCGGCCACGACTGCGCGCTGGCGGCCGATGCCAGAACGACACACGCCACAGTGATCGCACCCAGCCTGACCAGAGTCGTGCGAGTACGTTGGACGCCAGGACGGCGCGGGAAAAGCCGGTTCATGTTTCCTCCTGTACTCTCACTATCGAGTCGCTGCGTGACGTTGCACATTGCACGTTGCACGTTGCGGGTTGCACATTGCACGTTGCACGTTGCACATTCCACGTTGCACGTTGCGGGTGGTACGTTGCACCGTGCACGCGCATTGCATGCCACGCATTCTTGTTCTACGCTGCCTCGAACCTAACACAACACCCCTGAGGAGACCCCCAAGTGGCCCGCCTGAGCTATGTCGATCCGTCCACGATCACTGACCCGCAGATTCGTTCCTGGATGGATGCGGCCATGCGCGCGGGGCGTCCGGGCCCGGAGAATCAGGCGATCCGCGCGCACCAGCCCGATGTGATGCGCTCGTTCACGTTGACCCGCGAGATGTTGTTCGACGACAACCATGGTGTGGTCGAGCATGACCTGAAGGAACTTACCCGGGCTTACATCGCCTACACCGTGGAATGCGCCTATTGAAGCAACCAGGGAACCGCGCGGTCTGCGCGGGACACCGACAGCCGTATGTCCGAGCTGATGGGCTACGAGAAGTCGACCCGGTTCACCGCGCGCGAGAAGACCGCGCTGCGCTACTGTGATGCGATCATGTACGACCCGGCCCAGGCCGATGATGCGCTGTGGGCATCGCTCAACGCCGAGTTCACCGAGCCGCAGCTGGTCGAACTCGGCTACTGGATCGGCTTCACCTTCGGCGGGCAACGCTGGCTGAAGACGCTGTCGGCGAAGCAGGGCGAGCTCGCGGCCTCGATCGCCGAGCGTGCGCGGCTGGCGGGTCGCTGAAAAGCAAGGCGGGGACGGTCGGATGCCAGGCACTTGGCATGCAGGAAGCGTGTGCGCTCCCGGGCACCGGGGCGCAGCCGTGGGTGCAGCCGTCGATTTCGAGACCGTCTCGGCATGAACCTTCACCCCCAGTGCCCTGTCGACCTTCAGTCCAGTTTCAGCAGGCGCCGCGCTGACAGCCCGAGGATCGCCTCTC
>JBBRCD010000184.1:0-7048 GCA_038205245.1 Burkholderiales bacterium
CCTGCAGTTCGGCCAGCGAATTCTCGGCGCTGCTGATTTCGTTGAGCACGCGCTTGGCATGCTCTCTGAACAGGTCCCCGGCGGGGGTCAGCCGCACGTGCCGGCCGACCCGGTCGAACAGGGCGCAGCCGACGCCATCCTCGAGCTGGCGGATCTGCTGCGACAGCGTGGGCTGGGTCACGTTCAGCGCGACCGCCGCCCGAGTGAAGCTGAGCGCATCGGCGACCGCGAGGAAGTAGCGGAGGTGGCGCAATTCCATTTGTTGTCTTGCCCTTGTCCGCGCTGCCGGTCCTGCGTCCTCCAGCAAGCATGCGCGTTCAGTTTTGTATGGCACCATCATACGGCACATGAAGCGTGGCGCGCCCGGGCGCCCAGCGACCGCCGGCAAGGAAGAGCAAGTTCTTCCAGTTTTCGCGCGAAAGTCTTTCCATGTCCGCCATCAGGACATCACGCATTGGCGCCGCGCATTAAACTCGGCCCGTCGCCAGCCAGGCCCGTTCGGGCCCGGGCGTTCCAGGAGCCACGCCGTGTCCATCCCGCCAAAACCTGCCGCTCAGGCGTTCCGCCTGGAAGAGGCCACCATCGACGAGCTGCATCAGGCGATCCGCGAGGGGCAGACCACCTGTGTGCAGGTGGTCGAGCACTATCTGAAGCGGGTGCGCGCGTTCAACGGCGTGTCCAGCATGCTGGTGACCGCGGACGGTGCTGCGGTGCCTGCGACACCCGGCACGGTGCGCGGCGGGGCGGCACTCGCCTTCCCAGAGCAGACGCTGAAGGCGTCGGCCTGGCTGCCGGATGTCGACAAGTATCAGGGGCCACCACTCGAGTTCGGCCGCATGGAAGCCACTGCTTCCGATCCTGACGTGGCCCAGCAGTACGGGATGGTTGTCGGCATGCCGAACGCTGGGCAGGTCAACGCGCTGTCGACGATCAACATCCGGGGTGAGCGCTCGGTCACCTGCAAGGGCGAGTTCGACCGGCATCCCTCGCTCGGTCCGCTGCCCCCGGGTGCGCCGCCGATGTGCGACGAGTTCCGCCATCAGCCCGATGCGCTCGAGCGCGCCGCCGAGCTCGATGCACAGTACGGGCGCAACCCGGATCTGGCGAAGCTGCCGATGTACGGCGTGGCGTTCTCGTTCAAGGATCCGTTCGACACCAAGGACATGCGCTCGAGCGGCGGCGGCGACACCCGCTATGACATCGACGTGCCGGCACGCGATCACCAGCTGGTCGGCCAGTTGCGCGACAAGGGCGCGATCATCTTCGCCAAGGCGGTTTGCACCGAGTACAACGGCCGCGGCCATGACCCGGGTGGCGAGCACTAGGCGCGCGAGGTGCTGCCCTCGACCCTGGGCTATCAGCGCAGCACCTGGGGCGGCAATCCGTCCAACCCCTATGACACGACACGCTCGGCGTCGCTGGGCTCGAGTTCCGGCTCAGGCGTGTCGGTCAGCGCCAATCTGTGCATGGCGAGTCTTGGGGAAGAGACGCGGGCGTCCTGCCGCGGGCCGGCCAATCACAATTCGGTGGCCCTGATCCTGCCGCACAAGGGGCTGATCGGTTTCGATGGCGGCGCGATCGGGGTGGATGTGCATGTCGACCGCACTGGTGTGCTGTGCCGAACCCTAGGCGATTGCGCGAAGGTGCTCGATGCGCTCAAGGATCCGGTGGATGGCTACTACGATCCGCGCGACGAATGGACGACGGTGCCGCGGTCCTCGGTATTGACCGGGGGCTATGCCCGCCATGCCCGGGCGGAGGGCGCCGCTGGCGCACTCGCCGGCCTGCGCCTGGGCGTCATCCGCGAATCGATGGTGTATCCGCGTGGGTCAAACAGCGAGACGCCGATCGTCGAGGCGGCGGCACGCGAGATCAAGACGGTGCTGGCCGGGCAGTTGGGCGCGACACTGGTCGAGTCCGGCGATCCGTTGTGGACGCCGGATGCCGAGTGCGAGCCGATGGCTGTCGACTTTCGTCGGGCACTGGCGCGCATGGTGCCGCTGCTGATGCCCGACCTGCTGTACCGGCTCGATGCGCAGGGGCAGCCGCTGTTCGTCGAGTTCGCCCAGGCGATCGTGCGCACCGAGTTCCAGCCCGGCCGCTTCTTCGGCAGCGGTTCGATGCAGCCGATCGACTACATGGTGAAGCTCGCCGAAGGGCTGCTGCCGGCACCGGCCAATCTCGATCTGGCGACGGTGCAGCAGCAGGAGATCGGCATGGCGTTCCGCTTTCACCTGACCCAGTACCTGACCCGGCGTGCCGCCGACTGGCAGGCGCGTGGCTTTGCCGAGTCGGTGGTCGATTTCGCCAGCCTGAACCTGCGCAGCAAGTTCTGGGGCGACGACCAGCGGGCCTGGTTCCAGAACTGGCAGGCGGTGGGCGATATACGCAACCGGCTGGGCGAACGCCAGGGCATCAACGAGCGGATCATGCTGCGCGAACTGTTGCGCCGGGTCGACATGATGGTGATGTACGAGAACCGGCTGGATGCGCTGGTGCGGCTGCATTCGCCCTATCCGCCGGGAAAGATCGGCGGGGCGGGGCAACCCGGCATCTGGCAGAACCTGCGGCCGGAGTCGCTCAACGGGCCGAACGCTGGCCTCACCGAAGTGCTGATCCCGGCAGGCTATGTCACCACCGCCTACGACCCGGAGTTCCGCCTGAGCGAAGACCGCAAACGCTACGAGCCGGTGCGCTCTGAGCAGCGCACCGAGCTGGCGGCACCCGGTCTGCCGTTCTCGCTCGTGTTCCGCTGCGAGCCGGGGCGGGAGGATGTGCTGCTGCGGGTGGCGTCGGCGTACGAGGCGGCGTCCAGGCGGCGTGTTCCGCCGCCGGCGTTTCCGCCGTTGAACTGAACGGGCGCCGGGGGGACAGACCCCGTACAGGGTCTGTCCCTGGCTTGTCCCCGCGCGCAGGGCGCCTTGGGTCTGGGTTGAAGTTGTCCAGTGAGAGGGGCGCCCAACCCCGCTCGACCATTGACTATACGTATTGTTCGCTTATCATGCTGATGTGAACTCGATCAACTGGCAGCCCAAGGCGCTTCGCCAGCTTCGCAAGATCGACGCTCAAGCAGGGAAGCAGATTCGGTCTGCCGTCAGCACGGAACTCCGCGATCTGTCCAATGCCAGGAACGTGAAGGCTTTGACGAATCACGAGTACGCGTACCGGCTTCGAGTGGGCTATTACCGGGTCTTTTTCGACTTCGACGGTGCCGTTCGCATCGTGAGTATTGAAGAGGTCAGGAAACGCGATGAACGTACGTACTGAGTTTCAGATCATTGTGGGCAAGGACGGTAATCCGGCGTTCGTCGTGGTTCCATACGACGAGTTCCGCCGGATGAAGAGTGGGTTTTCGCACGGAACGGTACCGGACGAGGTGGTCAACCTGTCCTTCGAGCGCGGGATGTCGCCGATGGCGGCCTGGCGGGAACACTTCAGCCTCACCCAGGCCGAGATCGCTGGCCGTATCGGCGTGACCCAGGCGGCCTATGCCCAGATGGAGCGCGTCAAAAAACCGCGCAAGGCGACACTCGAGAAGGTTGCCGGAGCGCTTGGCCTGGAGGTCGAGCAGTTGCGCTGGTAAGCATGCGAGGAAGGGAAAGGGGTCGATTTCCGCCAGCGAGGCCGGAGCCTGGCTTTGGCATGTGCCGCGGAAATCGACCCCTTTTCCGGCAGTCGCTGGCACCACTGACTTCGATGACTCATCCGACTAGTTGAAGTTGCCCTTGCGGATGATCGGCGCCCAGCGCTTCTCTTCCTCCCGCACGTAGCGGGTGAACTCTTCAGGTGAACTGGGGGCGGCGTCGATGCCGCGCTCCTTGAGTTGCTGGCGCACGTCGGGCGCATTGAGCGCGGCCACCACATCCTTGTTGAAGCGGGCGATCGCCGCCTTGGGCGTTTTCGCCGGTGCCAGCAGGCCGTACCAGTTGCTTGCCGCATAGCCGGGCACGCCGGCCTCGGCCACGGTCGGCACATCGGGCAGCGCGTCTGCACGGCGGCTGCCGGTGACGGCGAGCGCGCGTGCCTTGCCTGCCTGCACCATCGGCACCGCGGTGGAGATCACGGCGGTGAACACCGGCACATGGCCGGCCACCAGGTCGGTCATCGCCGGGCCGCCACCCTTGTACGGAATATGGTTGAACGCGACCTTGGCCATCGTCTCCAGCAGGACGGTGGCGAGGTGTCCGGGGCTGCCTACACCCGAGGTCGCGTAGTTGACCTGCCCGGGCTTGGCCTGGGCGAGGGCCAGCAGTTCCTTCAGTGTCTTCGCCTGAACCGAGGGATGCACGATGAAGATGTTCTGCAGCGTGACGATCATGCCGACCGGTTCGAAGCTCTTGTACGGGTCGTAGGGCACTTTCTGGATGATCGGGTTGATGATCAGGTTGCCGATATGACCCATCGCCACGCTGTGCCCGTCCGGGTCGCTGCGCGAGAGGATCTCCAGCGAGATCACGCCATTGGCCCCCGGCCGGTTGTCGATCACGATCTGCTGTCCGAAAGACTCGGCGAGCTTTGGCTGCAGGATGCGCGCGACCAGATCAGTGGCCCCGCCTGGCGGGAAGCCGACGATCAGGCGGATCGGCCGGGACGGGAAGGACTGTCCGAAGGCTGGGGGAAGGCTCATTGCCACGAGCGCAGCGATGAACAGCGCCGGTGCAAGCAGTGTGTTCGAAGGCATTGGGTGCTCCGCAGGTCGTTGCTGCAAAGCGTAGCCGATTCAGACATGGTGCGTGCGGGCAGTGCCCTTGGCCCGCACTCACCTGGACATGTCGGCGCCGGCTTCTGCGATGATTGCGCTGAGGAGGGCGCTCGACCTTCCGCCGTTTCGTTCCTCCGCTGGAGGAGCCATGACCCGTCGCACGTTGGCCGTACTGTTCCTGCTCGCCTGTCCGCTCACTGCAGGCGCACAGGCGTTCCCGACCAAGCCGGTGCGCATCGCGGTGCCGTTCGCCGCGCGCGTGCTGGCGCAACTGCTCACCGACGGCGACAGTCAGTCTTCCAGCGTGATCCCCGCCTGGCGGATGATCTTGCCCAGGCGCGCACGCTCGGAGGCGATGAACCGGCCGAACTCGGCCGGGGTGCTGCCGATCAGGACCGCGCCCTGCGCCGACAGCCGTTCGCGAAGTTCAGGATGCTGCAGTGATTTCGCGAGGCCGGCATGCAGCTGTTCGATGATCGCCCGCGGGGTCTTCGCCGGTGCGGCCATGCCCCACCACTGGGTGATCTCGTAGCCGGGAAGGGTCTCGGCGACTGTCGGCAGGTCGGGCAGGGCCGGATCGCGCCTGGCACCGGTGGTGGCGATCAGCCGGATGCGCCCACCCCCCACATGCGGCACGGCGGCGATCGGCGAGGTGATGATCAGCTGCACCTGTCCGGCGATCACATCGGTCAGTGCCGGACCCGCCCCTTTGTAGGGGATATGCACCATCTTCGTGCCGCCGAGCAGGTTCATCATCTCGCCGGCGAGGTGTGCCGGCGTGCCCGCGCCGGCCGAGGCGTAGTGCAGCGTCTTGGATTTGCCCAGCGCGACCAGTTCGGCGACGGTCTTGACCGGCAGCAAAGCATTGACCACCACCACGTTGGACGCGGCTGCAAGCAGGCTCACTGGGGCGAAGTCGCGTTCCACGTCATAGGGCAGCTTCGACTTCATCGCCGGCAGCATGGCAAAGATCGTGGTCGCACCGAGCAGCAGGGTGTAGCCATCGGGTGCCGCCTTGGCCACCAGTTCGGTCGCGATGATGCCGCTCGCCCCGGCCCGGTTATCCACGATCACCTGCTGGCCGAGCTGCTCCGACAGGCGTTGCGCCACCGCTCGCCCGATGATGTCCGGCGCCCCGCCCGGTGCCGAGTTGATGATGAAGCGGATCGGTTTGGACGGCCAGGCCTGCGCAATCGAAGCCACGGCCCAGAGCAGTGAGCCCACGCCGAGCAGCACAGCCGTTAGCGAGCGCGAAAAACGGGTCAGGGTCAATTTTCACTCCAGGTATGCAACGCGGGCCCAGTGGCAGCCCGAAAAGTGACCTCGACCTTTTTTTGCCCTTTTTCGCGGGTCGACATCCTGCCCGCCACTCAGGGTGCCTTCGCGAAGTACTGGGCGTCCACGCCGGGCGGTGGCGTGTAGCGGAAGGTGCCGCGCCCGAGGATCGCCTCCTTGCCGCCATGCCTGTCGATATGGACCTGCTGGTCGGCGCGCGCCTGAACATCGGCGACCTGCGGGTCGACGATCGCCTTCAGGGCACGCGCGTACTGCGCGACCACGTCGGCATGGGCCGGGTCGCCCGCGAGATCGACCAGTTCCTCCGGATCCTTCTCCAGATCGAACAGCATCGGCGGCGGCACGAAGTCGCGGAACGCCGCGTAGTGGATGTACTTGTACTGCCCGTGCCGGATCATGAACGCACCCGACGGCGAAGCGGCTGCGTGATATTCGGACAACACGGCACGCACCGGACGCTCGCCATTGGCCATTGCGATCAGGGAATGCCCGGGCAGGTCTGCATCGTCCGCATGGGCCTCGACCCCGAGCGAATCGAGCGTGGTCTGGAACACGTCCACCAGCGACACCGGCGCGTCCACCTGCGTGCCCTGCGGCACGCCCGGGCCGGCGAGCAGCATCGGGATGCCGGCCGACTCCTCGTACATGGTCGACTTGCCCCACAGGCCGCGCGCCCCCAGGTTGTCGCCATGGTCGGAGGAGTACAGCAGTCGGGTGTTCGACCACAGGCCGAGCGTTTCCAACTCGGCCAGGATCTGTCCGATGTTGTCGTCGAGAAAGCTGGTCAGTCCGAAGTAGCCGGCGAGTGCCCGGCGCACCATGTCGTCATCGGTGAAGCCCTCGTCAAAGCACATCGACCAGCGCTGCTTGTCGATGAACGGGTGCTTCGGGCGCTCGTCCTTGCCGTAGAGCTTCGGCCAGGGCAGCGACGCCGGGGGATACAGGTCGTAGAACTGCTGGGGCGCGATCAGCGGGAAGTGCGGAGCGACGAAACCGACATAGAGCACCCAGGGGCGATCGCGGTACTTCGGCGCCTCTTCCCGCAGCCAC
>JBBRCD010000185.1:0-6978 GCA_038205245.1 Burkholderiales bacterium
TGCCGGCGATCAGCAGAGCGCCCAGCAGCCAGACCAGCAGCTTGCGACGGATTGAGGTCATACCTTGTAACCCACGCCGCGCACATTGCGGATGAAATCCGTGCCGAGCTTGCGACGCAGCGCATGGATATGCACCTCCACTGCATTGCTTTCGACTTCCTGTCCCCAGCCATAGATGCGCTCTTCGAGCTGCGCCCGCGACAGCACCGCACCGGGACGATCGAGCAGCGCTTCCAGCAGGGCGAATTCCCGCGGCGACAGCGCCACCGGCTCACCGGCGCGATGCACCTCCTTGGTCGCAGGATTCAGCGCCAGATCGCCGTGGCGCATCAGCGGATCGGCGCGTCCGCCGCGACGGCGCAGTAACGCACGGATGCGTGCAGCCAGTTCGTCGAGATCGAAAGGTTTGACCAGATAGTCGTCGGCACCGGCATCGAGTCCCGCCACGCGATCGCGTACCGCGTCGCGCGCGGTGACCACCAGCACCGGCAGGTCCTGCCCCGCACGCCGCAGCGCACGCAGTACCTCGAGTCCGTCTTTGCGCGGCAGGCCAAGGTCGAGCAACATCACATCAAAGGGATTGGCGCGCCAGGCCGCCTCGGCACTCACGCCGTCGCGCACCCAGTCCACCGCGAAACCGTCCTGCTGCAGTCCCTTGTGGACGCTTTCGCCGATCATCGGATCATCTTCAACCAGCAACACCCGCATGCCCTTGCCCCACCTTTCCGTACGGATTCCACTGATGGTCCCGCACAGGACTTAAGGCTGCCTTAAGTCCGGGAGGTCTCAAAAACCACCACGTCGCCCAGCGCGATCAACCCGCCGTCGATCACCCGCGCGATGATGCCGCCGTGCCCACGCATGGCATTGTAGCCGCCGGTACCGAGCACCTCCTCCATCCGCGAACAGGGCTCGCACAAGCCCGTGCCTTCGAACAGCACGTTGCCGATGCGAAAACGCTCGTTGTGCAACGCCAGCAGGTTGATGCCGGAGACCACCAGATTGCGCCGCAGCAGCGCGGGATCAACTGCATCGCGCCCGAGCAGCCTCGCGACGACATCGAGATGCTCGCGCTGGATCAGCGTGACCTGGCGCTTGCCGCCGGCGCGACTCGCCCTGTAGGCGACAAACACTTTGCAATGATTAAACACCTCTAGCGGCTCACACCTCACTGGACGCAAGCTCATCCTTATCTTCCCGTCTCAAGAGCACTTGACCGACCTGAAATGACTTTGTGCTAATTTGTCTTGTGTCGGAAACGGTGGCTGGGGAGACCTTCCAGAATTGTCACTCAGGTAGCAGATTCCGGCTTGTTGTTGCTGCGATACTAACGCCAAGATTCGCCTTTTACGCCTGTTTGATCGGTTAACAATTTATCCGGAGCATTCTGATAAATAATGATCTCATTCAGTCCGTGGCGTCGTCCACAGAATGTGGACAACAGCCTTTGCTGGGGTTCCCAATGGTCCGACATGACATTTCTGACGCACGACTGCTTGCGCTGACTGTGGGAGCTGTGGCAACGATTGCCGCATGGTTTTGTGTGCGCCCGCTGCTGTCGGAGGCTTGGCGCTTGCCGGGAAGCCCAGAACTGTATCTGACCGGCGTCGCCGGCATGGCACTGCTGCTGGTACCGGTTGCGTTCGTACTCGCGAAGCGCGGCGGGCGCAGCACGAATCCGGTGGGCTGGTTCAATGCGCACGTGGTCTGTTCGCTGGCCGGCATGGTGCTCATCGCCGTGCACTCGGGTGGATTCCTGCGCCGCCCGCCTGCGCTGCTGCTGCTGGCGCTGGCGGCCCTGGCCGTTCTGGGAGTATGGGCACGCATGCGCGGCTCGCGTCGCATGGCCGCAACGTTTTCGACCAAGGCACCCGCGTTCCGCGTGCCGGCCTCCGCCGCGCGGGACAGATTAAGGCAGATCATCACCGGGAAGCGGCGCCTGCTGGAGTCACTCGACCCGCAGGCGGCCGAAGGCACGTTCTCGGCAAACCTGCCGCATTTCATATGCCATCCGTGGCTTGCTCTGGCTTACCACCGGCTCGCGCGCGAGGAAACGATGTTGCTGGGCACACGGCAGGCCGTGTCTGCAGCGCAGGCCTGGTGGCGACCGCTGCACATGGCGCTTGCGTGGTTGTTCGTGGCCGGGATCGTGATACACGTAGTCACAGTAACCTTCTTCGCCGGATACGTCGCGGACGGCGGTCCGATAACCTGGTGGCATCTCACAGCTTGGTGAATCAATGGGCATCATGAGCGATGACAAAAGCGCCGCGCGGCTTGCGCTGCTGATCGACCTGGAGCGCTGCACCGGCTGCAAGAGTTGTGAAGCGGCGTGCAAGCAGGAGCACCGCCTTGGCCCCGGCGAGTACCGCAACAAGGTGGTATGGGCCAGCTCGCTCGAAGAAGAAGGGCTCGCCTTTCTTACGCTGACCTGCCAGCACTGCGAGCGGCCGGCGTGCCTGCGCGTCTGCCCGGTAAATCCGAAGGCGATTACCAAGGACGCCGTGACCGGCATCGTGCGGGTCGACGAATCGCGCTGCACCGGCTGCGGCGAGTGCGTAATAGCCTGCCCCTACAGCGCCATGGGCTACGATCCGAAGGGCCATCACGCGGTCAAGTGCAACCTGTGCGAAGAACGCCGCGCGGAAGGTGCGGCGACGACGGCGTGCGCCAGCGTGTGTCCCACCCAGGCGATACGCTTTGGCAAACGCTCCGAACTGCTCGCTGAATCGGCGGCAGAAGGCCGGACGCCGCGCGACCAGGACCACTTCCTGCTCGGACCTGCAACGATTTATCTGGAGCGCCTGCCATCGCAGGATGCCTCCACGACGGCAAAAATCCCCGCTCGCGTTCAGCCGCAGGATGCCCGCCGGCCTGTGTTCATGGATAACCGGGATTCCCAGGCCGTGGTGATGAAGTCCGTTCCCGCATTCCCCTACGGCAGGCCGCGCGACGAGGCGACCGCAGACCGCGTGGTGCCGGGCGGCTGCAACATCTGTTTCAACTGCTGCAGCGTGAAGTTCCATTTCAAGGGGGACGAGCTTGTCCGCATCACCGGAAACGACGACGATCCGCTGCTCAAGGGCCGCGTCTGCGCGAAATCCCAGCTGACGCTCCAGCTTTATCACAGCGAGCATCGCCTGCGTCATCCTCTGAAACGCGTAGGCGCGCGGGGCGAGAACCGCTTCGAGCGCATCTCCTGGGACCAGGCACTCGACGAAATCGCGGAAAAGCTGAAAAAAATACGCGACGTCTACGGGCCGGAAGCGCTCGCCATGTTCATCGGCACGCGCACCGGCACGCTTGAGGTCCAGGGCTATACCCGGCTCTTCGCCCAGATGTGGGGCACGCCCAACAAGGACGGTACCGATCCCTTCTGCGGCGCTGCCAAAAGCGTCGCGTTCGAATTGACCCAGGGGCGAGTCGGCAGCGGCAACAGCTATACCCCGGACGACATCGGCTCGGCCACCCTTTACGTCTACATCGGCGACAATCAGGCGGAAACCCGGCCGGTCTATTTCGGCATGGTCAACGACTGGCGCATCCGCAACCGCGCAAAAATGGTCGCGGTGGATCCGCGGCTGACGGCGACAGCGTCGAAGGCGGACCGCTGGCTTGCCATCCGGTCCGGAACGGACATGGCTCTAGGACTCGCAATGTGCCAGCACATACTCCGGAACGATCTCCACGATAAGCGCTTCTGCAGCGACTGGATCATCGGCTTCGAAAAATGGCGAGATTTCATTCTTGAGCAAGGCTATACGCCGGAGTGGGCCGAGCCGATCACGGGGATTCCCGCCGCCGAGACGCGCAGGCTCGCCGAGGAAATCGCTGCCGCCGACGGCTGCGTGATTTTCGCGAGCCGCGGGATCAACCAGCACACCAACGGCACGCAGACCAACCGGGTGCTCATGTTCCTCGCGGCCATTACCGGCAACTGGGGCCGGCGCGGCGGCGCCTACTTCAACATGACCCACGGCAGCCCCATCCGGGCGAACGCGCCGCCGCACCGACGTGCCAAGATCAACCGCCAGAAAGTGCGGCGCAGCCCCGCTGGCTGGACCGATGCGATGCTGTACGGCAAGCCGTACCCGCTGCGCGCGCTGATTGCCTGCAACAATCCGCTCGCGCAGTGGCCGGGGCAGGACAAGGTCCGTGCCGCGTTTGAATCGCTCGACCTGCTGGTCCACATCGAGCTTTTCCCCAATGAAACCTCGGCCTATGCAGACTACGTTTTGCCCGCCGCTACCGGAATAGAGAAAGGCGAGATCGGCCGTTCCAACGACGACCGCCGCATCGTGTGGATCGACAAGATGATCGAGCCACCGGGCGAGGCGAAAGCCGACGGCTGGATCTGGATCGAGCTGGGGAGACGCTTGGGCTTCGAGGACGTGTTGCAGGAGCGCTACAAGGACACGAGCGTGTTCTGGGACGAGGCCTGCATCGGGAGCCCGCTCATCCGCGGCTGCACGCAGGAACGACTGCATTCCGTTCCGTGGCGCTGGGTACGGCACCCGGTAGCCAGCGAGGGTGCCCCGGAAATCGACACCCTGTACCTCGAAGGCACCACCGCGCCGGGCGCGCCCCCGGGACATCGTTTCCCGACCGCCAGCGGCAAGCTGGAGTTCTGGACGGAGGCGATCGAAAGCAAGTTTCAGGTGCTGGGTCTGTCATCGCTGCCCGAGTTCTATTCCGAGCGCGAGCAGCTGGTCGACCTGCCCTATCTCGAGTTTGAGCACAGCGACTCCGATGCCGGGGTGATTTCACCGTTTTTCGAGGTCGCGACCGGAACATCACGGGCGCGGATTGTTTCACCCGTGGAAGCCGGGCGCGGGGCACAGTTGCGGGCGCAGGGATACGACACCCAGCTCCTCACCGGGCGTCCTTCCGCGGCGCACTTCCACAGCTGGACGCACTATTTCTGGCAAGCAGAGGAAATGTGGCCGGACCTGTTCTGTCAGATCCATCCGGACAAGGCGGCCACTCTCGGCATCTCCGACGGGGAAAAATTGCATATCGAAACCGATCACGGCGCGATCGATGCCGTGGCCTGGGTGAATACCGGCATCCGGACGGATGCCGTGTTCGTGCCGATCGGCTGGGGCGAGCGCCAGCCGTACCATCCCTGGCGCTCGGTAAATTTTCTCACCGACAAGACTCAGCGGGATCCAGTCTCGGACCAGACCAATCTCAAGTCGCTGCTCTGCCGGGTGTCCCGCGCCAAAGACTGAACAGACAAAGGCTCAACGATGGCTGGCCGTGAAGCGCGACAGAAGGTCGTGGTCGCGGATGCTGATCCGGCGATAGCGCATCGATAACGCACCGCATTTCGCCAGCCGGCCGAGAATGCGTGTCGCCGTCTGCCGCTGCACGCCGGTCAGATCGGCAATTTCCTGGTGGGTCAGCCCAATGGGCTGCTCCGAGCCGCCTCCGGAGCTGTGGTAACGGGCTTCGAGATTGACCAGCAGCTTGGCAATGCGTGTTTCGGCGTCGTCGGCCGCGAAATATACGAGGCGGTTTGCCAGCATGCCCAGTCGCGATGCCACGATCTGCACCAGCAGTTGTGACACCTCCGGCCGCGAACCGAGGAAATCCCGGAAACTGCCGCTCGAGATTTTGGCGATCTCGCACGGCTCGCAGGTTTCGACACTGACCATGCGCCCTTTGTGGTGCGGAGATTCGATGAGGCCGAAAACCTCGCCGGGAAATCCGAACCACAGAATGACCTCGCGGCCGTCCTGTGTGAACTTGCAGGTCTTGATGCGGCCGGAAAGCAGGAAATGGACCGTATCACCCGCGTCGCCGATGCAGTACACGAAATCGCCCTTGCCCAACCGATAACGCGTCGTCTGCGCCATCAGCGCTGCCCGTGTTTTTTCGTCGAGCTTGCCAAGGAAATCGGTCGTTGCCACCATATTCCTTCCCCTCCATCCATCGACGAGCCGCCCGACAATCGGGGAATCTCTTTGGGTTGATTGTAATCCAGGCGACAGACTCCGCAGGCGGCGATGGCGAAAATGCAGTCATCGGGTCCGGCACAGTCGGGCCTTGCCACCGAGGAGCCCTGCACACCATGACAATCCTATCCGTCCCGCGCGGCCTGGACGGCGTCGTCGTCGACGAGACCGCGGTTTGCCTGGCCGACAAGCAGACCGACCGCCTCTACTACCGCGGCTACGCAATCGAGGAACTGGCGGCGCATGCCAGCTACGAAGAGGTGTTTTACCTCGTAATCGCCGGAGAACTGCCGGACGAACAACAGCTAGCCGCCCAGCGCGCGAACCTGCAGCGGGCCCGGGCGTTGCCGGCGGCGCTCGCGGAGGTGCTCGAACGGATACCCCGGGATTGCCATCCGATGGACGTGCTGCGCACGGGATGCTCCATGCTCGGCAATCTCGAGCCGGAGACCAAGGACAACGACCTGGCGGCCGTCGGCACGCGGCTTTCCTCCAGCCTGCCATCGATGCTGTTTTACTGGCACCATTTTCACGCCTCGGGCAAACGCATCGATACCGACACCGGAGAGTCCGGCCTCGCGGCGCACATCCTGCACCTGCTGCACGGGCGGCCACCCTCCGAACTGGCGCGCCGGGCAATGGAAGCCAACCTGGTCGTCTACGCCGAGCACGACTTCAACGCCTCGACCTTCGCCGCCCGCGTGGCTTCCTCGACACTGACCGACGCGCACTCGGCCTTTGTCGCCGCCATCGGCACGCTGCGCGGGGCGCTGCACGGCAGTGCCAACGCGGCAGTACTGCGCTTCCTGGAAAAACTCGGTTCGCCCGATATCGCCGAAGCGACGGCTCTCGAAATGCTGGCCCAGAAAAAACGTATCCCCGGCTTCGGGCAACGCGCCTATTCCAAATCCGATCCGCGCAACGCGATCAACCGCGAATGGGCGAAGAAACTCGCGGCCGAAAACGGCAGCAGCAAGCTCTACGATACCGCCGAACGCGTCGAAAACGCGCTGCTGCGCGA
>JBBRCD010000186.1:0-6820 GCA_038205245.1 Burkholderiales bacterium
GGGACCGGGTTCCAGCAGCGCACCCTGACCGCGGCGGATTCGTCGGCATGCTCACTAGCGTGCTCATTGGCGTGCTCATTGGCGCGCTCACTGGCGTCCTCAGTGGTGTTCTCATCGGCGTGCTCATTGGCCTGCTCAAGCGCGCCGTCGCCGGTGCAGGCAGCGAGTGCTGGCATCGTCGAGCAGCGATCGATCGCGCGGGCGCATCTGGGCCGAAACGCGCAACCGGGGGGCAAGCTGATCGGCGAGGGTGTGTTGCCTGGGATCTGTGACAGGGGCCGTCCGCGCACGTTCATCGCCGGTACCGAGTCGATCAGCCCGCGGGTGTAGGGATGGCGCGGCAAATCCAGCACGGCACCCACCATTCCCGATTCCACGATCCGTCCGGCATACATCACACAGACCCGGTCGGCGAGGCCGGCGACCACCGACAGGTCATGGGTGATCCAGATCAGCGCGGTGCCGGATTCGCGCACCAGTGTCTGCATCTCGAACAGGATCTGGCCCTGAATGGTCACATCCAGCGCAGTGGTTGGCTCGTCCGCGATGATCAATTCGGGCTTGTTCACCAGCGCGATGGCGATCGCCACCCGCTGGCGCATACCGCCGGAGAGCTGATGCGGGTAGGCGGCGAGCCGCTCATCCGGTGCGGCGATGCCCACCTGTACCAGTGCGGCGCGCGCCTGGGCGAGTGCCTGGGCCTCGCTCACGTCGAAGTGCGCACGCACCGCCTCGATCATCTGGGTATCGATGCGCAGCACCGGGTTGAGCGTCATCATCGGGTCCTGGAAGATCATCGCGATGCGCCTGCCGCGGATGGCGCGCCGGGCTTCATCGTCCAGCGAGGCGAGGTCCATGCCGTCGAACAGCACCCGCCCGGCGACGACGCGACCGGGCGGATCGACCAGGCCGAGAATCGAGAAGCCGGTGACGCTCTTGCCCGAGCCGGATTCGCCGACCAGACCGAGAATCTCGCCACGCGCCAGGGAGAAGCTCACGTCATCGACCGCGCGCAGCGTGCCGGCGCGGGTGGCGAAGTGGGTCCGCAGGCCCTCGACTTCCAACAGCGGCTGGCCGGTCATCTGGACAGCCTCGGATTCAGGATGTCGCGCAGGTGATCGCCGACCAGATTGATGGCGACGATGGTCAGCACCAGCGCGACACCGGGAAAGAAGCTGATCCAGTACTTCCCCGAGAGCAACTGGGTGTAGCCGTTGGCTATCAGCAGGCCGAGCGAGGGCGAGGTGATCGGCATGCCCAGGCCGAGGAAGGACAGTGTCGCTTCGAGCGCGATCGCATGCGCGACCTGCACGGTGCCGATGACGATCAGCGGCGGCAGGCAGTTGGGCAGCAGGTGGCGCAGCACGATGCGGGTGGGCGACAACGCGAGGCAGCGTGCCGCCTCGATGTACTCGCGATTGCGTTCCACCAGGGCGCTGGCGCGCACCGTTCGCGCGTAGTAGGCCCATTGCACGATGATCAGTGCCAGGATGACCTTGTCGACCCCCTGGCCGAGCACCGCCAACAGCACCAGAGCGATCAGGATCGCCGGAAACGAGAGCTGCAGGTCGACCAGTCGCATCATGGCGGCGTCGAACCGTCCACCGATCCAGGCCGATGCCAGGCCGACCAGCGTGCCCACCGCCAGGGCGATCACCGTGGCGAGCACGCCTACACCCAGGCTGATGCGCAGCCCGTAGAGGATGGCGCTCCACATGTCGCGCCCCTGTTCGTCCGAACCGAGCACGAAGGTGTTGCCCGCGACCCCGGTCGACCCGGGCTCGAGCTTCGAATCCATGATGTCGAGCTGCGCCAGGTCATAGGGGTTCTGTGGTGAGAGCACCGGCGCGAACAGCGCGGCGAACAGGATCATGGCCAGCAGCAGCGCCGCGCCGAGTGCGACCCGGCTGGCCGCGAAGTCGGCGACGAATCGGCGCAGCGGCGTCTGTATTGCGGCAGGCTCGCTCATCGCGCGGCGTCCGCCAGCCGGATGCGTGGATCGAGCACCGAGTACAGCACATCGACCAGCAGGTTGATCAGCACGAACATGAACACGATCAGCAGCACATAGGCGACGATCACCGGCCGGTCGAGCTGGTTGATCGAGTCGATCAGCAGCTTGCCCATGCCCGGCCAGGCGAAGATGCTCTCGGTGACCACGGCGAAGGCGATCACCGAGCCGAACTCCAGGCCGACGATGGTGACGATCGGGATCATGATGTTCTTCAGTACATGCACGCCGATGATGCGCTGTTCGCTCAATCCTTTGGCGCGGGCGAAGCGGATGTAGTCCTGCAGCATCACCTCGCGGGTGCCGGCCCGGGTCAGGCGAATGAGCAGTGCCAGATTGAACAGTGCGAGGTTGGTCGCCGGCATCAGCAGGTGCGTCCAGCCATCGAGCGTGAGAAACGAGACTGGCACGCCGAGCAGCATGACCGTGTCACCACGTCCGGTCGGCGGCAGCCAGCCCAGCCAGACCGAGAACACCATGATCATCATCAGCCCGACCCAGAACGTGGGCAGGCTGAAGCCCAGGATCGAGCCGGCCATGATCGCGCGTGCGGTCCTGGACTCCGGACGCAGCCCGGCATACAGGCCGAGCGGGATGCCGAGCACGATCGCGATCAGCATCGACACGCTGGCCAGTTCCAGCGTGGCTGGCATGCGCTGGAAGATGAGTTCGAGTGCCGGGATGCCGGTGGCGAACGAGCGGCCGAGGTCCCCCGACAGCGCATTGGACAGGAAGTGCCAGTATTGCAGGTACAGCGGCTGATCCAGCCCGAGTTCTGCGATCGCGCGGGCGATATCCTGCTGATCGGCGTTCGGGTTGATCAGGATGTCGACCGGATTGCCGATCGCGTAGACACCGACGAACACCAGCAGTGACATCACCAGCAACACCAGGGTGCTCTGCATCAGCCGGCGCAGGATGAAGGCAAGCATCAGGTCGCGCAGCGAAGAAGGGGACAGACCCTGAGGGTCTGTCCCCATCGGCTCAGAAAGGTCGCCGGCGACCTCGGGGACAGACCCTGAGGGTCCGTCCCCATCGGCTCAGAGCTCACTGTGTCATTGGGGACTGACCCTTCGGGTCTGTCCCCAGCGGAGCAGAGCTCATTGCGGCTGCTTTTTGCAGCGGAGCAGAGCTCATTGCGGCTGCTTTTTGTGTCATCGGGGACTGACCCGTCGGGTCTGTCCCCTTCGGCTTGGAGCTCACTGGGGCTGCTTCTCTGGCCTGAACTCGTGCGCCCAGGTCGCCTCGTCGGTGCGTGCCGGGTAGCTGATGCCGCGCCGGGTCGCCCACACACCGACCTGGTGATAGAGCGGAATCACGCCGACCTCGCTCATCGCCACTTCGGTCGCGGCCTGGAACAGCTTCTCGCGGGTGGCGTCATTGAGTGTGCCCAGTCCCTTCTCGGTCAACTGATCGACCTTGGCATTGGAGAAGCGTCCGCGATTGGAGACCCCGAACCCTTTCTCCTTGTCGAAGGTCGACACCAGCGAGCGCAGCGACGAGGAGGCCTCGCCGGTGGCTGCCGACCAGCCGACCAGCATGAAGCTGAACTCGAGGTTGTTGGCGCGGCTGAAGAACACCGCCGAGGGCATCGCCTCGACCCGGGTTCGTACGCCGATCTTCGCCAGCATGCCGGCCACTGCCTGCGCCACCTGTTCGTCGTTCACATAGCGGTCGTTCGGGGTGTGCAGCGTCAGCGTGAAGCCCTCGGGGTAACCGGCCTCGGCGAGCAATTTGCGCGCCCCCTCGGGGTCGTAGGCCGGCGGCTTGATCGACGGCACATGGCCGAACAGCCCGGGCGGCAACAACTGGCCGGTGGGCACCGCCGCGCCTTCCATCACCTTGTCGGCGATCGCCTGCCGGTTGATCGCCACGGACAGCGCGCGGCGCACCCGTACATCCCTCAGCGGATTCTTCTCCAGCGGCTTGCCGGCGGCATCGGCGACATGCGGCGACTTGTCCCGGGCGCTGTCCATGTGCAGATAGATGAACCGGTTGGATATCGTGCGCGAGACGTTCAGGTCCTTGTTCGCCGCCAAGCGAGCGATATCGGAGGTGGGCACGTTCTCGATCGCCCGCACGTCACCAGCGAGCAGTGCCGCGACCCGGGTCGGGTCTTTCACCAGAATGCGCAGCGTGACGCGTTCCCACGGTGCACGCGGGCCCCAGTAGGTGTCATTTCGGGTGAGTTCGATCCGGTCATCGAGCTGCCATTTGACGAAGCGCCACGGCCCGGTGCCGTTGATTGCGCGTCCAGCGTTGAAATCCTCGGTGGTCGCCTTCTCGTGCTTCGCCGAGATGATGTAGATGGTCGACAGGTCGTTGGGCAGCAGCGGGTAGGGCGTCTTCGTGCGCACCCGCAGCGTGTAAGGATCGACCACCTGCACCTCGGCGATCTGCCGGGTGTAGATGCCGAACGAGGAGGGGCTCTTCGGTACGTTCGGTGCGCGATTGAGCGATGCGACCACATCGGCGGCGGTGAACTCGGTGCCATCGTGAAAGCGCACGCCCTTGCGCAACCGGAACTCCCAGGTCAGATCGTCCACGTTGCGCCAGGACTCGGCCAGACCCGGACGCAACCGGTAGTTGCCGTCCTTGTTCACCAACGTGTCGTACAGATGCTCCATCACGTTGTTGTTCGGCGACAGATTGTGGAAGTGCGGGTCCATCGAGGTGATCGCTGCGGACAGGCCGACAGTCAGATCCTGGGCGCGGGCAGTGGTGAAGCCCGCCCCTGCAGTCAACAGTGCGATGAGCAACAGGAGGACGGGAACAGACCCTGACGGTCTGTGCGCACGCTTCTGCAGCGCTGATTGGCGATCATTCATGGACTTGGCTCCTACATTTTGAAAGCATCGACAGGATAGCCGAAAGCAGCCGCCGTTCGAGCGCCAGGCGCAGGGAAAAAGGGCGAAAAGGAGGCAGGGTCGATTTCCATGATCGCCGCCTGAGCGTTGTCATGGCACTCTCCACGGAAATCGACCCTGACCCGCTTTTGTCTGGGTCAACGCCGCTGCGCGCGTTGACAGCCCGCGCTGCCGCTGCCTATCCTGCACCACCAGATCACGAGCAATCGCCAATGACCGTCACAGCAACCCCCGCGCCGCACGCCGCTCCGACCGAAGCCTCATTGGAGATGATCGAAAAGCTGATCGGCTTTCCGACCACCAGCCGGGACTCCAATCTCGAGCTGATCCACTACGTCCGCGACTACCTGCAGTTTCACGGCGTCGACAATGTTCGCCTGACCTATGACGACGACCGGCGCAAGGCGAACCTGTTTGCCAGCTTCGGACCGGCCAATGGCCGCGGCCTGGTGCTGTCCGGTCACACCGACGTGGTGCCGGTCGAGGGCCAGCCCTGGGACAGCGACCCGTTCAAGTTGCTGACCCGCGACGGCCGCCTGTACGGTCGCGGCACCTCGGACATGAAGAGCTTCGTCGCCATCGTGCTGGCGAAGCTGCCGGCGTTCATGAAGCGCGAACTGAAGGAGCCGGTGCACTTCGCGTTCTCCTATGACGAAGAGATCGGCTGCATCGGGGTGCGCCGGTTGATCGCCGATCTGGCCGATGCCGGCATCAAGCCCTCGGCCTGCATCGTCGGCGAACCGACGTTGATGCGTCCGATCGTCGCGCACAAGGGCAAGCACTCCTGGCGCTGCAAGGTGCGCGGGCATGCGATGCATTCGGCCTATGCGCCCAAGGGCGTGAACGCGGTCGAGGCGGCGTGCGAGATCGTTGCCTTCCTGAAGGCGATGCAGCGGCGCTTCCGCGATGAAGGTCCATACCTGCAGGAGTACGACGTGCCGCATACAACGGTGCACACCGGGGTCATTCGCGGTGGCACCCAGTTGAACATCGTCCCGCATGAATGCATCTTCGACTTCGAGTTCCGCTACCTGCCGGGCGCTGATCCGGACGCGCTGATCGACTCGGTGCGCGACTATGCCGAGCAGACGCTGCTGCCCGAGATGCACCGGGTACAGCCTGGCACCGGCTTCACCTGGGAGGAGCTGTCATCGATTCCGGGTCTGGAGGTGGACGAGAACGACGAGATCGTGAAGCTTGCGCGCACGCTGTCCGGGCTGTCGGACACCGGCCGGGTGTCCTATGGCACCGAAGCCGGGCTGTTTGCCAGTGCCGGCATCCCGTCGGTGATCTGCGGGCCGGGCAGCATCGAGCAGGCGCACAAGCCCAACGAGTGGGTGGCGCTGGATCAGGTCGCCCAGTGCGAACGGTTCATCGATGGGGTGATCGACCGGGTCTCGGCCTGACTCTGCGGCTGGCCCGGCGCGAACTAGGGAAGCTTCGGCACCAGACCCCCCGGGTCGGTCCCCTTCCTGCACGGCCGGCACTGTGCGACGACCCCAATGCTTGACCAGCGAGGTCAGGCGCAGCCAGCTTCGCCGCCCCAGCGTTCTTCGTGGCCGTCGAAGCACAGTTCGACTTGCGCGCCATCGGGGTCGTGAGTGAACAGCTGCCACTGGCCAGTGATGTCGGGTGCCCGCAGTTCGTAGGGCCAGCCCGCCGCGCGCCATCGACGCTCGACGTCGGCCAGCCCGCGCGCGGCCAGGGCAAAGTGGTCGATCGCCGGGCCGGCTGGCGCGAGGCTGCCCGGCTGCCGTGGCAAGACGTGCACCAGCGCCTGTGCGCCCAGGTAGAACCACCTGCCAGGCATCGCAAACGCGGGCCGCGGCCCGGCTTGCAGCCCGAGCAGCTGGCAATAGAACGCTTCGCTGCGGTTCAGGTCGGCAGAGCGAACGGTGACATGGTGGAGCGACAGCAGCAGGCGCGATACCATGGTGTCGAC
>JBBRCD010000187.1:0-6598 GCA_038205245.1 Burkholderiales bacterium
GAATGGCGCACGATCGATGGCGGATGGTGCGGGGTGCGGGGTGCGGGGTACGGGGTGCGGGGTGCGGGGTGCGGGGTGCGGGGTGCGGGGTGCGGGCGGAACGCGAGGCTCGGACGTCGGTTGACCGTTTCACCTCTGTCCATGCAGATTTATAGTTGCCACCGAAACACGCATGACCGTCAACGCTGATCGCACCCTCTCGTTACTGGACTCAACACAGGTCATCTGTGTCATCCATCAGAGGAAACTCAAAATGAGCAAGTTCGCAACGTTACTGGTCGCAGGTCTGTTCATCGCGGGTAACGCAGCCGCCCAGGGCACGACCGCCCCGACCAAGCCGACTGCTTCGCCCGCACCGACCACCACTCCGGCAGCTTCCACCACCCCGGCCAAGCCGACTGTCGCGCCTGCGCCGACCGCCGCCCCGGCAGCCACCACCACCCCGGCCAAGCCGACGTCGCCCGCCGACACCGCAAAGAAGGAGACCGGTGCCAAAGGCGAGATGAAGAGCGACAGCAAGGGCGCGATGGACAAGAAGCCCGTGCCGGAAACCAGCAAGAAGTAATCGGCCAGTAGTAGTCGGCCAGTTGCGGACGGACCCGCCTCCAAGCCGGGTTCGTCCGCACCCCCCTGTCTCACTCGTCCTGTCTCAGTCTGTCCTGTCTCAGTCGTGCTGTCTCACTCGTCCTGTCTCACTCGTCCTGTCTCAGTCGTCCTGTCTCAGTCGTGCTGTCTCAGGCGTCCTGTCTCAATCGTGCGGTCTCAGTCGTACCGTCTCACGCGTACTTTCTCACTCGTGCGCCAGCCGCGCGAACATCATGCTGCCGGCAAGTCCGAGCACGCCCACCAGCATGAACGATGCTCCGTAGGTGTGGGTCAGCGCATGCACCGCGAAGAACGCGGCTGGCCACACCACTACGCCACCATAGGTGCAGAACATCACGCCTCCGGTCGCGGCAGTGGCCATGCCGGTCGGCGCGCGGTGAGCGACTTCCGCCAGGAACACGCCGTTCCAGGCAATCGATGACAGGCCAGCAACGAATGCCAGCACAAGCACGGCAACAAATGGCCATGACGAACTCACACCGACGAACCCGAACGCGGTGACCGCGGTGATCGCACTGATCACAGCCAGCGTGCGTCTGGGCGACATGAGATTGTCGGCGACCCATCCCCAGCCGATACGGCCGATCACGCCGCCTACCATGGCCGAAGACATCGCCAGTCCGGCCGAGGTGAGGGTGAGACCGTTCTCGGTGAGGAAAACGACCATGTAGGTGATCACGCACATCTGGATGCCGGCGAACACGAACGACCCGATCGCCAGTTCGCGCAGCCTGGGCTCGCGCCACACCAGTCGCAGGGCGGCGAGCGGCGTCGCTGAGGCCCGCGATCCACTGCCGGTCGTCCCCCGGTCCAGCCGAGGTCGCATCGGCTCGCACAGTATCGCTATCACCACCGCCGCTGCGGCGAGAACCAGCGCTGCGACCTGCCAGTTCGCCGCCGCCACCAGCGCCGGGATCATGATGCCGCACAGTCCGGCGCCGATCGGCACACCGGTCTGCTTGATCGAAAAGCCGAGCGAGCGGTAGCGCGGCGGCACCGTGGACAGCAGCATGATCGCCGCCGACGGCGTCACCGGTCCGTAGCCCAGCCCGAGCAGGACCGCACCGAGCAGGACGAATGGCAGCGCCCCGGTCGCCACCAGCGCGATGCCACCGGCGCACACCAGCAGGCAGCACTGGCTGGCGCGCACCGCGCCGAGTGCTGCGACGAAGCGGGCACTGGACACGGCAGCGAAGGCGGCGAACAGGTAGATGATCGAGGTGAGAATGCCGACGGTGGAGGCGTCGACCCCGATCGTTCGGTGTGCCACCGGGGCCAGCACCGAGGGCGCGAAGATGGTCAACGCGACGCCAGCCTGGATCGCCAGCGCCAGGCTGACCGCGGTGAACACGCCAACCTCGCGGCGCCCGGTGGCGTCGGTCACCGCTGAAGCCGGCGGTAACCCGCTGGAGTCCGACCCGAGGTCTGACCCGGGGCCAGTCACGGTGTCAGACCCTGGGCCAGACCCGGCCGCAGAACCCTGACCCGGCGTTTGCTCCGGGCTCATGCCAGCACACCCTCCCAGGCCTTCTGCAGCCGCTTGATCGATACCGGCGCCGGTGTGCGCAGTTCCTGGGCGAACAGCGACACCCGCAGCTCCTCGATCTGCCAGCGCAGACTGTCGACCCGCGGGTCGCATTCGCCTGCGGCACGCAGGTCGTCGAGCCGGCGGTCGATCTTCTTCGCCAGCCCGGCGATCACCTCGGCATGCCGCCGGTCGCGCTCCGGATTCTCCGGATACTTGATCAGCCTGAGCTCGATCGCCTTCAGGTAACGCGCGAGATGCCCGAGTTGATCCCAGGGGGTGGCGTGCATGAAGCCGTTGTAGACGAGCCGCGAGAGCTGCACTCGCACATCGGCCGCAAGCCTGGCCAGTGCCGGTGCGGGCGTTGCGATCTGCTGCGCGACCTTCGCATGACCCAGTGCGGTCTGCGAAAACATCCGGATCGCCGCATCGGCCACCGCCGGAACGCGGGCACGCGCCCGGATGCGCTGCTGCTCGAACTGCGACTTCGAGCGCGGCAGCGGATCGTCGCCGATGAACGCGCGGTCGGCGATTGCGGCGATCATGTCCTCGACCAGTTCGTCCGGTGTGGCGACCAGCCGCAGGCCAAGCAGCGCCTCCTTCTGATCGCGCACCCGCTTGTCCAGCATGCGCATCGGCTCCTTCATCTCCAGCCGCATCAGGCGCACGACGCCGAGCCGAGTGGCGCGCGTCGCCGCGGCTTCGGTATCGAACAGGCGAAGCGCGACACTCTTGCCTTCGTCCTCGATGCCCGGGTGCGCCGTCAACCGGCGCCCGGCCTGGGTCACTGCGATCGAGGCGGGCAGTTCACCGAAGTCCCAGGCGGTGATGCCGGCACGCTCGAACGCACTGCCCGCCTCGCTCACCGCGAGCTGTGCCGCCTCGCCAAGCTGCGCGCGCAACGCGGCGAGGTCGCGGCCAAGCGCAAGCTCGGCGCCTGCATCGTCGACGACCCGGTAGTTCATCCTCAGATGCGCCGGAAAGTCCCCGGCCTGCGCTGCCGACTGCGCCATCGTCTTCCAGTAGTCGAGCGGCAGCAGTTCGCCAGTCTCGCGCTTGACGAAGGCGGCCAGCGCGCTGTCGAAGGGAGGACGGTCGGCACCGCCGTCCCGCTCGGCCCACTCGAGAAACCGGGTCACATGCTCTGGCACCGGGATCAGCCGCTTGCGGATGCCCTTGGGCAGCGCCTTCAGGCAGACGGTAACCTTGTCCCGGATCATGCCCGGCACCAGCCAGTCGAACTGCCCCGCATCGATACGGTTGAGCACCGGCAGCGGCACGGTCACCGTCACCCCATCCAGGGGATGCCCGGGTTCGAAGCGGTAACCCAGCTTCAACTCGAGCGCGTCCAGCGCGCAGCGCTCCGGGAACAAGGTCTCGGTGACCGTCGACGCGGCGTGGCGCATCAGGTAGTCGCGGTTGAGCAGCAACAGCTTCGGGTCAGCCGCCTCCGCCTCGCGCCGCCAGCGCTCGAAGCCATGACCGTTGTGAATACCGGTGGGGATGCGCTCGGCATAGAAGTCGACGATCGCCTCCGGGTCGACCAGCACGTCCTTGCGGCGCGCCTTGTGCTCGAGCGCCTCGACCTCGCGGATCAGCCGGCGGTTGGCGTCGAGAAATGCTGCGGACGCTGGCGCATAGCCGCCATCGACCAGCCCCTCGCGGATGAAGATCAGCCGCGCTGCCACCGGATCGATCGGCCCGAAGTGCACCTTGCGCCTGGGCACGAGGGTGATACCGAACAGGCTCACCCGCTCGAACGCGATCACCATCGCGCGCTCTTTCTCCCAGTGCGGGTCGAAGTACTCGCACTTGAGCAACGCGGCGCCGACCTGCTCGATCATCTCGGGTTCGATGCGCGCGATCATCCGGGCATACAGCCGGGTGGTCTCGGTAAGCTCGGCCGCCATCACCCACTTCGGTCTGGTCTTGCGCAACCCGGACGAAGGATGCAAATTGAAGCGGATGCCGCGCGCGCCAGCATACCCCTCGGCGTCATCGAGCTTGAAGCCGATGTTGCCGATGAACCCGGCGAGCAGCGCCCGATGCACGGTCTCCGGCTTCGCCTCGATCTGGTTCAGGCGCCAGCCGAGTTCGCCCACCGTGGCTGCGAGCTGGCCATGCACATCACGCCATTCGCGCAGCCGGCGCGGGGACAGGAAATGTGCCTGCATCGACTCGGCATGCTTGCGGTTGGACTTCTTGTGCTGCAGCGACGCCTCGTGGAACTTCCAGATCGCCAGCAGCGTCGCGAAATCGGACGTCTCGTCGACGAACCCGGCATGCGCCCGGTCAGCCGCCTCACTCTGCTCGAACGGGCGGTCGCGCGGGTCCTGAACAGCGAGCACTGCGCAGAGAATCAGCGCTTCGGCGAGGCATCCGCCCTCGCGTGCAGCCACCAGGATACGCCCGAGTCGAGGGTCGGTCGGGAACTTCGCCAATTCACGGCCGACCTGGGTCAGCGCCCGGGCCTCATCCAGCGCGCCAAGTTCGGTGAGCAGCTGATAACCATCGGCGATCGCGCGCGGTGTCGGCGGATCGATGAACGGGAAGTCAGCAACGTCGGGCAAGCCGAGCGACTTCATGCGCAGGATCACCGCGGCGATCGAGGTGCGCAGGATCTCCGGGTCGGTGAACGCCGACCGGGTCTCGAACCCGGCCTCGTCATAGAGGCGAATGCACACGCCGGGCCCCAGCCGGCCGCAGCGCCCGGCGCGCTGATTGGCCGCTGCGCGCGACACCGGCTCGATCTGCAGCATCTCGACCTTGTTGCGAAAGCTGTAGCGCTTGACCCGGGCGACGCCGGTATCCACCACATAGCGGATGCCGGGCACGGTGAGTGAGGTTTCAGCCACGTTGGTGGCGAGCACGATGCGCCGGCCGCCATCGGAGCGGAACACCCGCTCCTGCTCCTCGAACGACAGGCGGGCAAACAGCGGGAGGATCTCGTAGCCCTTCGGATGATGCTTCCTGAGTGCCTCGGCAGTCTCGCGGATCTCGCGCTCACCGGGCAGGAACACCAGGATGTCGCCGCCAGCCGCACCCGCCGTGCGTTCGCGCGCCAGCTCGTCGACTGCGTCCAGGATCGGACGGGCAGGATCATCGTCCTCGCGCGCACTCGCCCGCGCGCCAGCGCGGGCCTCGCCCCGCTTGCCGTCACGGGGCGCACCGGCCTCTGCCGGGTCATCCTCGACCACCGGCGGCCGGTACCGGGTCTCCACCGGATACAGGCGCCCGGACACCTCGATCACCGGCGCGTCGTCGAAGAACGCCGAGAACCGCTGCGCATCGATCGTGGCCGAGGTGACGATCACCTTGAGATCGTCCCGACGGCGCACCAGACCGCGCAGGAAGCCGAGCAGGAAGTCGATGTTGAGGCTTCGCTCGTGCGCCTCGTCGATGATCAGCGTGTCGTAGGCACGAAGGTCGCGGTCGTGCTCCAGCTCGGCGAGCAGGATGCCATCGGTCATCAGCTTCACATGGCTGTCGCGCGAAAGCTTGTCCGAGAAGCGCACCTTGTAGCCGACCACCGTACCCAGTGGTGTATTGAGTTCCTGCGCGATGCGTGCCGCGACACTGCGCGCGGCGAGGCGCCGTGGCTGGGTGTGGCCGATCAGCCCCTCGACGCCGCGACCCAGTTCCAGGCAGAGCTTGGGCAACTGGGTGGTCTTGCCCGAGCCGGTTTCGCCGCAGACGATGACTACCCGGTTGGCGCGGATCGCCGCGGCGATTTCGTCGCGCCTGCCGGCGACCGGCAGATCCTCGGGATAGTTGATCGGTGGCAGCGCAGCGCGGCGGCGCGCGATGTCAGCGGGGGAGTAGCGGGCCATACGATGAGCTTATCCGGTCGATCCGGCCAGGCGGGCGGTCCCGAAGTATGTAGTGCGGCCCTGCCGGGCGCACAGAAAAAACGGCCGCGGATCGCTCCGCGGCCGTCCACTTCGGTTGCGACTGCCTGAACTCGCGTCGCAGTCCTTGCGGACCTGCACGCGCCTGGCGTCGGAACGAGGAAGTAACCGTCAGCTGCGTCGAGCTTTCATCGTCGAGGAGGACGAAGCGGTGCTCGACGCTTTCGCGCCGTCGGTCGACTTCATCGCCGCGCCCGGGCATGCCGACGCGACCCCCACTGCCATGACCGACAATGACACCGTCAATGCCATGACCGCGGAGACTTGCAGCAATCGACTAGACATCGGATCACCTCCCTTCGAAGAACACGGCACATGCCGTGGGCGAAAGGTAGCAGAGGGTGAGTCTGTGATCAAATTGAAACGTGCCTGGGCCATTCTGTCCAGACCGTGACCCGCAAATGAACGCCTTGGGGACAAGCCTTGGGGACAGACCCTGAGGGTCAGTCCCCGCCCCGAAAGCAAACGCCCCGCCTTGGGGACAGACCCTGAGGGTCAGTCCCCGCCCCGAAAGCCATCGCACCGCGCCGTGGGGACAGACCCACAGGGTCAGTCCCCC
>JBBRCD010000188.1:0-6450 GCA_038205245.1 Burkholderiales bacterium
GCGCTGCGACCGCAGCCGCGCGGACTCGGCGCCAGCACCGGCAAGCTGAAGAACATCACCTTGCACGATCTCGCCGCGGATGTTGCGGAAGTCGTGCGGCAGGACGGCGGCGAAACCTTCGTGGTCGCCGGCCATGCCTTCGGCAACTTCGTCGCGCGCACCGCCGCCGCCGACTACCCCGAAATGGTCAAGGCCGTCATCCTGCTCGCCGCCACGCACACCTGGCCGCTGGCGCCGGAACTGCGTGAGTCGATCAACAAAAGCCATGAGATGACGCTGCCGGATGCGGTGCGGCTGAAGCACCTGCAGCACGTGTTCTTCGCGCCGACCAGCGACGCACGGATGTGGCTGGGCGGCTGGAACGAGGACGTCATGCACGCCGAACGCGCCGCCACGGAAGCGACGCCGAAGGAAGAGTGGTGGACGGCGGGCAGCGCGCCCGTGCTCGACGTGGTGGCCGTGAGCGATCCGCTGTCGCCACCAGACAGCACCAACTGCTATCGCGACGAGTGGGGCGCGCACCGGGTGCAAGTCGTCCGCATCTCCGATGCCGCCCACGCCCTGCTGCCGGAGCAGCCCGCGGCTGTGGCTGCCGCGGTCATCGGTTACCTGCGCAAACTCGCGTAGCTTTCCGCGGGCCGCGCGGCCGGGCGATTCCACGCGCCTCTCTGTTTTCGCGTCTGGTTGACCGCTGCGCTGCCGCCTGCACCTCATCATGCCGGCGGTTCAACCACCGGCTGGAACCCGCGCGGCGAGAACGCAAAAGCATGCGCCGCTTCGTCATGGGCGAACACCATGTCCTGGGTCATTCGCCGGGCCATCTCGACATTGAAGTCCCGATACCGGGGCAGGCGCGACAGGCCCCACAGCGCCAGGCCGACTGCGGCGACCGGCACTGGCAGGAACCGGGCCGGGCGGTCCAGTGCCGCGAAGATGCGGATGACCATGTCCCGGTAGCTGAGCACCTCGCCACCGGACAGGTCGTAGGCCTGGTTGCAGCTCTGCCCGGTCCCGATCGCCTGGACGCAGGCCAGCGCGAGGTCGTCTGCATGCACCGGCTGGCGCAGGCCTGCGCCGCCGCCGACCAGCGGAAAGAAACGAAAGCGGCGGATCGCGCCGGCAATGACCATGACGTTGCGATCCAGGCCAGCGCCGTGGATCAGCGTTGGCCGGAACAGCGTCCAGCCGAGGCCGTGTTGCGTACATTCACTCGCCAGCGCCGCCTCGCCCGCCGCCAGCGTCGCCACAGTGCGCTGATCCTTCGGATGCACCGAATCAGCCTTGGTGAACCGGCTGGTGGAGCCGAATGCGATCACCCGCGACACGCCTGCAGCGGCCATTTCGCCAAGCCGCGGGGGCAACAGCGCGAGCGGCCCGAGATGAATCCAGGTGCTGCAGCCGCGCGCCGGCACACCCAGGCCGGGTTGGACGGGGTCGGCCTGCACCCAGTGCGCAGCGCCCGCCCCGCCCCATCTACTGCCGAAGATACGCGTCGCCTGCAGTTCGCCCCGGCGGGACACCGCTTGCACCCTATAGCCGGCAGCTGCCAGACGCGGAATCAGGAAGTACCCGATCTGGCTCGCAGCACCAGTGAGCAGGACGCTGTGTTGGCCTTCGCCGATGCGGCTGGACACCGTCATGCAGGGGCCGCAGCCAGGGCGATCAGCGCTGCTCCCCAGCCGCGAGTCTTGCCTCGAGGCGGGCCAGCGGCTCGCGGGTGGCGCGAAGCTCGGCGCGGATATCCTCCTGGGTCGCCGGCGCAAGTGCGCCCGCGGCCTCTGAGGCCTTGGTTTCCTCCAGGCTATTGATCACCACGGCCACGAACAGATTGATCATCACGAAGGTGCCGACCACCACGAACGAGATGAAACAGACCCAGGCCAGGGCGCGGTTTCCATCGCGGTGCGCATCACGTCCGCTGGAACCAGCGGTGACCGAACTTTCCAGCCCGACCAGAACACCGTTGAACACGATCGGCGCAATGATCGTTTGTTCGAACCGAGCACCGGAGACGATCCGCCGTGCTAAAGAAACCATTGGCTGCGCCCCGCTACTCGGGCTTGAGCCCGATATCCCGGACGATCTTGCCGAACTTCGCCACCGACGCCTTGATGTAGGCGGCGAACTCCTCCGGTCCGGCATAGGCCGGCTCGACGCCCTGGGCGTAGAACCGCTCCTTCACGTCGGCCATGGCCACGATCGCCTTCAACTCACCAGCCAGCCGGTTGACCACTGCCGGCGGCGTGCCCGCCGGGGCGACCACACCGTACCACTGCTCGGCCTCGTAGCCCTTGATGCCCGACTCGGCTATGGTCGGCAGATTCGGCAAGCGTGAATACCGGCGGGCCGAGCCGACGCCGAGCATGCGCAACCGGCCGGCCTCGACATAGGGCAGCGCCAGGCCGATGGTCGAGAACGAGAAATGGATCTGCCCGGACAATAGATCGTTGATGCCGGCCGCGCCGCCCTTGTAGGGCACATGCGTGGTGCGGATGCCGGCCATCTGGTCGAACCGCGCCCCACCAAGATGGGTGCCGGTGCCGGTGCCGGACGAGAAGTAGTTCAGTTCGCCCGGCCGGGCCTTGGCCAGCGCGATGAACTCGCGCACCGACTTCACCGGCAGCGAGGCGTGCACGATCAGCGCCAGCGGGGCCGAACCCACCAGGGCGACTGGCGCATAGTCACGCACGAAGTCATACGGCGGCTTCACCAGCAGGGTCATGCTGATCGCCTGGCTGGTCACCGAGGACATCAGCAGCGTGTATCCATCGGGGGCGGACTTCGCGACATATTCCGCGCCGATATTGCCTGCGGCCCCGAGCCGGTTGTCGATCAGGATCGTTCGCCCCAGGCTGTCGGTCAGCTTCTGGCCGAGGATCCGGCCGACCACGTCGAGCGCGCCGCCAGCCGCGAACGGAACTACCAGCCGAATCGGCCGGTCCGGCCAGCTGGCGGACGACGTCGGCGCAGGCGCCTGCGCCAGCGCAGTCGAGGCGGTGAGCGCAGGTAAAAGCACGCTGATCAGGCCTGAGGCAGGAGACATCCGGCACATCCAGTTCGAATCCACCATTTTCACCATTCCCCCTATGGACAGCCGCCGCGAAGCGCCCGAGTATACCCACACGCCAGACTCGACCCGAGAGTGCCGACATGAAGAAAACGGTCTGTTACTTCCACTCACTGTCCTCGCCCTGGGCCTACCTCGGTGGGCCGAAGTTTCACGCTCTGGTCAAGAAGCACGACCTGGACGTGGTGATCCGGCCCACCACCATCCTGCAGGAGAATGGCGGCATTCCGCTGCGCTCGCGACCTGACCCGCGCCAGCGCTACCACGAGGTCGAACTCGATCGCTGGCGCCAGCGGCTGGACATGCCGCTCGCGCTGCGCCCGAAGCACTATCCGACCGACCCGCAGTACAGCGCGCGCATGGTGATCGCCGCCGACCGCCTGGGCTGGGACGCACTGCGCCTTTCGCACGCCCTGCTTCATGCACTGTGGAGCGAGGAGAAAGACGTCAAGGACGCAAGGGTTCGGGTCGCGGTCGCCGACGCCCTGGGCATGGATGGCGCGAAGCTGCTGGCGCTGCAGGATACGCCGGAGATCGTGGACGCCTGGAAGGCCAGTCATCAACAGGCGATCGACCATGGCTGCTTTGGCACCCCGACCTGGGACTACCAGGGCGTCCTCTACTGGGGCCAGGACCGGCTGGACTTCCTGGACGAGGCACTGTCGGCCTGAGCCGGGAGCCAGCGCCTTTTCCCCTACGCACCGGTTACCCCTTGGCGAAGCTGAACATCCCGCCCTTGACATCGACCACCACGGTGTCCTTCGCGCCGAATTTTCCTTCCAGGATTTCCTTCGCCAGCCGGTTCTCGATCTGGCTCTGGATCGCCCGCTTGAGCGGCCGCGCGCCGTACACCGGGTCGAAACCCGCCTCGGCAATCTCGGCCACCGCCGCATCGGTCACTTCCAGCTTCATCTCCATCGAGACCAGCCGCTTCTCGAGCATCTTCAGCTGGATACGCGCGATGTTGGCGATGTTCGCCTCGTCCAGCGCATGGAACACCACGATCTCGTCGATCCGGTTGACGAACTCCGGCCGGAAGTGGGTCTTGACCTCGCCCATCACTGCCAGCTTGATGACACCGTAGTCGCTGCCGGACATCTGCTGGATCATCTGCGAGCCCAGGTTCGAGGTCATCACGATCACCGTGTTCTTGAAGTCCACGGTACGGCCCTGTCCGTCGGTCATCCGTCCGTCGTCGAGCACCTGCAGCAGCACGTTGAACACGTCCGGGTGCGCCTTCTCGACCTCGTCGAGCAGGATCACGCTGTACGGCTTGCGCCGCACCGCTTCGGTGAGGTGGCCGCCCTCTTCATAGCCGACATAGCCGGGCGGCGCGCCGATCAGCCGGGACACCGAGTGCTTCTCCATGAACTCGGACATGTCGATCCGGATCAGGTGATCTTCCGAGTCGAACAGGAACTCGGCCAGCGCCTTGCACAGCTCGGTCTTGCCGACCCCGGTCGGCCCGAGGAAAAGGAACGACCCGTACGGCCGTTTCGGATCGGCCAGCCCGGAGCGCGAGCGCCGGATCGCGTCCGACACCAGCCGCACTGCCTCGTTCTGCCCGACCACCCGCCGATGCAGCGCGTCTTCCATCTTGAGCAGCTTCTCGCGCTCGCCCTGCATCATCTTCGCCACCGGAATGCCGGTGGCACGCGACACCACCTCGGCGATCTCTTCGGCGCCGACCTGGGTGCGCAGCAGCCGCGGCTTGCCGGTGCGGTTGACCTCTTGCTCGGTCGCCTGCTTCAGCTGCAGCTCGAGCGCCGGCAGTTTTCCGTACTGGATCTCGGCCACCGCCTCGAACTTGCCCTGGCGCTGCAGGTCGTTGAGTTGCGCGCGCAGGCGTTCGATCTCTTCCTTGATGTGCTGCGAGCCCTGGACCTGCGCCTTCTCCGCCTTCCAGACTTCCTCGAGATCGGCATACTCACGCTCCAGACGCGCGATCTCCTCCTCGATCAGCGAGAAGCGCTTGCGCGAACCCTCGTCCTTTTCCTTCCGCACCGCCTCGCGCTCGATCTTCAACTGGATCAGCCGCCGGTCGAGCTTGTCCATCGACTCGGGCTTGGAGTCGATCTCCATCTTGATCCGCGCTGCCGCCTCGTCGATCAGGTCGATCGCCTTGTCGGGAAGGAAGCGATCGGTAATGTAGCGGTGCGACAGCTCGGCTGCAGCGACGATGGCCGGATCGGTGATGTCCACCCCGTGGTGCAGTTCGTACTTCTCCTGCAGACCGCGAAGAATCGCAATGGTCGATTCGACACTCGGCTCGTCGACCAGCACCTTCTGGAACCGGCGCTCCAGGGCCGCGTCCTTCTCGACATACTTGCGGTACTCGTCGAGGGTGGTCGCGCCGATGCAGTGCAGCTCGCCGCGGGCGAGTGCCGGCTTCAACATGTTGCCGGCATCGATTGCGCCTTCGGCCTTGCCGGCACCGACCATGGTGTGCAGCTCGTCGATGAACACGATGGTCTGCCCCTCGTCCTGGGCGATCTCTTTAAGCACCGTCTTCAGCCGCTCCTCGAACTCGCCACGGTATTTGGCACCGGCAAGCAACAGCGCCATATCCAGCGACAGCACCCGCTTGTTGCGCAGCGAGTCCGGGACTTCGCCGTTGACGATTCGCTGGGCGAGCCCCTCGACGATCGCGGTCTTGCCCACGCCAGGCTCACCGATCAGCACCGGGTTGTTCTTCGTTCGCCGCTGCAGCACCTGGATTGCACGCCGGATCTCGTCGTCCCGGCCGATCACCGGGTCAAGCTTGCCGGCCCGGGCGCGCTCGGTGAGATCGATCGTGTACTTTTTCAGCGCTTCGCGACTGCCTTCGGACTCGGCCGAGGACACGCTCTCCCCGCCGCGCACCTGGGTGACCGCCTGCGCCAGGTGCTGCGCGGTGACCCCCGCCTGTTTGAGCAGCCGCCCGGTTTCGCCCTTGTCGGCGGCAAGTGCGAGCAGGAACAGTTCCGAGGCGATGAACTGGTCGGCGCGCTTCTGCGCTTCCTTGTCGGCGAGATTGAACAGGTTGCCCAGATCGCGACCTACCGAAATCTCGCCGCCCTGGCCCTCGACCTTCGGCATCCGGTCGAGCGCCGCCTTGAGCGATTGCCGCAGGTTGACCAGATTTCCCCCGGCCTGCGATAACAGCGAAGTGGTCGAACCATCCGGCTGGTCGAGCAGGGCCTGCAGAAGATGCGCAGGCTCGATGAAGGCGTGGTCGGCGCCGACTGCGAGGCTCTGGGCGTCGGCCAGCGCCTGCTGGAAGCGGGTGGTTAGCTTGTCGATGCGCATGGCAGTTATCCCGGTTGCGATAATAACGATCTGGGGACGCCCAGCGGGCTTTCAAGCGCCAGTGCCGTTGGCCGATCAAACCCTTGCCGGGCAAT
>JBBRCD010000189.1:0-6396 GCA_038205245.1 Burkholderiales bacterium
CGAACTGCCGTGGCGAGCTCAGGATCATTGTGGCCATCCTCGAGGCATCGGTAGTCGAGCGGATTCTCACCGACCTGGGGCTGCAGGCCCGTGTGCTAAAACGGGCGCGCCATCTGGTGCGAGCCGGCTGATCTCGGCTCAACGGTCCGGGATCAATGGGCCCAACACCTCAGGCCATGCCGAGGGGCCCGTTGCGCTCGGTGCTATATGCAGGCGGATAATGTGCGCCGGTTCTGGGGATGTGCCCGTAGACGACCCCGCCGATCGGCCGCTCCAGGGACGTCTGTGCCAATCAGCGAGCCGCTGCCAGGCCGCTGCCGACTCTGCTGGAAGGCAGTGCGACAGATTACATTTCAAGCGCCATGCCACTCAGACGCGAGCCACCGCACCTGCGTCGGCCACCGTCTCCAGAGTCCACATCATCGCGATCATCCGATCGGCATCGCCACCGATGCGTCCATGCGCCATCAGGCTGCGGAACTTGTCCTCCAACTCGCGATCGGTCAGCGGTAACTCGGCGCTGCCCTTCGAATGCTCGACGAAGGTCTCGTGGCGCGTGCCGTCCTTCATCACCACGCACACCTTCGCCGCGTCCTTCGCCATCGCATCGCAACAGAGCAGGAAGGCGCGCCGCCGCAGGTCGGCCACGGCAGGCTCGCGCACCACCGGATCGGTGAACTGGTGGACACCGGCCGCGCCATGCACAATGGCGACGGCGATGCAGTGTTGCGCCGACACCTTCGAGCGCAGGCCGTCCGCAGGTTCCGGATGCGACATGATCGTCTGCACCGCAGGGTTCACGGTGACTTCGACCCGCTCGATGCCGGCTGCATCAATAGCATGACGCTTGCGCAAAAGTAGACAGCCATCGATCACCGGGTGCACGACAATGCCGCACGGGTAGGGCTTGAACGCATTGGCCGCGATCTCCCAGGTCACGCCCAGCGTATCGGTCAGCACCGACCAGTCGCAGCGCGTAGTGAACGCATTGGCGAAACCGCGCGGCGCTTCCAGTGCCCGGGCGGAACTGCCGATTCCCCTGGACGCATACCACGCAGCCATGAACCCGCCGCGGGCGGCGTGGCCCATGTTGAACATCCGTGTCGGGCTTCCGAGCATCTCGGACAGGCCAGCGGACTGGCTTGCCGCCATGCCGATCGCATAGGCGGCTTGCGTGTCGTCGAGCGCGAGCAGCCGGGCGCAGGCCGCTGCCGCGCCGATTACCCCGCAGGTCGAGGTGACATGCCAGCCGCAGGCATAGTGTTCGGGCGAAATCGCGTTGCCGACCTTGCACGCCGCCTCGATGCCGATGATGAACGCGTGCACCAGGTCCTCGCCGGGGGCCTCGAGATGTTCCGCCAGTGCCAGCGCCGCCGACGCCACCGGCACCGACGGGTGGATCACCGTGTGCAGGTGGGTATCGTCGAAGTCGAGCACGCTCGACGAAACGCCATTGATCACCGCAGAGGTAGCCACGTCGAACCGCAGGCCGCGATTGATCACCGTCGCCTGCGCCGGGCCGGCGAAGGTGGCCAGCGCTTCGATGGCAAGGCCGACCGAGGGCGCATTCGAGCCACCGATCGCACAGCCGAGCCAGTTCAGCAGCGAACGCTTCGCATCGTGCCGCACCGACGCCGGGACATCCGCCCAACGAGATGCCGCGATGAAGTGGGCCAAGCTGGCGGTCGCACCGCTCACGGTGCGTGCAGCTGCAGCTCGGTCGGAAGAGCGGCGTAGTGGGCCGCAATGTCCTTCGGCATCGCCACCCAGACATCATCACGATGCGACAGCATGTGCTGCAGCGCGCGCCGCAGCCGCGCCAGTCGGTACGGCTGGCCGACGACGAACGTGTGGATCGAGATCGCGTAGACCAGCGGCGTGTCCTTCGAGTTACGCAGCATCTCGTCGAAGTTGTCGACCAGCATCTCGGCGTACTCGGCGCCGGTATTACGCCGATAGACGACGGCTGGCTGGTCGTTGAGCTCGATCGGATACGGCATCGCGAGGAGGCTGCCAGCGGCGGACTTCACCCAGAACGGCTGCTCGTCGCAGATGCCCCAGTCCATACAGTATCGGTATCCGGTCTCGGCGAGCAGATCGGTGGTGTGGTCGCTCGGGGTGAGGTAGGGCGACATCCAGCCAACCGGCTTCACGCCGTTGCGTTCGGTGAAGGTGCGCGTGACCTCCTGGACCATCTCGCGCTCCTGCTGCAGCGTCATCTCGATCTGGCGTTCGACCTGGTTGCGGCCGTGCGCAATCAGTTCGTCACCGCGCTTCACGTGCGCTTCGAGCACCTGCGGGCAGTGGTCATAGATCGCGGTATTTGCGATCACACCGACCGGCAGACCAAGTTCGTCGAACAGGTTCATTAGCCGCCAGGCGCCGACGCGGTTGCCATACTCGCGCCAAAGCCAACTGCGCTGGCTCCAGGGCAACGTTGGCCGATCGAGATCAGGGCCGGAATTCAGCCCCCATGGGAAATGCTCGACGTTCACCGATACGTAGAGCGCGAGGCGTTTGCCGCCGGGCCAGGTGAAGTCAGGCCGGCGGGATACCGGCGAATAGCCGAACCGGTCGGGTTCTCTGAGCATGATGTCCTTTGCGGGTTCGATCAGATCGATGGAGGGTCTTCGCGCAGGATGCGCTCGGCGAACTGCAGGTCGACGTAGTCTTCGTACGCAGCACCCGTCGAGATCGCGCCGCAGGACAGCATCGCGTCGCGTTTCCAGTCGAGGCCGGCGCGCTGCACGATCGGGTTGGTGCTCCAGACGCCCGACGCCTTGTAGCCATCGAAGCAGGCGGCAAGCACATCGCGTGGCAGGTCGGGCAGGTAGCTGGCCACGACCTCGGCGAGTCGTGCGCCGGAGTGAGTGGCGACCCACTTCTGGGTGCGGTACATCGCACGCGTTACCCGAAGCACGGTGTCCGGGTTGCTGCGAATAAATGCACGCGTCGTGTTCAGCGTGGTGTAGCAGGCAAGCCCCCGGTCGGCCGCGCGACACCAGATGTGGCCCACGCCCTCGGCCACCACCGAGTGGGCGAAAGGCTGGAAGACCTGGATCACATCGACCTCGCCTGCCCGCAGCGCGGCCACGTTCTGCGCCATCGTGCGTTCGGGCGAGCGCGCGACCTGCTTCGGGTCGATGCCGGCCAGTGTGAGGTCGCGCTGCAGGCAGATCCAGGGCGTTGGCACTTCGCGCACTGTCGCGAGCCGCTGGCCGAGCAGGTCCTTCATCGTGAATCGGGGATTGGGCGTGCGGCCGACGAGATAGAACGGATCCCGGCCGACGACTTCGCAGAACGCGACCGAGTCGGAGTCGGGATCCTTGTCGAGTGCGATCATCAGCCGCATCGGGCCGCCCCACGAAACTTCCGCGCCCCCGGCAGCCAGGATTTCGATGGTCTCGGCCGAGGTCTTCGGTGTAATCATGCGCATGTCGAGCCCTTCCGCCCGCCAGGCTCCAAGTTCTGCAGCGGCGTAGAACGGCGCATAGAACAGAGCGCGGAAATTCTCTATAAGGGTCAGCTTCAACGGGCGTTCTTCATGTTGCGGTCACTCGATCCGGATGCCAGCGTCTTTGATGAGCTTGGTCCATTTGACGATCTCCCGGCGCACCAAAGCCGAGAAGTGCTCCGCGCTGCCGCCCGCCGGATCGATTCCCTGCTTGCCCATCTGGGCCTGCATCTCCGGCGCCGAAAGCGACTGGTTTATCGCCTTGTTGAGCGCGCCGACGATATCGCGCGGCGTGCCAGCCGGCGCAAACACGCCGTACCAGGTCTCGTACTCATAGCCAGGGACGCCCGACTCGGCCAGCGTCGGCACGTCGAGCAGCACAGGCGAACGCTTCAGCGAAGTCACGCCGAGCGCCCGCAATCTTCCCGACTTGAGATGGGGTAGTGCGCCCGGGAGTGTGGCGATCATCAGTTGTGCCTCGCCGGATACCACCGCCAGCATCGCAGGTGCGCCGCCCTTGTACGGTACATGCTGCAGCTTCGTGCCGGTGAGCGAAGCAAACAGCTCGATCGCCAGATGGGTCGTGCTGCCGCTGCCCGCGGAACTGTAGTTGATCGTTCCTGGCGCAGCCCTGGCCGCGGCAATCGCCTCCTTCGTCGTCTGCGCCTTGAACGACGGCCCGACCACTAGCACGCTCGGCGTGGTACCGACCTGCGATACTGGCGCGATGTCCTTCAGGGTGTCGAACGGGAGCGCGGGGTACAACGCCGCGTTGTAGGCCAGCCCCGAATGGAAGGCCATGAGCGTATGGCCGGTAGGCGCGGACTTCGCCAGCAGGTCGGTAGCCAGCGTGCCGCCCGCGCCTGGCCGGTTATCGACGATGAAGACCCCGCCAAGCCTTTCGGCCAAGCGTTCGGCCACGATACGCGCGACGATGTCCATGGTGCCGCCGGGCGCGAACGGCACCAGCATGCGTACGTTGGCAGAGGGATAGGTCTGCGCGATGGCGACAGGTGCGGCACAGATCGAAGCGCTCGTGGTCAACGCGAAAAGCGCGCCGACTCGATGGGAAGTTGGGCCCACGTGAAGGTCCTTTCAGTCAGAGGGGCGCTGTTGCGCTGCGCGCCTTGGTGCGGAAGGAACGCCCCTGATTATGCATTGCCTTCGCATGCATCGGTGCGCCCGCGGGGGAGACAAGCTGCCTCACTCCTTCCAGCGAGGCCGTCACCGCCACGGTCAGGACCGGTTCGGCGGCCGGGCATCGCGATGAGATTCGGGACCCAGCGGCGCAGGGAAGTTGCGTGGCCGATCCCCCCAAGCGTAATATTGCTAACGGTAACGGCGGCTCTTCGAAACGATCACCAGCAGATGCGAGACCGATCATGCCCATGAAAGTCACGGCCGCGCTCGGCCAGTTTGCAGCCGAGACCCCGGCTGAGCGCATACCGGCTGCCGCACTCGCTTCCGCAAAGCTGCGCTTCCTGGATACGCTGGCCGTCGCGGTGGCAGGTTCGCGCCACCGCTCCTCCATAATATCGATGGACGTGCTGACGCAGCTCGGAGGCCATCAGCAGTGTGCGGTGGTCGGGCGCAGGGAGCGCGTCTCGGTCGAGCAGGCCGGTTATGTGAACGCGGTCAGTGCCCATGCGCTCGAGTATGACGATTACACCAAGAGCGTCACCCACGCGAGCGTGTGTCTCGTTCCGGGCGCGCTTGCTCTCGCCGAATGGCTGGGCGTGAGTGGTCGAGCCATGCTCGAAGCGTTCGTGTTCGGGTTCGAGATCGAGTCGAGGATTGCACGCGGCATGCGACCCTGGTTGCTCGATCGCGGCTGGCACCCCAACGGGATACTCGGCGGAATCGGTGTCGCGGTGATCGGAAGCAGGCTGCTGGGCCACGACGAACTCACCATGCGCATGGCGATGAGCATCGCTGCATCGGAAGGCTCGGGGCTTCGAAAGAATGTGGGCTCGATGGGCAAAGCGTTCCATGTCGGTCACGGCGTGCGCTGTGGCGTCTTTGCAACGATGCTCGCGGCCAAAGGCTTCAAGGTGAATCCGGACATCATCGAAGGCAGCGACGACGTGGTCGAGGGCCACGACCGCTTCGGACTGGTCGATACGTTCAATGGTTTCGGTCAGCACGACCTTCCGAAGATGGTCGCTGCGTTGGGCGAACGCTGGGAACTGGCCGAGAACACTACACTGGTCCGCATGCATCCGGGATCTACGGCACCGGGGTCATCTATCGACGCAATGATCGACCTTGCGACGTCGCACGATATTTCCCCAGCGGATGTCGCGCGGATCGACCTCGAATGCACGCCCCAATGCCAGGCGATAGCGCCCTACACCGAGGCCGCCGATGGTCACAAGGCACGGTTCTGCCTCACGTACAGCATGGCCGTGTCCCTCCTGGACCGGCATGCAGGTATCGCCCAGTACACCGATGCGCGGGTGAACCGCGCCGACGTGCAGGCGATGATGAAGAAAGTAGTCGTCCATGTGCCTGATGACCTGAAGCATCACTGGGGACAGTGGGGGCAGGACGGCGTGAACTGGGGCGAGATGCGGTTGTCGGTGACGATGCACGACGGTCGCGTGTTCAAGACCGCGAGATCCAGTGCCCGCGGGTGGTCTGAAGATCCGGCATCCTGGGACGACCTCGCAGAGAAGTTCCGGGAGTGCAGCGATCGGGTACTTAGCCATGCGCAGGTCGACGAGGCGCTCGAGATGATCCGGCGGATCGATACACTGCCCGGCGTAGCACCGCTGATGCATGTGCTGCAAGCGGACTTCGACGGCAAGGCGCTGTACTGATCATCAGGGTGGAGAATCCGCCCTCTTCATACGAAACGACACCGCGGGAGTTCGCTGGACCATGGATACGATCGTCACCGGACTGGCTCGATACGCGAGCAGCCTGCGCTTCGAACAACTTCC
>JBBRCD010000190.1:0-6372 GCA_038205245.1 Burkholderiales bacterium
CTGAGGGTCAGTCCCCGAGGGTGCAGGAAAGCGCGGCGCCGCCAGGGGACAGACCCTCAGGGTCTGTCCTCAAGGGTGCAGGAAAGCGCGGGGACGCCAGGGGACACAGACCCTCAGGGTCAGTCCCCGAGGGTGCAGGAAAGCGCGGGGACGCCAGGGGACAGACCCTCAGGGTCTGTCCTCGAGGGTGCAGGAAAGCGCGGCGACGCCAGGGGACAGACCCTCAGGGTCTGTCCCCCAGGTTCTGTCTCCGCAAATGCGGAACTGTTCGATGGACGCGCCCGGCCGGGTAACACGAGCCGGGCTATGTTTTCGGGAGCGGCAATGAAGGTAGTGATCATCGGCCAGCAGGATTTCGGCAAATCGGTGCTGGAGAAATTTCTCGAACGCGGTGACCAGGTGGTGGCGGTGTTCTGCGCGCCGGAGAAACCGGGTGCCCGTCCAGATCCGTTGAAGGTGGCCGCGGTCGAGAAGGGCGTGACCGTGCACCAGTTTGCGTCGCTGAAGACGCCGGAGGCGGAGGCGGCAATGCGCAGCCTGGATGCCGACATCGGTGTGATGGCCTATGTGCTGCAGTTTGCGCCACAGGCGCTCGTCAACATCCCACGCCTGGCTACGATCCAGTTTCACCCTTCGGTGCTGCCCAGGTATCGCGGCCCGTCATCGATCAACTGGCCGATCATCCGTGGCGATACCCACACCGGCCTTACCATCTTCCGGCCGACCGACGGGCTGGACGAGGGGCCGGTCATCCTGCAGAAGACCTGCGAGATCGGCGCTGACGAAACGATCGGCGAGGTTTATTTCAGCAAGCTCTACCCGATGGGTGTGGCGGCGATGATCGAGGCTGCTGACCTGGTGTTCGCCGGCGGGCACCATGAAGTGGTGCAGGACGAGAAGCAGGCGACCTACGAAGGCTGGTGTCGGGACGCGGAGGCGAAGATCAACTGGGCGAACCATGTCGATTTCACCTACAACCTGATCCGCGGCTGCAATCCGGCGCCCGGGGCCTGGACCACCTTGAATGGCAGGAAACTCCAGATTTTCGATGCCCGCAAACACGCTTACCGGACGTTCGGAGACACCCGGGGCAAGGTCGGCGAGGTCACTGACGTAAGCGAAACCGGCTTCATGGTTGGTTGTCAGGGCGGCCGGATCCAGGTGCTGCGGGTGAAGGCTGAGGACGACAAGAAGATCGGCGCTGGCGAGTTCGCAGCGTCGGGTGGCGTCGCGGCAGGTGCTTTTCTCGGGAGCTGACGGGTTGCGGAGAGGCCAACTCGATGTTTTAGCAACAAAAGGGGCCGGTTAGCCTCTTTTTTCTGCTTGGTTCTGGAGCGGTTGACCAGCTACAATGAGTAATAAATCAGGTACTTTGGTAAGCTCTCGGCGAAATTGCATGAATTCGCGCTTGAAACTTGCGGTTGCAACTTGCGCTTGACGTTCCTGCTTCAATCTGGCGGCCGCCGGTGCAGCCTTGAATCGACGCGAAGCGATTGATCACGAGAACCTAGATACAGGTACGGCGGGATGAAGGCGTCCGGTTTCTGGAAAGCTGACTGGTTCATCGGTCTCGCGATCGGGGTGGTTCTCGTCCTGTTGTCGGGGGGCGAACTGCTGCAAGGTCTGGAGCGCAAGGCGTATGACGTCGGCGTGCGCTTCACCTCGGCGGAACCGTCGGCCCAGGTCGCGGTGATCGCGATCGACGACCAGAGCATCGCCAACATCGGACGCTGGCCGTGGCCGCGCGATGTCCAGGCGCGCATGATCGACATCCTCACGCAGGCCAGGGCGAAGGTGGTCGGCAATACGGTTTTCTTCACCGAGCCGCAGTTCGACCCGGAGAAGAACACCAGCCACGCGAATATCGTCAAGCTGCGTTCTCTGCTCGAAGGCGGGCAGCTCAGGGCGATCGCCGGGCCGGCCGCGCTCGAGGTCGAGGAGATCGAGAAACTTCTGGCGAGCACCGAAGACGCGCTCAATACCGACCGCAAGCTGGCCGCCAGCGTCAAGGACAACGGCAACGTGCTGCTCGGCATGGTGTTCCAGCAGTTCGACCGCGAGCCGATCGGCAACCCGGACAAGCCGCTGCCAGAGTACGTCACCCGTAATACCGTGACTGCCGCAGGCAATGCCGTGGCCAATACTGCGCTGCCGGTGTCGGGCCTCGCGCCGATCGTGCCGATCGCGCAGATCGGCACTGTCTCGGCGGGTATCGGCCATCTGAACAATTATCTGGACGTCGATGGCGGGGTGCGCGCCGACGCCCTGGTGGTGCGGCACTACGATCAGTATTTCCCCTCGTTCGCGCTGCTCCTGGCCGCGCGCAGTCTGAATCTGGCTCCCAAGGACATCCAGGTCGAGTATGGCGAGGGGGTGCGGCTGGGGCGCCTGGCGATCCGCACCGACCCGCAGATGCTGATGCAGACCTTTTTCTACCGAGGCACCGAAGCCCGTCCGGCGTTCGCGCCAGACTCGTTCTATGACGTGCTGACCGGGCGTATTCCGCCCGAGAAGTACAGGGACAAGATCGTCATCATCGGCCCGACCGCCGCCGGTGTGGGGTCGATCCTGGTCACCCCGATCGCCACCGACATGCCCGGGGTGATGGCGCTGGCGCATAGCGTATCGAGCATTCTGCAGGAGCAGTTTTTCGTCACTCCCTGGTGGGCCGGCTGGGCCACCTGGGGCGCCTTCCTGCTGGTGCTGGCCTACATCACGCTGGGGATCCCGCGAATGAAGGCCGGCATGGCGGCGTTGGTGACCGCCGGCCTGTTCCTGCTGGCACTGGCGGTGCACTTCGGTCTGATGTCGATGAAGTTCACCTGGGTGCCGCTGATGCTGCCGCTGACCCTGCTGCTGGTCGGCCACCTCGCGCTGACCACGAAACGCTTTCTCGTCACGGAGCGGGGCAAAGAGCGCTCGGACGTGGATCTGGCGCATACCAACCGCATGCTCGGCCTGGGCTACCAGGGGCAGGGGCAGCTCGACATGGCGTTCGACTGTTTCCGCAAGCTGCCGACGGAGGATTCGGTACTGGAACTGCTGTACAACCTGGGCCTCGACTATGAGCGCAAGCGTCAGTACAACAAGGCCGAGTCGGTGTTCAAGTACATCGGCGACTTCAATCCGAAGTTCCGTGACATCGAAGAGCGCGGCAAACGCGCGGTGCAGCTGTCCAATACGGTGATTCTGGGCGGTGGCGCGCGGCATCCTGGCGGTTCACTGATCATCGGCGCGGGTGCCGAGAAGCCCAAGCTCGGCCGCTTCGAAGTCGAGAAGGAGCTTGGCAAGGGCGCGATGGGTGTCGTCTATCAGGGCAAGGACCCGAAGATCGGCCGGGTGGTGGCGATAAAGACGCTCGCCCTGGCGCAGGAATTCGAGGGCGACGAGCTGGTCGAGGTAAAGGAGCGCTTTTTTCGCGAGGCGCAGACCGCGGGCCGGCTCGCACACCCGAACATCGTCACCATCTATGACACTGGCGAGGAGCATGATCTCGCCTATATCGCGATGGAGTTCCTCAAGGGCCGCGACCTGACCGCCTGTACCCGCCCGGACGCGCTGCTGCCGCTGAAGACGGTGATGTCGATCGGCGCCCGGGTGGCCGAGGCGCTTGCCTACGCTCATCAGAACAATGTCGTGCACCGCGATGTCAAGCCGGCGAACATCATGTACGAGCCGACCACCGACAACGTCAAGGTGACCGATTTCGGCATCGCGCGCATCACCGATTCCAGCCGCACCAAGACCGGCATGGTGCTCGGTACCCCGTCCTACATGTCTCCCGAGCAGCTTTCCGGACAGAAAATCGACGGAAAGTCGGATTTGTTCTCGCTCGGCGTGATGCTCTACCAGCTATCCTGCGGTCAGTTGCCGTTCAAGGGTGACTCGATGGCCCAGCTCATGTTCCGAATCGCCAACGAGCCCCCGACCGACATCAGGACGATCCGGCCGGATGTTCCGGCATGCCTCGTGTCGATCCTGGATGCCGCGCTTGCCAAGCAGCCCGAGCTGCGGTATCAGACCGGCGACCAGATGGCGCAGGCGATCCGGGCCTGCATGGCTGCCCCGGTTTGATGCCCTTGTCTATGATTCTGTCCTGTTCCCCGGAAACCGTATGTCCGACCCCGCGATGATCGACCTCTCTTCTGCACTGACCATGGCCACGGCCACCGACCCCGGCATGGTCCGCTCGCACAACGAGGACAGCCTGGCGGCCGAGCCGCAGATCGGGCTGGCGGTACTGGCCGACGGAATGGGCGGCTACAACGCGGGCGAGGTGGCCAGCGGCATCGCGGTTGCGCTGATTCGCGAAGAGGTCAGGAAGGCACTCGCCCACCCCGAGCCTCCGGGGCAGGACACGGCTTCCGGTGTGACGCGCGCCGAGCGCATCCTGCGTGAGCAGTCCACCAACGCCAACGCCTCGATCTTCCAGTCGGCGCAGACGCAGCCGCAGTATGCGGGCATGGGCACTACGCTGGTGGCGGCGCTGTTCTCGGACAACCGGATCACGGTCGCCCATATCGGAGACTCGCGCCTCTACCGGTTGCGTGGCGACAGTTTCGAGCAGATCACCCGTGACCATTCGTTGCTACAGGAGCAGATCGACAGCGGGATGATCTCGAAGGAAGACGCGCGTCATTCGATGAACAAGAACCTGGTCACCCGCGCGCTCGGTGTCGACCCTGATGTCGAGACTGAAGTCCACTCCTACGAAGTACTGCCCCGCGACACCTACCTGCTCTGCTCGGATGGTTTGTCCGACATGATTCCCGAGGCCGAGATCCACAGCACGCTCGAGACGCTCAAGGCCAACCTGCAACTGGCCGCTGACCAGCTGGTGCAGACCGCCAACGACTACGGCGGACGGGACAACATATCCGTGGTGCTGATCCATGTGAACGACCAGTTCGCCGCGGAAACCGGCTGGGTTTCCCGATTTATGTCTTGGCTCAAATAAGGTATAAGGGGCAGCGATGGCGAAGCTGATCATTAGTGTGGACGGGCAGGTCCTCGACGAAGTAGAACTCGTCAAGGAGCGCACGACCATCGGGCGCAAGCCCCACAACGACGTTCGCATCGAGAATCTGGCGGTGAGCGGCGAACACGCTGCGATCGTCACCATCCTGAACGACTCGTTCCTGGAAGACCTCGGCAGCACGAACGGCACGACCGTCAACGGCCACCCGATAAAGAAGCACTTCCTGCAGAACAACGATGTCGTCGAGATCGGCAAGTACAAGCTCAAGTACATCAACGAGAAGGCGTCGCAGGCAGGGTCGGGTGACTTCGAGAAAACGATGATCCTGCGCCCGGCTGGCGGGGCGACGTCTACCTCCACCGCAACCTCCACCCGCATCGGTGACCCGACCGCGACTCGCCCGGGCGGGCTGTCCAGTGATCCCACCGCGACCGCTCCCGCGCCCCTGCCGACCCTGGCGCCAGGCAGGTCGATCGGTTCGCCCGGCGGCCTCCCCACGACTGTGACCGGCAGCTCTGGTCTGCCGCCATTGCCCGTGGGTGTCACCAGCGCCCAGCCGCTGCCCGCGGCGCCGCAGCCGGCGGCAATCCAGATACTGACCGGCCCGAGCGCCGGCAAGGAACTGGATCTGGTAAAGAATCTGACAACGCTTGGCAAGCCGGGCGTTCAGGTTGCGGTGATCACCAAGCGTCCGCATGGTTTCTTCATCACCCATGTCGAGGGCGCGAACTACCCGAGCGTCAACGGCCTGCCGCTGGACGCGCAGCCGCGCCGGCTCAATGACCACGACATCATCGAACTCGCCGGGGTCAAGATGGAGTTCTTCCACAAGCCGGGGTGAGCCGTTGAATCAGCGACTCGGACAGCTGCCGGCTCCGCAACCTGCCATCGCCGGCGCTGACCGGAGCAAGGGTGTCGCAGCAGTGGTGCCGGCCAGATGCGCAGGGCCGGGGAAGCAGACATGACCCGGCACGGGATGAGGATCAGCCTGGGTCTGCTGATCGTGGCCCTGTTTCTCGGCTACTGCGCGCGCTGGGTACCGATTCCGCTGATCGAGCGCCTGGAGGCCATCGCCTACGACACCCGGCTGCGCCTGTCGATGCCGGGCGGTGTCGATCCGCGGGTAGTCATCGTCGATATCGACGAACGCAGCCTGCAGGCGGAGGGGCGCTGGCCCTGGGGACGGGACAAGGTCGCGCGGCTGGTGGACCAGCTGTTCGACCGCTACAACGTGGCGGTGGTCGGCTTCGATATCGTGTTCGCCGAGGCCGATGACAGCTCCGGGCTGTCCCGGCTGGAGTCGTTGGCGAGTGCCGAATTGAAGGGCAATGTGCCGTTTGAATCTGCACTGCGCGAGCTGCGGCCCAGACTGGAGTTCGACCGGCTGCTGGCCA
>JBBRCD010000191.1:0-6359 GCA_038205245.1 Burkholderiales bacterium
CATCTACAACCTCCTGTCGCAGGCGGGGCGTTTCGGTTTGTCGGCGAAAGAGGCGCGCGGGCAAATCGATCTACTCGTCGATGTCGTCCGGCATTGGCGCGACGGCTTCTTCGCCTGCGGCGTGTCGGCCAAGGACATCGACTACATCGCTTCGGCCATCCTGCCTGATTGCTTCTTCTTCGAGAGGCGTCCCGATGCGTGAGGCGCAATACCGACTTGCATCTCTGGCCAGGCCAGCGCGCCATTCGAGCCCGTCCTCTCGTGACGGAAGGTGCCATGAGTAGCCCCGCGGACAATTACAAGGGATTCACGGACTCGGCCAGCGCTCAGGTCGAAGGCTCCGACTACCGAGTCCACGTGCGGACAAACGCGGGTTCGACCGTCGCCGTAATAGCCCCCATGGAGGCAGCATCGAGCCACCTCCGATCTCTTTATCGACACCCGGCTGCATCCGATCGCTGCGCGAGAGCGGTGGCAAGGTGTCGAACAAGCTCCTGAGGGAGTTTCCAGCCTTGGCGGACGAAAACCTTGCCGCCGAGACCGTGGAGGCAATTGAAGAGGCATTCGGGAGTCGATAGATGTCGATAGATTTCGACAGGTGACTTTTCTTCGTATCGCCCGCAAACCGGCGCCAATGCTGAAGCCTTCCACCTTGACGGTAAAAATGACGGTAAAACTCGTCGCAGCAGGGACGGGCGCCTTGCTGACCAATGGGTTGCCCTTCCAGAACGCAGATCCAAAATCTGCAGGATGCTGGTTCCGAGAGTCCTCGCACGAATGCGGTTCATGAAAGACCAGAAGCGTCGACCAGGCGCTGAGTTTCGTCACACCGTTGGCAAAAAGCCGTGCACACTACGGCATGTGCCCACCTGAAGACCAACCCGACGAGCCTCACGAGGCTTATGGCCTGTCTGAACTCTGCAGTTATTGCTATTGCAGCCGCGCAACACCAGGGGTGGGCACTGCCGAGATCGACCGGATCATCACATCGGCCCGGCTTAACAATCCGGGACTTGGCATCACGGGTCTGCTCGTCTTCGGATCGGGCGTATTCTTTCAATGGCTCGAGGGACCCCGGAGCGGCATCGACGTAATGCGGCGGCGTCTGGCGGCGGATACCCGTCACGACACGATCATTGCATTGGATGAATCGGAAGAACTCCGCGAGCGGCTGTTCCCCGAATGGGACATGGAACTTGTCAGTGCGACCGCCATCCGCGAGGTGCTGGTCGATGCTATTGACGATGCCGGCGAGAGCAGCAACGCGGCGGCATTGCAACGCCTTCTCGCAATGCTTGATCGCACTGAAATGCAGGTCTGATCGGATGCGCCGCGGCGACCATTGACGCGATATGCCGAATCGCACGGCGCGCTCCCGGAGGGTGGTGACCCCCTCGCTCAGCACCATCGGCGCCAGCGTATTCTTGTGCAGGAACGCTCGCCACTGCGTCCGCTTGGTCGCATCGGCAGCGAACGCTTCGTTCAGGCCGACAGGCTGGGCGCCCGGCCTGTGGCCTGTGGACGCTGGCCGGCGCGAAGCGGGGGGCGACGCTATGAACTCTGATGGTGGTTGTCAAGCAGTGCGGCGCGCGTCTGCGGGCTTTTCAGGCGATCGAGCCACCAGCGCAGCGCACGCCCAGCGCCGGCCGCAGTGCGCGGCTGGCGCCAGGCGTAGGCCACGCGCACGCTTCGGTCGGGTCGCTGGACGTTCTTCACCACCAGCCGGCCGGCAGCAATGAACGGCTGCGCCAGCGGCAGCGGCAGGAAACCGCCCCCCAAGCCGCGCAACTGGGCTTCGAGCTTGTGCTGCATGGTGGGTACGGTGAGCACGTCCTGCCCGGGCAGGAGGTTGTGGGTAATGCCGCGGCCACGCTGTGCGCTGTCGGCCACGGCCACGGCGCGGTGTGCGCGCAGTTCTTCGTCACACAGACTGTGGTCAATCGCTGCCAATGCGTGGTGGGGCGCCACCGCATAGGCAAAGGCGACCGGCCCCAGCGGCGCGGACTGCATCTCGGGCAGTGAGAGTTCGCTGGGCACGCCCAGGGCCAGATCGGCCTGGCCTGTCTGCAAGGCCTCGACCGTGCCCGAGAGCGTTTCGGCGCGCAGCTTCAGCCGCGTCGGCGCGCCCTCGGCGTAGAAGGCCTCGCAAAGCTCGAACAGCGTGGCCCGCGCGATTATCGCGTCGGCGGCGATGGTGAACTCCGGCTCCCAGCCAGTGGCCACACGCTTGACGCGCTGTGCCACCGCATCGAGTTCGCTGAGCAGGTATTCGCCGGAGCGCAGCAATTCGGCGCCCGCGGGTGTGAGCAGCGCGCGGCGCGCGCTGCGGTCGAACAGCAGCACGTCCAGCGCGTCCTCGACCTGGCGGACGCGGTAGGTCAGCGCACTCGGCACCATGCCCATCTCGCGCGCGGCGGCGGCCATGCTGCCCAGACGGGCTACGGCCTCCAGCAGGCCCAGGTTTTCAGGGGATAAGGCTGCGCGAGGTGTGGAGGTGGGCAAGGCTGTAAGTGCTCGACTGTTCAAATGATTTGAATGATGCCATCAAATCCGTGCAGTCTCAACCGCCACGGGCGCGCCCACAATTCTCCCCATGCCAGCGAAATCCATCCGGGTTCCGCGGCACCACCGCCAGATGGAAAGGACCACACCATGCTGCAGATTCGACGCTCTGATGCCCGCGGTTTTGCCGACCACGGCTGGCTCAAGAGCTTTCATTCGTTCTCGTTTGCAGACTACTTCGACCCGGCCTGGATGGGCTGGGGTAACCTGCGCGTGATCAACGAAGACCGCATTGCCCCGGGCGGCGGCTTCGGCACGCACGGCCACCGCGATATGGAGATCATCAGCTACGTGCTGCAAGGCAATCTGGCGCACAAGGACAGCATGGGCAACGTCAAGGGCATTCCGCCCGGCGATGTGCAGCGCATGAGTGCGGGCAGTGGCGTTCGCCACAGCGAATTCAACCACGCGCCAAACAGCACCACGCACTTTCTGCAGATCTGGATCGAGCCCAACGTCAAGGGCATCGAGCCTGGGTACGAGCAGAAGAGCTTTGCCGACGACCAGAAGCGCGGCACGCTGCGGCTGGTGGCTTCCAATGGCGGGACCGACGGCTCGGTGCACATCAACGCCGACGCAGCCATGTACGCCGGTTTGCTGGACGGTTTAGAGACGGCCGAGCTGGCGCTCAACCCCGCACGCAAGACCTACGTGCACCTGGTGCGCGGCTCGCTCGGCGTGAACGGCGAAACGCTCGAGGCCGGCGACGCTGCGGTGTTGGCCGCCGAGAGCCAGCTCCGGCTGGCTAACGGCAAGGACGCTGAAGTGCTGGTGTTCGACCTCGCTGCCTGATTTCTTTCAACATCTTTCTGGCCCCAAGGAACTTCCTGTGAACGCTCTGCAGAATCCCCTCGCGCTGCTGTCCCGCCTGCTGCTGGCGGCCGTGTTCCTGCCCGCCGGTATCGGCAAGATCGGCGACTTCGCGGGCACGGCACGTTACATCGGATCGGTGGGCCTGCCCATGCCGGAGCTGGGTGCGGCCATCGCCATTGCGGTCGAGGTGCTCGGCGGCATTGCGCTGATCATCGGGCTGGGTACACGGTGGGCCGCCCTGTCACTGGCGGTGTTCACGCTGGTGGCGTCGTACTTCTTTCACGCCTTCTGGGCCGTGCCGGCCGAGCAGCACTTCGTGCAGCAGCTGATGTTCATGAAGAACATCGGCGTGGTTGGTGGCCTGCTGGCCCTGGCCGCTTTCGGTGCCGGTGCATTCAGCCTCGACGCCCGCCGCAAGGCCTGAGCTTGACCTTCTACTTCCGTTCGGCTTGATGCTGTCGAAAGGCCTCCACGTTCACTGGACTGGAAGTTCCAGGAGGCCGTAGCCGCGCGCTGCGATTGTCGCGCGCAAAGGGCCACAACGGTTCGGCAGCTGCCGAAAGTTCTGGATGCGACGCCATGACCCGAAGCTTGAGCACGCCATCGAGCGCGGTTGCCAACTTATCCTTGCGCTTGCCCTTGGGGATAGGCGAGGCGCGAATCACTTTCCTGTGCAACGCCTCGGCTCAGCGCGCCACTTCGGACTCGGTGACCAGGCCTGCGGTCCACCGCTCGGCGCGCGAGCGGCGCGGCCAAGGGGGGATCTCGAGCTGCGGCAGTTCCTGCAGGCTGAAACTCACGGCGAGCAGGCCTATCGGCACATAATGCAACGCCATCCAGAGGCCCATGTTCGCCGGGTCGGTCAGGTGTGGCAGTAGCAACGCGCCCACCACCATCGCCAGTACAGTCAGCGACGGGATACCGCGCCGCGCTACCACGCCCCAGCGCGCGAGGCGATGCCGGTCGTGGAACATCTCCGGCGGCTCGGCGAGCACGCGCGCGAGGTGCGCGCCGGCCTGTTCGAGTGCGGCCTCCGCCGTCCGGCTGCGCCGCAGCACCGCGCCGCGCAGGCGCAGCTTGCTTGTCCAGCCTTCCTTGGTGCGGATCAGGCGCGCCCAGTCCCAGCCCAGCACGGCGAGCAGGTCTTCGGGCAGGTCCGGCACCGAGCCTGGCGTCGGTTCCAGCGTGAGGTCGGCAGGGACGCTACGCAGACCGGGCAGCTTGATGACGAGCGCGAGCGTCAGGCCGTCGACCAGCAATTGCGCGCTCGTGAGCACCAGCGGCGCTGCACCTGTCGCGCGGCCGGCACGCACGCCGCGGGGCAGCTCTGTGTCATAGCTGCGCGCGACCAGGTAGGCCGCCCCGACGCTGAAGTGCCGGGAAGGCGCGATGGCGTCGATGCGCGCCAGGAGCGCGCCAGGATCGGGGCCGCTCGCGTGCAGGGTGGCGTTCGCCCCGCCGGGCCCGACGAGCGAGCGCAGCAGCACGAAACGGCCATCGGAACGGCAGTCGAGCTCGAGCGTCTCGCGCCACGCCGGCGCGCCCGCCGGTTCGGCCGGCACGTCGCGCGGCTTGAACACGATGCGACGCGACGCGCGGTCGCTCGCGCCGAGATCGACATGGCGGCCCTGGCGGGCGAACGGCTCGACCAGGCGGACGATCTCGTGGTGCGTGAGCGGTGGCGCTGTCATCGGGCGAGGGGGCAGGTCAATGAAGGCTTCAATGCAGACTGAGCAGACGACCGAAGGGCGGCACGGCGTCGCGATGGACCTCGGGCACGGCCCAGATCACGGGGCACCGCGGGCGAAAGCGCGCCGGGCCCTGAAGGTCGGTCAGCACCACCGTGATGTCGGGGCGATGGCGCTGCGCCTCTTCGAGCAGCGGCGTGAAATCGGTGCCGCCGCCACCGTGAAAAGAAATGCCACGCAGGTCGCTGCGGCCAGGCTCGAAAGCCTCGACATGCTGCACCCGCTCGTCGCCGACGACCAGCACGAGCCCGGCCTCGAGCCGGCGCGAGATGGCCTCGATCTCGCGCGCGAAGCGTTCCAACAGGTCGTTGTCGATCGAACCCGAGACATCGACCACTACCACCAGCCTCGGTACAGAGCTCGAAGCGGTCGTGCCTGGCTCCCAGGGCATGCGGCGGCCCGTGCCGGCGCGGCCCTGGTTGGCCAGGTAAGACCGTGACGGCCGCGACCACGACAGACCCGGCCGCTGCGCCAGTCCGTGCGCCAGCTGCGCGCGCAGCGCCTGCTCCCAGGGCGTGCGCGGTCGCGGCAGATCCGCCATCAGCGTGCGCAGCATCGAATGTGCCCCGTCGCCGGCGTGGGCGCGCTGCAGGCGCTCGCACCATTCGCGCGCCGACTCGGCCTCGTCCTCGGGTGCGCCGCGCGTCGCCGGGCCCGGCCTCAGATCGGCCGCATCGGCGCGAGCCAGCGCGCGCGCACTCGCAGCGCGCGGGCCATCACCGCGCACCCCACCCAGGGTCTGGTTGTGCTGCCCCTGGTCGGCCTCACCGGCGCCCCGGCCCTGCGGCTGGCGCTGCGCCCCCCCGGTGCTGCCATGCCGGCGCGGATCGGATGTCGGCTGACCATCGGTGGAAGACGTCGGGCTGGCGCGGCGGTCGTCCACCGCGCGGTACAGCCGCTCGACGTCCCACGCCAGCAGTGCAGCCTCGGCGTCCAGCCGAAGTCCCAGCGTAAGCGCGAGCAGCGTATCGAGCTGCACCGCATCGGCTGGCAACCGCAGCCAGCTCAAGTGCGCCAGCGCGCTGTTGACGATGGCGTCGGCGCAGACGTTGAACAGCTGAAGGTCGGCATCACCCGTTCGCTGTTGCATCGCCTGGTAACGCTGCGCATGGCGCAGCGCGATGTGCAGCACTGCATGCGCCACGTGACCGGCCTGCTTCGGCAGCGGCAACTGCTCGAAGCTGGCGGCGTAGAAGATCGTGCGGCCATCGGTCGACACCGATGGCCGTTCGGGGG
>JBBRCD010000192.1:0-6354 GCA_038205245.1 Burkholderiales bacterium
CCCGATGCGCGCCGCCGGGTGGATCTCGATGCCGGTGAACGAGCGCGACAGATACGACAGAAAGCGCGCCAGCCAGCGCAGCCGCCAGTGCCACAGCCGGTGCGCGACCCGGTGCAGCAGCAACGCATGCAGGCCGGGGTAGCAGGTCAGCACCTCCCAGGTGCTGCGTGCTGCCGGGTCACGTTCGAAGATCACCGCGATGTCGCTACGCAGAGTGTCCAGCATCGATCAACCGTTGCCCACAGGGCCGCGGATTGTATCCTTGGTGTCGCGGGCCGGCATCTGCTGGCCAAGGACCATGACCACCACGACCACCACGACCACCACCACGACCACCGCGACCGCCACGACCACCGCGACCGCAGCCGCTGCAACGACCACCAGGACTGCAACCCGACCAATGACCCAGCAGCGTTTTCAGCAGCTCGCCCACTGGGGCGCCTACACCGCGGTGGTCGAAGACGGGCGGCTGATCCGCGCCGAGCCGTTCGCGCGCGATCCCGATCCCTCGCCGATGCTCGAAGCGATGCCGGAGCTGGTCTACTCCAGCACCCGGGTGCAACGGCCTTCGGTACGCGAAGGCTGGCTGCGCCGGCGGGATCGCCAACGCACCGGCCATGAACGCTATATCGATGTCGACTGGGACTCCGCGCTCGATCTGGTTGCCGGCGAAGTGGCCCGGGTACGCGGCGAGTTCGGCCATGACTCGATCTTCGGCGGCAGCTATGGCTGGTCTTCCGCCGGGCGCTTTCATCATGCGCGCTCGCAGACCCGTCGCTTCCTCTATTCCGGCGGCGGCGCTGTCGACCAGCTCGGCAATTACTCCTGGGGCTGCGCACAGTTTCTGCTGCCGCATGTGATCGGCACCTTCGCACCAGTATCGGGTCGGGTCACCGACTGGAACTCGATCATCGGCCACACCCGACTGATCATCGCCTTCGGCGGTCTGGGCCTGAAGAATGCCCAGGTCGCCTCCGGCGGCTCGGGTGAACACACGCTGCGCAGCTGGCTGCACAAGGCCAGGGCCGCGGCCATCGAATGCGTGGTGATCAGTCCGACGCGCGCCGATGTGCCGGAAGGGCTCGACGCGCAATGGATTCCGATCCGGCCCAACACCGACACCGCGCTGATGCTCGGCATCGCGCACGAGCTGGTGAGCCGCAGCCGTCATGACCGCGCGTTCCTCAACGGCTACTGCGCCGGTTATGACCGCTTCGAGGCCTACCTGATGGGCCGCAGCGACGGCATCGCGCGCTCGCCAGAGTGGGCGGCTGCGATCTGCGGCGTGCCTGCGGAGCAGATGCGCGCCCTGGCGCACCGGCTCGAAGGGGTGCGCAGCATGCTCACCCTCACCTGGTCACTGCAGCGCGCCCATCGTGGCGAACAGCCCTACTGGATGGCGATCACGCTGGCCGCCATGCTCGGACAGATCGGGCTGCCCGGCGGCGGCTTTGCCTTCGGCCATGGATCGATCCAGGGCGTGGGCGTGCCGCGTCATCCGGAGTCGTGCGCACCGGGACTGCCGCTGGGCAGGAACCCGATGGCTGCACGCTCGATCCCGGTGGCCCGGGTCACCGAGCTGCTGGAGAATCCCGGGGGCGAATACGACTTCAACGGCGATCACAAGACGTTCCCGGATATCCGGCTGGTCTACTGGGCCGGCGGCAACCCGTTTCATCATCACCAGGATCTGAACCGGATGCGCCGCGCCTGGCAGCGCCCGGAGACGATCGTCGTGCACGAGTCGCACTGGACAGCCACCGCGAAGCACGCCGACATCGTGCTGCCGGCAACCACCTCGCTCGAGCGCAATGACATCGGCGGCGCCTCGCGCGACCGCTACATCATCGCCATGCAGCGCGCGATCGCGCCGCTGCATCAGGCGCGCAATGACTTCGAGATCTTTCGCGCGCTGGCCGCGCGCAACGGGCATGAGCAGGCGTTCACGGAAGGCCTGGATGATATGGGCTGGATCCGCCGCATGTACGAACGCACGCGCGAAGGCAATGCGAAGATCGTCGGCGTCGAGCAACCCGCGTTCGATCAGTGGTGGGCCGAGGGCTGGTTCGAGGTACCGACACCCGGGAAGCACTTCGTGCTGTTCGAGGCGTTTCGCGCCGACCCGATTGCGCATCCGCTGTCCACGCCGAGCGGACGCATCGAGATCACGTCGCAGCGCGTGGCCAGCTTCGGCTACGACGACTGCCCGGCGCATCCCACCTGGCTCGCACCAGTCGAATGGCTGGGCGCGCCAGGAGCCGCGCGTCACCCGCTGCATCTGGTCAGCCATCAGCCGGTGGACAAGCTGCACAGCCAGGCCGACTTCGGTCCGCTGGCCAGAGCGCGGCGAATCGGTGGACGTGAACCGATCCACATGAACCCGGCGGATACGACTGCCCGCGGGCTCTCCACCGGCGATGCAGTGCGGGTGTTCAACGACCGCGGTGCCTGCCTCGCCTCGGTAGTCGCCGACCCGGACGTAATGGCGGGCTCGGCGATCATGGCCACCGGGGGCTGGTACGATCCGGCCGATGCTGGCGATGCCCCGCTCGATCTGCGCGGCAACCCGAATGTTCTGTGTCCGGACCTGGGAACTTCAAGACTCAGTCAGGGTCCGAGTGCGCTGTCAGCCCTGGTCGAGGTCGAGCGCCACGCTTGACGCGGCGAAGGCCATTTGTTTATCGTGCAATTTCGAACGCCCAAAGGGGAGCACCCCATGTCAGCCGTCCTCGACCCCGCCGTCCACGACCCAGCAGTTCTCGACCCAGCAGCCCTCGATCAACATCCCGCTACGGTCCAGCCCGACCTGCTCGCCACGATGCATGCCCATGTGGGCCGCCATGCCGAGAAGATCCCGGACTGGGACGCGTTTCCTGCGAGCCGGGGCTTTCCCGAACTCGATCGTGCCCAGATGCGCTTCATCGGCGCCGGGGGCTCGCCCAAGGTGGGCGACCCGGACACGCTGCCGGCCAGCCACTTCACGCTGAGCATGGTGCACCAGTCGGTGGGCAAGTATGCGGTGCTGCATGCCCACGAGGTCGAAGAGGCCTTTCTGGTCCTCGCCGGGGTGCTCACCGTCGCCTGGGAGTATGACGGCGAGATCATCGAGGCCAGGCTGGGGCCGAAGGACATGGTGCTGCATGCCACCGACCGGCCGCATGGCTTTCGCAACGCCGGTGTCGACCCGGTGCTGGTGTCGATCATGGTCGGCAAGGGCAAGCCGGAGGCGCCGCGCTATCTGTTCCATCCGAAGACGCACGGCTCGGCACTGTCAGCGATGTTCGGCGCGCCACCCGAGAAGACCTTCCGGCTGGACTTCGCCAGCGACGACCCGAGGCATCGGGATTTCGCGCGCCATATCGTGCGCTACAGCCAGCAACGTGCGCACTGGCATGACGCCGGCTTCAACCACCTCCCGTATGTGGGCGAAGGCGGCGCGCCCGCGGGCACCTACCGCAAGGACCTGATCCGGCTACCCCGGGGTTGCGGGGTACAGGTCTATGTGCGCGATGTCGAGGATGCCTATCTGGTGCTGGAAGGCTGTATCACCGTCGGCTGGGAAGCCGATGGGCGCACCGTCGAGCAGCGTCTCGGACCCAAGGACGTGATGCTCAACCCGGCCGGCCGCCGGCACTGGTTCCGCAACGACGGCTTCTCCGATGCGGAGTTCATGATGGTGGTGGGCACGCCCAGACCGGAAGACGTCCGGTTCGTCGCAGCATGAGGCGCGTGACCTCGCGTACCAGGCAGCCTGTGGACCAGTCGGTCGGACGGCCTATCGTCCATTCTGTTGGCCAGTCCGTGACCCGGCCGATCGCCCGTCGTTTGTCTCTCGCCCCGACGCTGTACCCGAGGCTCGCGGCAGTGCTCGTCACCGCGCTGGGCGCAGCCGTCCATGCGCAGGCCCAGCCCGCCTGGCCGGTCAAGCCGATCACCCTGGTGGTCTCGGTCGCCGCCGGCGGATCGATCGATGCGATCGCGCGCACCCTGGGGGACGAACTGTCGCGCAGCCTGGGTCAGAACGTGCTGATCGACAACCGTGGTGGCGCCGCCGGCAGCATCGCGGCGGCGACCGTCGCGCGGGCTGCACCGGATGGCCATACGCTGCTGGTCTGCGGCGCCAACACGTTGACCCTGAACCCGTTCCTGCAGAAGAAGGACGAGAACTGGTTCGACCCGATCAAGGCGTTCGCGCCGATAACCACCACTGCACGCACCAACTATGTGCTGGTGGTCGCGCCGCATATCAAGGCGACCACGGTGGAGGAGTTCATCGCGTTCGCACGCAAGCAGGACGGGCGACTCACCTTCGGTTCATCCGGTAGCGGCAGCCTGATCCACCTGGCCACCGAGATCTTCAACGACATCACCGATATCCGCGCCACCCATATCCCGTACAAGGGGCTCGCGCCGGCGGTGCAGGACCTGCTCGGCGGACGTATCGACTATCTGTTCGACTCGGGGACCACCATCGAACAGGTAAAAGCAGGGCGCCTGCGCGCACTGGCCGTGATCGGGCCCCAAACCCTCCCGGCGTTGCCGGAGCTGCGTGCCCTGTCGGCCCATGGCGTCAAGGGCATGGAGGTGGTGTCCGGCTGGCATGGCTGGCTCGCGCCAGCGGGCACCCCGCCCGAGGTGGTGAAGCGGCTCAACGCAGAGCTGGTGAGAATCGTCGCCAATCCCAAGGTGCGCGACCGCATCCTTGCCCAGGGGGCCGAGCCGATGACCAGTACGCCCGAGGAGTTCTCGCGTCGGATCGCGGACGACATCCGCCGGTTCGAGCCGGTGCTGAAGAAGAGCGGGCTCAGTCTGTACTGAAACTCCCCCGGTTGTTGCCCTGCTGATACAGCACGGCGCGCAGCGGATTAAAGACAACAGACGCGCCACGACTCCAGGGAGGACACCATGAAGCGCTGGGTTTCCGTACGCGCTGCCTTCGGCGCAATCGCATCGGCAATGTCGGTACTGCTGCTGCCGGGCTGCGCCGGCATGGCCAGCCAGCAAGAGGGCAACTGGATCGCGCTATTCGACGGCAAGGGCGTCGAACAGTTCAACCCGATCGGCAAGGCGAACTGGCGGGTGGTCGGTGGCATCCTGGAGGCAGACGAGGGTCCAGGCTTCCTGGTAACCAAACAGTCTTGTAAGGACTTCCGCATCCGCGCCGAGTTCTACGCCGAAGCGAAGACCACCAGCGGCATCTTCATCCGCGCCGCTGATCCGGCCAAGATCGCGGCAGTCAGCTCGTACGAAATCGCTCCGCACGCGCGTTCAGGCCGCAGCCGCAAGCCTGGGCGCTAGCTTGTAGCCATACTTGCGATCCAGACCCAGATTGCGCACGATCTCGACGCCCCTGGCCAGTGGCTCGCCCTCGAGATTGCGCAGCGGACGGCGCAGGCTGCCGGCCGGCAACCCGCAGGCGTTCATCAGCGACTTGAGCGCCACCGGGTTGATGTACGAATACACATAGTGCCAGAGCGGCAGGATCTTCAGGTAGGTCTCCTTGAAGTCGGTCGCTTCCTGATAGCTCTTCCACGGGGTGGACACCATCGCCAGCTCGGCCGGCGCAATGTTGCCGGTCATGTTCGCCGTGCCATGGCCACCGAGCGACATCGTCGGCAGCACCAGCCCGAGGTTGGGCGAGTCGCAGCACATGATCGAGACATCCGGGCGCCCGGCGATGATCTGGGCGACCTGCCCGACCCGGGTGGTCGACTCCTTGTGCACCACATAGTTGGGGTGCTTGAAGATACGCAGCAGATGGTCCCAGTGCAGATCGGTCTTCACCCGGGGCGGATTGTTGTAGATGCCCAGCGGCAGGTCTGTCGCGTCGGCCACTTCGAGGAAGAACGCCTCGGCATCCGACTCGGACGCACAGACATAGGACGGTGCGGCCAGGATCGCGCCATCGGCGCCGTTCTCTCGCGCAAAGCGCAGGTTGGCGATCGTCGTATCGGTGTTGTTGCCGGTACAGCCATAGAAGAAGTCCATCTTTCCGGTCTTCATCTTCGCGGTCTCGACGATCAGCGCCTTCTTCTCTTCCGGCGACAGCATCGAGGCCTCGCCGGTCGAACCCATGAACAGGATCGCACGGGTGCCATGGCGCTCCTGAAAGTCGAGCAGAGTACGAAAGGCACCGAAATCGATCGAGCCGTCCTCATTGAACGGCGTGATCAGGGCGACGAACGAGCCTTCGATGCGACGACGAGCCATGGTCTGGACTCCTGCGGTTGTTGACCATCAGTTTACCGGCATGCGAACGCTGCGCCAAGCGACTGGACGCAAGCGGGGACAGACCCTGAGGGTCCGTCCCCAGGCCGTAACCCACCGCCGGTGCGGGGACGGACCCTCAGGGTC
>JBBRCD010000193.1:0-6307 GCA_038205245.1 Burkholderiales bacterium
CATCGAGGCCACCAAGGGAAAACAGGGCGCCTGCTTTGATCAGAATCAGGCAGTGATTTACAAGGGGCCGTTCAAGGAGGTGTTGGACGACGACGGCCATCGCATGGAGCGCGGCAAGCGCTATGCCATGTGCGCCAAGACGTTTGCACTGTTCAGCAACCCGCCCTACCAGGATCAGTTCATCTTGGTAGAGCCGGCGGAAACGATTTCGAGCTGCGCCGCGCCGCCCTGGGATTACACGCGTGCGGCCTTGCGGCACCCCAGCGAAACCAAGGGCGGCATGGCGCGACTTTCGACCACGGCGACAAGCCAAAACTGCTGCGCGCCAGCCAGCGAATGTTGAGCGACCAGGCACGCGCGATGTCTTCTCTGAGTCTGAAACCGCTTTCCCCGATCATGGGCACGGAAGTGACCGGTATCGACCTTGGCACACCCATCGATAAAGCAGTGGTCGCCGAGCTGCGACGTGCGCTGGACGAAACTTCTTTGCTGGTGATCCGGGACCAGAAACTGTCCGCGGCGCAGCAGGTCGCGCTCAGCCGTTGTTTCGGTGACCTTGAAATCTACCCGATGACCGATTTCACGCTGCGCGAGCACCCGGAAGTCCTGATCGTGTCGACCGTGGAAGAGAACGGCAAACCCATCGGCATCGTCGATGCCGGGCAGTACTGGCACTCGGACTCGTCGTGGCGCGCCGTCCCCAGCCTCGGCTCGCTGTTCTATGCGCGCGAGCTGCCGCCCGACGGGGGTGACACCCTCTTCGTCAACATGCATGCGGCTTACGATGCCCTGCCAGAAGATCTGCGCGAACGGCTGGCCGGCATGATGGCCGATCACGATTACGCGCGCAGAAACGCCGCATTGAGTGCACAGGTGGGCGGGCGGCCCAAGCTCACCACCGAACAGAAATCCGCCAATCCTCCGGTCGCGCATCCGGTTGTACGCACACACTCCGGCACTGGGCGTCCGGCCTTGTTCATCAATCATGGCTTTACCGCGCGCATCCTCGGCATCCCGGAAGAGGAAAGCGACATGCTGCTGGCGCTGCTTTTTGCCCATGTGCTGGAGCCACGCTTCATGTACCGCCACCAATGGCGCAGCAACGATCTTGTGTTCTGGGATAACCGTGCGCTGATCCACAGGGCCACGCCCTTGCCGCCTGGCACCCGCCGCACGATGCATCGCACGACGATCAAGGGTGAACCTCCAGTCGCCTGGCACAAAACCACACCTGCGCTTTGACAAAACAAGCTCACAGCCTCGAAAGCCGCCCAAGCGTCACAATTCGCCTTCTGGCGCGTATCCACAGGACGAATTCCATCAGCCACGCGGCTTTCAGCCATGCTGTCGGTACGTTTTTTGCAGCCCTCCTCACGGCGGGCGGTACCGCCGCGCTCGCCCAGACCTACCCGGTCAAGCCGGTGCGCTTCGTGGTGCCGTTCGCCGCTGGCACCGCAACCGACTTGGTCACCCGGCTGGTCGGTGCGCATGTCACCGACGTCACGGGTCAGGCCGTGCTGGTCGAGAACCGCGTCGGAGCCAATGGCATCATCGGCGCGGAGTTCGCCGCCAGGGCGCCGGCCGATGGCTACACGCTGATGATCGGCACCAACACCACCAGTGCGGCCAATGCAAGCCTGTTCAAGTCGCTGCCCTACAACCAGCAGAAAGACTTCGCGCCGGTGGGGCTGATCGGCACCGCCGTGCTGATCGCAGCGGTGCACCCCTCATTGCCGGTGAAGACGATTGCCGAGCTCACTGCGCTGGCGAAGAAGAACCCGGGCAAGCTCGCTTTCGGTGAGGGCAGCGCATCCTCGCGCGTCTCGGTGGAGATGTACAAGCAGATGGCCGGAATCGACTTCCTTCGCGTGCCCTACAAGAGCAACCCGCAGGCGGCCACCGATCTGGTCGCCGGGCAAGTGAGCCTGATGATCGGCGATCTGGTCGTGCTGCTGCCGCACGTAAGGGCGGGCAGGCTGCGCGCGTTGGCGGTATCTACACGCGAGCGGCTGGCGATCCTGCCCGATCTGCCGACGATGGACGAGGCCGGCGTGAAGGGTTACGAGCTCACCATCTGGTTTGCCGGCTTCATGCCTGCAGGCTCGCCCAATGAGGCGATACGGCGGATGAACGAACTGTTCGTCGGTGCGACGAAGACGCCCAAGCTGCAGGAGTTCTTCAAGAACTTCGGCGGCGTTGCGCAGTCGAGCACGCCGGACGAGCTCGCCCGTTTCGTCGCCAGCGAGACCGAGAAATGGGGGCGTATCGTGAGGGCGGCCGGCATCATCCCCGAATAGATGCCATAGGGGCATGCCCGGTCGGCGACACGATCAGGGCGCACCAAGAAAGGTGCTGCGCCAGGAAGGATTCACCCGGTTCGAAGCAGACGGCCTGCGGGTGCTGCGCGGCTGGACGCTGCCGGAGGTGACGACCGGCAGCGCCACATCCCCCGCCAGCGCCGACTCAGTCCCCGCCAGCGGCGGGTTGTCCACCGCGCAGTAGGTGGACACCGGCGAGAACTTGGTCTCGATCGTGCGGTTGCGTTTGGCGGCATGGAACAGCCGGCAGTGGAACAGCACCAGATCGCCGGCATCCAGTGACGGCGTGACCGCGGTGGCGAGCAGCGCGCGGTTGTCGTCGCGATCCATGCGCAGGAACAGGTTCTCGTCCAGCCGTTGCCAGCAGTCGCTTGGGGACAGACCCTGAGGGTCCGTCCCCGCCTTTGCGGCGGCACGCCATGGAGCGATGGGCACTGCCCTTCCAAATGCCTGGGGACGGACCCTCAGGGTCTGTCCCCGCCTTGGCGGCGGCACGCCGAGGATCGACGGCAACTGCCATCCGAACGGCCTGGGGACGGACCCTGAGAGTCCGTCCCCGCCTTTGCGGCGGCACGCCATGGAGCGATGGGCACTGCCCTTCCAATTGCCTGGGGACGGACCCTCAGGGTCTGTCCCCGCCTCAGCGGCGGCACGCCGAGGATCGACGGCCACTGCTATCCGAACGGCCTGGGGACAAACCCTGAGGGTCTTTCCGCGCGCAGTCACCGGACAGCGAATGGTCACGGAAGCGCTCGGCGACCAGATCATAGGCATGGGATCGCTGCCTTGGAAAAGAATCTCAGAACCGAGCGCTCGTCGGAACGATGAGACCCGCAGACCACGACCTCGACTTCGCGAACCTGCTGACCTCGCAACTGGTCATCGACCACCGCAAGGTATTCGCGGATCGGCGCAGCACTGCACGGACTGATCAAAAGCTACCTGTTCTCGCCGGTCACGGTGGCGGTAGCGCTGATCATCGGTGGCGTGATCATCCTGTGGGTCGAGTCGCGGCCGCGCCGGCCGCGCGTGCGCGACATCGATGATCTCACCTGGCTCGATGCGCTGAAGGTCGGGCTGTGCCAGTGCGTCGCCCTGTTCCCGGGCGCTTCTCGCGCCGGTTCGACGATCATCGGCGGCATGCTGGTCGGGCTGTCGCGCGAGACCGCGACCCGCTACTCGTTCTTTCTGGCGATGCCCACGATGGCGGCGGCGGTGACCTACGACCTGTACAAGAACGCGGCGCTGCTGTCGGTAGACGATGCCGGTGTCTTCGCTGTCGGTTTCGTCGCTGCGTTCATCGTCGCGCTGCTCACGGTCAAGGCGCTGCTGGCCTATGTCTCGCGCAACAGCTTCGCCCCGTTCGGCTGGTACCGGATCGTGTTCGGCCTGCTGGTGCTCTGGTATTTCTGGTAGCCCGGGCAGGCGCCCGGGCCTATGCCCGCAGCTTCGAGCGGCGGACGAGCAGAATCAACAGCGGCACGCCCGCCGCGAGCAATGCCAGCGAACCCGGAAGGGGAACCACAGTGGTGCCACCCGCGAGCGGCGACAGCCAGTCGATGCCGGCTTCGCTGGTGAAGGTCACGTCGTTCAGCGGGGCGCCGTTCTCGTCCTGAAAATCGAAGAACCCGCCGAACGTGAACGTACTGTTGAAGCGCGATCGCGCAGAGATTGCTGGCGGAGCGTTTGCGGGGTAGGCATCGCCGGACAGCAGGACGTTGGTGATCAGGCTCATTCGGATCACGAAGTCACGACCGTTCTGGAGTGGAAACGAGCGCCCGCCGAGAGGGTCGGGGTCAAGACGGCTGTCGAGCTCGAAAAAGGTATCGTTGTCGGCAGAAGCAAGCAGCTTGGCAAAGTTCCGCTCGTACCTGAGCGCGAGCCGGTCACCAGGGAGGCTCTCGAAGATCCGAAGGTCGAGCTTCACCTCGGCAAAGCCTGCGCCCCCGGCTGCGCTCGAGAACAGAGGAAGCGTAAGGATGCCGTCCAATGCAGACGCACGCACGTTCATCGTGATGAAATTCGTGCCGAAGCCAGCCGCCAGCATCGCGGTCGGGCTGAGTACCTGCACCGAGTCGGTCAACGAGGAATGCACATGCGCTTGGCCGATCTTGCGGCCAGGATCTAGTGGAGGGTTGCGTTCGTCCCATCGATTTTCCACGGCGCTGATTTCCGCACCCGCTCCGAGTGTGCGTCCCTGGGGGCTCACCCTGCCGTTGACGGTGAAATCCAGGGTGGTTGCGAGCGGCCCGAAGCCTTCGACGCGTCCGGGCGGAACGGACAATACGATCGACGGTGTTGCCGGCGTCGTGCTGAGCGTATCTCCTGCGGTCTGATCCGCCCCGATCGTAGACCGCGAGATCCAACTCCACTCGATATCGCCGAAGGCCGGGAATGCCGAGGGCGCCGACAAGGTCAGCACGATGAAGAGTGCAACGGCCGAGTTCAGTCTCCGGTCAGTTCGCAATTCAGCCTCCAAGCGGCGGATGAGATCTTCAGCCCACACTCCGAAAATAGTCTAGTGCGGGCTCCGGCGCGTGTCAAGGCAGAGACTCGGCAGAGGCTCGGCTGTGGCCGCAGTGCTTACGCCGCCGAAGCCGCCCAACGTGATCTCGTTGTCGTTGATTGTCGTTTTTCCAGCAATTGCTGTTTTTACGACAATGAACGACAGCGGCGTAGCCTCACGACAGTCCTCCGGACGCAAGACCGGCGGCAAGACGAGCGGTGTGCTCGGGAAAAGCTCTGCAAAGTTTCGCGTCGGCGGTCACCAGCGGCACCTGCAGGTCACTGTCGCCCTGTGCGCTTGAACTTGTCGATATCCTCGACCGTGAACGTGCCTTGCTCGAGTGCGCCGCGAATCGATCTGGCACGCGCCGCGTGCTGCAGCCCCGCAGCCTTCCTGGGCAGAAGCACACTCTGCAGGCAAGCGATCGCTTCGCCGTTCAGACTCCGGCGGTTGGCTTGCGCAGACATTTTCAGATGCTCGTCGACGTCATCGGGAATTCCCCTGAGCGTGAGCGTTGTCGGCATCGGCAGTGCCTCGGCAAGAAGAACCATTGTGGTTTCGCAATCGCTTGAAATCAAGGCGCGGCGATTTCCCGTACCTGTTGCCTGCGCTCCAGCGCCCGCAGCACCCGCTGCGCATAGCGCTCGCGCAGCTCGGCGCTGCCTGCGTTGTACGCGCCGACCGCCGTCCAGGTGTTGCCGTGCAGGCGCATCTTCTGCGCGAGCACCCAGGCGCCCACATGCACCGACACGCAGGGGTCGAGCAGGTCGCGTGGCTCGATGCCGTGGCGGCGCAACTCGGGCAGCCATAGCGTGTTGATCTGCATCAGGCCGATATCGAGCGAGCCGTTGGTGTTGCGGCCGATGGCATGCGGGCGCAGTCCGCTTTCGACTTCGGCGATGGCCACCAGCAGGTGTGGATTGACCTGATGGCGCTGCGCGGCCTGCGCCCAGCAGGACGTGGGCGCTGATTCGCCAGGCGGCGGCGCACTGGCTGCTGCGCAAGGCTGAGCAAGCGCGGCGAGCAGCAGCAGCGCCAGAAGCAGCGGCGAGGCTGCCACGACTTCTACCGGTCTCCTGCCACCTGCCTCAGCGCGTGCTGCTGCCTGAGGATGGTGTCATGGGAAGCGCCGGCAGCACGCGGGTAGTCGACTGCGCCGCTGGCGGTGCCGATAGCTGCTGGGGCAGGTTACTTGGCAGATTCGCCGGCATCTGGGGCGCGAGCGCACTCAGCGGGTTGTCCGGGTCGAGCAGTCCAATCGCAGGCAGGGTAGGCATCTGGGGCAGGCCGGGCATCGCCGGGAGGGGCGGGAACGCGGATGCGCCGCCGGTCCCCGCCACGGGCGCGCGCACACCCAGCGCATTGGCGACGGCCGCCATCACTGGCTGCCCGGGCGGGGGACGCCGGTCGACTGCGGCCACCATGGCCGGGTTGCGCGGCAGATCGATCGCGACGCCATCGATGCTGACCGACGTTTCGGTGA
>JBBRCD010000194.1:0-6267 GCA_038205245.1 Burkholderiales bacterium
GGCGGATCGGGCCCGGGTACTCGACCTGTGCTTTCGCGCCAATCCGCGCACCATGATCGAGCCGTTCGCCGGCTATGCCCGTCTGGCCGAGATCCATCGCCGTTGCACGGCGGACGGTCTCGATCTCACCGACTATCTGTCGGGTGAATACCTGACCGACCTGGTGACCTGGTACCACCTGGCCTGGACTGGCGAATCGCTGCGCCAGGAACATGCCCTGCTGCGGCGCCTGCTCGCGCAGGGCTCCCGGTTCGACTTCGAAGCGCGTCAGTCGCTGGTTGCGCTGATCGGCCATGAGATCGGGCGGGTCATCGAACGCTGGCGGCTTCTGGCCGGGCGCGGGCAGGTCGAGCTGTCGACTACCCCGGACTGCCATCCTCTGGGCCCGTTGATGGTGGATTTCGCCGCGGCACGCGATACGCAGCCCGGTGTGGCGCTGCCCCAGGCCAGTGGCTATCCAGGCGGCATCGAGCGTTTCGCTGCTCATGTCGACCGTGCTTTCGTTGCGCATGAGGCGAGCTTCGGCCACGCACCGGTCGGCGTCTGGCCGGCCGAAGGCGCGGTGTCCGGCCCAGTCGTGGCTGCGCTCGCCGCACGCGGCAGCCGCTGGGCAGCCAGCGGCGAGGCGGTGCTGATGAACAGCTTGCGCGCCAGTGGCACGGTGGGCAGCGGAAGGGTGGACGACGACAGGGTGGACGACGACAGGGTGGACGATGACAGGGTGGACGGCAACAGGGCCGAGCGGCTCTACCAGCCTTACATACTTTCCGAACAGGCCGAAGCAGCCGCGGCCTCCGGTGCTGGCATGCGCCTGTTCTTCCGGGATGACCACCTGTCTGATCTGATCGGTTTCGACTACTCGCGCCGTCACAGCGGTGAGGCGGCGGCCCAGTTCGTCGCCGAACTCGAGGCGATCGCTGCCGCCTGGGAAGGCGACACGGCGCCGGTAGTCAGCGTGATGCTCGATGGTGAGAACGCCTGGGAGCATTTCCCCTACAACGGGTTTTACTTCCTGGACGAGCTGTACCGGCGCCTGGCTGCGCACCCGGTGATTCGTCCGACCACCTTTGCCGAGCTGATCAGCCGGAACGTTCCGGCTTCACCGCTGGCCCGGCTGAGCGCCGGCAGCTGGGTCTACGGCAATCTCGCCACCTGGATCGGCGCGCCGGAGAAAAACCGCGCCTGGGATCTGCTGGTCGAAGCCAAGCAGGTTTTCGACCGGGTGATCGATCGACTCGCCCCGGCGGCGCGCGATGAAGCCTGTCGGCGCCTGGCCGTGTGCGAGGGCTCCGACTGGTTCTGGTGGTTCGGCGACTACAACCCGCAGCAAACGATCGCCAGCTTCGATTCCCTGTTCCGACTGCATCTGACCCGGCTCTATCAGCAGCTCGGTCAACCAGTCCCGGACGCGCTGGCTCGCGAGATCAGCGATCCCGGGGCGGGCGGTGAGGCGGAAGGCGGCGGGTCGATGCGGCGAAGCGCGCCCGCGGCGGGCTGAGGGCTCGAACGGCAGGCTCAAAAGGCGGGCTCAAAAAGGCGGGCTCAAGAGTCGGGTTCAAGCGGCGGGTTCAAGCGGCGGGCTCAAGAGTCGGGTTCAAGCGGCGGGTTCAGCCGGCGCCGGACGACCTGCGCGGCGTAACCACCTTGATGCGCTGATAGACCCGGTACAACTCCTTGCGGTCGCCAGGGCGCGCGCCCTCCCAGAGCTTGACCCACGGCGCTGAGCGCGGCTCGCTGTCCCCGGCGCGTCCCTGCCAGAGAAACAGTTCGCACTGCCGGGCCTGCGCCGGGTTGCGTTCGACAGCCAGGGTCTTGATGCCTGCGAAGTAGTCGAGCATCGCCCGCTGGCTGTCGCCCAGCGACTGGCTCGCCATGCAGTTGAACTTCGCTGGAAGCTGAGCGTTCATCTCGACGATCATGCCGCGATAGGTCTTGCCATAGTCGATATAGGACAGGAAAAACAGATTGGTCAGTACCCAGCACAGGGTGATGCCGGCGGCCCAGTTGACGATCGCGCGCCGGTTGGAGCGGCCGATGCGCCAGACCATGCCGATCCAGACCAGGCTGACCGAGACGGCGATCAACACTGTCATCCAATGAATCGAGCCTTGATAGCCCGGGTGGAAGTCGGCGAGTTTCCTGGCCAGCGGCTCCGGCCAGCCAGTGAGCAGGGCGACATAGCCGGTCCATAGTAAGGTCGCGAGCAGGCCGAAGGTCATGATGCCGAACCAGTCGAGAAAGTTTGCCGCACTTCTCTTCAGCGCGTCGATCGACGCTGCCGCCAGCAGCGACAGCGGCAGCAGTACCGGCATCGCATGCAGCTCGCGCGCATCGGCAGAAAGCGACAGCGCGATCAGGGCCACCACGCAGACCAGGATCGGCAGCTGCAGTTGAGGCGTCACCAGTACATCGCGCCCGCGCTGCCAGAGCATCCAGGCTGCGAGCGGCAATGCCGGCCAGGCGAACCAGAGCATCATCAGCAGGTATTCGCCCGGTGCGTTCCTGCGTTCAAACGCGCTCAGGCCGGGAATCTGTCCGGACACGTTAATCCAGAACCACTGGTCGAACAGATCGGGGGAGCGCTGGTGAAGCGCCCACGGCCAGAGCGTCACCCAGGGAACGATCGCCACCGCCGCGATCGCCAGCGTGAGCAGGTGGCCCCGGTGTCGCCAGGACGAAAACATCACCGGCAGCAGAAGGGCGCACAGCCCGAGCACGCCTGGGGCGAACAGTCCCTTGGCCATGAAGCCCAGGCCGGCCCCCGTGCCCAGCGCGATACCGGCCAGCAGCGGCCGGCGCAGGCTCAGGCACAGGCCGTACAGACCGATCGAGAACCCGGCGAGCAGTGCGGTGTCGGTGATCAGCAGGTGGGCATTGATCAGCAGGCCGACACAGCCGATCAGTGCCAGCGGCGCTACCCACCCATGTTCATCGCCATACAGCTCGCGCGCCGAAAGCGCGAGAAACAGCAGCGTCAGCGACAGGTAGAAGCCCGCCGCCAGACGCGCCGCATCGTGCAGTTCGAACAGCCCGCCAAACAGCGTGGCGAATCCAGCAGCGGTGAGAGTGAATAACGGCGCCTGCTGGACGAAGGGCTCGCCGGCGACTGTCGGCACCACCCAGTCGCCGGTCTGCAGGATATGCAGCACCAGCCCGAACGTGTAGGCCTCGTCCGGTTTCCAGGGGTCGTGCGAAATCAGCCCGGTAAAAACCCAGGCTGCGCACAGCAGCACAGTGAACAGGGCATGCAGAGCGGAGCGCCGATCCGGCACGCGGGAACCCTGAGTGTCGAACAGGCGGGGGAGGATTGCCATCTAGAATTCCGGCGGCATCGAACTACCGCCGCAGCACGCATCGCTGCGCCTCCGGCCGCCGCGCCAGCGATCAGGCCGCCTTCTTGGCGTACTTCTGGCGGAACTTCTCCACCCGACCGGCGGTATCGAGGATCTTCTGCTTGCCGGTATAAAACGGGTGGCAGGCTGAGCACACCTCGACCTGCAGATCGCGCGCGAGCGTCGACTTGGTCTTGAAGATGTTTCCGCAACTGCAGGTAACGTTGATCTCGGCGTAGACCGGATGCACTTCGGCTTTCATCGCACTTTCCCCTGGATTGAAGCAGCGGGGCGGCCATATTGGCAGCCTCACGGTGACTAACTTTGTGAACTCGGCAGTTACGACCGGGCTTGCCGGCACACCCTGTCGAATCGTAAAACCGCCAATGGTAACAGGGAGATAGGGATGAAGCCAAGCCCTGCCGACAGCCCCGCCAGGACGGCCCCAGTTACAGGTGACTGTCGATGAACGCAGTCAGCTGCGACTTCGACATGGCGCCGACCTTGGTCGCCTCGACCGCGCCGGCCTTGAACAACATCAGCGTCGGAATGCCGCGCACGTTGTAGCGGGTCGGTACGCCCGAGTTCTGGTCGATATTCACCTTCGCGACCTTGAGGCGGCCGGCATACTCGCCCGCAACCTCGTCCAGAACCGGAGCGATCAGCTTGCAGGGACCGCACCACTCCGCCCAATAGTCTACGAGTACCGGCGTCTCGGACTTCAGCACATCGTGCTCGAAGGTGTCATCGCTGACATGAACGATCTTGTCGCTGCTCATGGGGGGTCTCGCTGCTGGAAAGGAATCGATGATAGCGGAAACAGGCATCCCGGCGAGGGAAGTGGCTGCCCGTGGTTGCCGGCCGGCGGTAAAGATATGGCGGTCCGGCGCAATTGCAATGACTCGGACGCAGCGTAGCGCAAAAAAATCCGAGGCGCCCGTGGCTGGCAGACGCTGGCTGACAGACGTCGGGGCGCGCATACCTGCCGCCAGAGCCTGCGGGCGCCCACGCTGATAACATGTCGAGTCGACACCGTTGTCTGTCAGCCACGCTTGCACAGACGCTTCCACAGACGTTCACAGAGGATAGCTGCCCCATGACTTACGTCGTGACCGAAACCTGCATCAAGTGCAAGTACACCGATTGCGTGGATGTGTGTCCGGTGGACTGTTTTCGCGAGGGGCCGAACATGCTGGTGATCGATCCGGACGAGTGTATCGATTGCACTCTTTGCGTGGCCGAGTGCCCGGTCGAGGCGATCTTCGCGGAAGACGATGTGCCGGACAACCAGCAGGATTTCATCAAGCTCAATGCCGAGCTGGCCAAATCCTGGAAACCGCTGATCGAGAAGAAGGACGAGTTGCCCGAGGCAGACGAGTACTCGAAGCTCAAGGAAAAGCGTCAGTTCCTGGAGCGCTGATCCGGGCGCGCGGCGGGCTGTGCGGCGATGGCCATCGACCGCGTCGTTCTGCCCTTTGCCGGCTTCGTTGCGCAGGCGGCGAGCCGGATCGTCGAGCAGCACCGGGCTGCCTGGCCTGATCTGTCGCAGCTTCTGGTGCTGGTGCCGGACCTGTACTGCGCCGGAGATGTCGCCCGCGCGCTGGCCCAGGCGGGAGGCGGGGGCGCCGTGCTGTTGCCGCGCATTGCCACACTGCCGGCGCTGGCCGCGGGCGCCGAGTTGCCCTACGGCATCACCGCCCGGATCACGCCACAGTCGGTACGGGAGGTCGAGCTGTATGCGCTGCTTGTGCGCAGCAGCCAGTTCGCCGACACCGATGCTTGGGCCCTGGCTGGCGAACTGACGGCACTGTTCGACCGGATGACGCTGGCGCGCAGCCCGGTCGCGCGGGACAAGGAAGAGTTCACCGAGGCGCTGCGCGCCGCGTATCGCACCGGCCGCAACAGTGCGTTGCAGTTCGAGGCGGCATTGGTGCATGAGCTTTGGTGGGCGCAGGCGCCGCAGCGTCTGGACGCTTCGCGGCTGGCCAGCGGCGACGGGCGGCGTTTGCCGATCGAGGTGGCGACCCTCGATCCGGCCAGCGCTCACGCGCTCAGGCTGGCGGCGATCGCCGAGACGATAGCCACACCGATTTTCGCTTTGGCGCTGGAGCAGGGCGATGCGGTCGAGCGCAGCTTCCTGCAGGCCTGCGCTGCACGGGTGCGGGTGGTGCGCTTCGACCCGGGCTGGCAACCCGGCGGGCTCGCTACTGATCAGGTACTGGAGGCGGCCTGGCCTGGCAAAGCGCGCGAGCCGCGTGTCGACCCAATGGGCGACCCACTGAGCGACCCGGTTCGCGACCCGGTTCGCGCCCCACTGCGCGAGCGTGCGGCAGCACTGGCGGCAGTTCACGCGCGCAGTCCGTTCTCTGGCCGATTGCAGGTCTTCGGCGCCGACTCGCTGGAGCAGGAGGCGAAGGCAATCGATGTCGCGGTTCGTCGCGCACTGCTCGACGGATCACGCCGGGTCGGCGTGGTGGTGCTCGACCGGCTGGTGGCCCGGCGCGCGCGCGCGTTGCTCGAACGCGCCCAGGTGCCGGTAGTGGACGAGTCTGGATGGCTGCTGTCGACCACCGTGGCCGCTGCCTGCGTCGGCCGTCTGATCGACGTGGTCGCCAGCGGCGGCTATCACCGTGATCTCATGGACCTGCTGCGCTCGGCCTTCGTGTTCCCCGGTCTCGCGGGAGTCGAACGCATGGGCGACCACCACGGCGACCGGCAGGGCGAACTCCATGGCGAACGTCAGGGCGAACTCCACGGCGAACCGCATGCTGATCGGCAGGCGGCGCTCGCCTTGATCGAAGGTGTGCTTGCCCGGCATGATCTGGCCGAAGGCATCCAGGCGATGATCGCGCTGTTTGGCCGCGATACGCCGGAGGAGGCAGTGGCCGTGTCGTTGCTGGAGCGGGTCGGCCAGGCGATCGATATGCTCGGCGCC
>JBBRCD010000195.1:0-6257 GCA_038205245.1 Burkholderiales bacterium
CGTGAACGAGGTGAAGCGAATGGCCAATGACCTGCATGTCAGACTGGGCTTCTGGTATCACCTCGCTCAGGCGACCCGCTTCCTGTTCTGGCTGCTGCTGCTCGTGGTGGCCGCGGCAGTTCTATTCGGCCAGCGCGACACCACCCAGCAGACGCGTGACACCCTGATCCAGCGCATCGAGGCCGAGCGCAAGTCACGGGTGATCGGGCTGATCCACCGGCAGGACCACCAGAGCATCCTCGGGGTGCAGGTCTCCTCCTCGATCAATATCGAAGATTCCGAGGCGGTGCTGCGCGCGATCCGGCTCACCCCGGATGATCAGCCGATCGATGTCATCCTGCACACCCCGGGTGGACTGGTGCTGGCGGCCGAGCAGATCGCGATGGCGTTGGCCGACCACAAGGGCAAGGTCACGGTGTTCGTGCCGCACTATGCGATGAGTGGTGGCACGCTGATCGCGATGGCGGCGCAGGAAGTGGTGATGGATCGCAATGCGGTGCTTGGCCCGGTCGATCCGCAGATCGGCGGTGTGGCGGCGGCGTCGATACTCAAGGCGGTCGAGATCAAGAAGGGCCAGGCGAGCGACGAGACGCTGATCCTGGCCGACATGGCGGGCAAGGCGCGAATACAGGTGGCGAGCTTCGTGGCCGACCTGCTGGAGCGGCGCTTGCCGCGCAAGCGGGCGGAAGAGATCGCGGTGGTGATGAGCGAGGGTCGCTGGACGCATGACTTCCCGATCACCGTGGCGTCGGCCAAGCAACTCGACTTTCCGGTGAGCACCGACATGCCCAGGTGGGTCTATGAGCTCATGGACCTCTATCCGCAGGCCAAGGCGCAGCGGCCTTCGGTGATCTATTTGCCGCCGATGCGTGACCCGGGGCCTGCGAAACAGGGCGTCGCCGACGCGCAGAAACCGGCGCCGGCGGGCGGCGCGAGGTAGGTAAGAAAGGGGAACAGACTCCGATGCAGTCGACCCGGCATCAGATACACCGAATCGATCGACAGAACCCGGGGGCTTCGATCAAACCAGAAAACCGCGGACTTGTTCAGACCTTCCTCAGGCGAAAATGGGCGACCCGAGACCCTGAGGATCTGCAAACATGAGAACGGTGCTGGTGGCAGGCGGAGCCGGCTATATCGGCTCTCACATGGTCCAGGCGCTGCTTGACGCCGGGCACCGCCCGATCATTCTGGACGACTTTTCCAGGGGCCACCGCGATCTGGTGCTGACTGGCGACCTGGTCGAAGGCAACCTCGGCGATGTGGCTGCCCTCCGACGCGTGTTCGAAGGCTACAGCATCGATGCCGTGATGCACTTTGCCGCTTTTGCTTCGGTAGGCGAGTCAGTCCAGCAGCCGTTGATGTACTGGATCAACAATGCGGGCAACACAGCAGTTCTGCTCGATGCGATGCGCCGACACGGTGTGTCGAGGTTCGTCTTCTCGTCGACCTGCGCAACCTACGGGCAACCAGATCGAAGCCCCATCAGCGAAACGGCGCCACAGGTGCCGATCAATCCCTATGGCGCGTCCAAGCTGGCATGCGAACGCATGTTGATGGACTCACATGTGGCCCATGGATTGCGCTTCGTCTCGTTGCGTTACTTCAATGCGGCAGGGGCACACCCGCGCGGTCATATCGGAGAGCGCCACGACCCTGAAACTCACCTGATACCGAACGTGCTCAAGGTAGCTTTGGGGCGAGCGGCCAATGTGTCCATTTATGGCACCGACTATCCGACTCGCGACGGCACCTGCATCCGTGACTACATCCACGTGTGCGACCTCGCCCAGGCGCACATGCTCGCACTCGATGCGTTGTTTCGCGACCTGCCTTTCGGGCTATACAACCTGGGTACTGAAACCGGCAGCAGCGTGCGCGAGGTCGTGGAACAGGCAAGGCAGATTACCGGCCATGCGATCCCGGTGGTCGAGGGGCCGCGTAGACCGGGCGATCCCGCCGAGTTGGTGGCGACTGCGGCGAAAGCAAGGAAAGACCTCGGATGGCAGCCCAGGCTGTCGACGTTGCCCGCCATCCTCGAGACGGCGTGGAATTGGCACCGGAAAGATGAGGGCCAGGATGCCGGACCCCGCTCAACGTCTTGAACCGAATTGTCGTTTTCAGGGTACCGGAGAGATGAAGAAGCTCTGAGGTGTCCCCCGAGGTTCGTCTTCCAGAGGTCGATGGTTGTCACCGGCGGTTTCGACCTGCTGCAGCGGCGCATGCGGGGCCTGCGAAGCAGGGCGTCGTCGACCTACAGAAACCTGCGCCGGCGGGCGGCGCGAGGTCGGGCGCGAGCTGCAGGGGGACAGACCCTGAGGGTCCGTCCCCTTTCTTACCAGGTGTTCGATCGCTGGCGGTCTGATCCGACATCAGCGCTCAGAATTCCTCCGTCGCTCCAGTTTCGGTGTTGATCACAGGAAGACCCTTGATCACGTCGCGCGCGCCCGCAGGCTCGAGGAAGGTGAGAGCGCCTTCCGGGTCACGACTTTCGCGGAACTTGGCTTCCGTGTAGGCCTCGTGCGCGCTAAGCGCTCTCAGGCCTTGTGGCATCAGATCGGTTCGCACATAGAACGCGTTGTTTCCCGCCGAGTTCGTCCCCACTAGCGAGTATCCCTTGCGCGCCGCCAGGCCGGTCAGTGCTCCCAGAGACGCGCCGAAATAGAGGTGCGAGTAATGCGCCTCACTGCGGACGAAGTTGTCGGCGTAAGGCACCGTTACACAGCGCTCAGCTCCGAACAGTGCGTTGTACTCGAGAATCAGGATTCTCGGGGTCACCGATTCGATTGCCTCCAGAAGCCAGTAGTCCACACCATCCACGTCAATGGAAAGAATGCCCAGATCCGGGTCGAAATCACTTGATCGGATGAGCGAATCGATCGTGGAGCGGGTGATGAAAGAGGTACGGTAGGAGAGTCTGTTCTGCCAGAAGAAGTAGGAGTTCCTGAGGCGCTCCATACTCTTTTCCGATCCGTCGATGACGAAGCCCTTCCAACTGTCCTTCATCATCAGATACCGGCAGTTCGATTCGAAGAAATCCTCCACGCCGAACTCAACGAACGTTCGATGCGCGATCGGCACCAACGAGACGAGTCGTTGAACGATGCCATCTTCACCGAACTGGGAGAAAACCTTGAACTCGTAGTCCTGGATGTTCGTGCTGACCTCGTTCTTCTGGGCAAGGGCGATGAGTCGGCCCTGGTTGATCTTGAGGTCCTCGAGGCCGCGTTCGCCACGAACACCCGCTCTGGCGAGTGCGACGAGCCTTGTCACGTATTGCTTGAACATGTTTTCCCTTCTCCGATTTTGAAGAGCTGAATTCCAAAGTGTATTTCAGCGTTACCATCCGAACGCTGCGCCGTCGCTGCGCGGGTCGCTCGCGCCCTGCAGTACGCCGTCTGCGTCGCGCACGATGGCGCCGGCATGGCCCATCGTCTCGTCATAGGCGCCATACACCTCGACTGCGTGCCCCCGGGCGCGCAGGGCTTCGATCAGCGCGGGCTCGAAGCGGGATTCGACCTTCAGCGACTGGGTGGCCTGGCCCCAGGTGCGCCCGAGCAGCCAGCGCGGCGCGCTGATCGCCGCCTGCAGGTCCTGGCCGTAGACGACATGCCGGGTGAACACCGCAGCCTGGGTCTGCGGCTGGCCTTCGCCGCCCATCGTGCCGTACACCATCACCCGGCCGTCATTGAGCTGGGCGAGTGCCGGGTTGAGCGTGTGAAACGGCTTGCGTCCGGGCTCCAGCGTGTTCAATGCGTTCGGGTCGAGCGAGAACGAGGCGCCGCGGTTCTGCCAGTTGATGCCGGTGCCCTCGAGCACGATGCCGCTGCCGAACTCGTGATAGATGCTCTGGATGAAGCTCACCGCGCGTCCTGCGCCGTCGATCACGCCCATCCAGACGGTGTCCGACGGCGGCTGCGGCGCTGGCCAGGGCAGGGCGCGCGCGAGGTCGATGCGCGCGGCGCGCCTGTCCATCTCGGCGGCGGTGAGCAGCGACTGCGGGTCGACGGTCATGTAGCGCGGATCGGTGACATACCGGTCGCGCATGAAGAACGCCTGCTTGGTCGCCTCGACCATCCGGTGCAGATAGTCGGCGCTGTCGGCGGCGATCGCGTCCAGGCCAAGGCGGTCGGCAATGCCCAGGATCGCCAGCGACACCATGCCCTGGGTCGGTGGTGCCATATTGAACAGCGTACCGCGCGAGTGGACAAGCTGCACCGGCGGCCGCTCGGTCGCCTGGTAGGCGGCCAGATCGGCGGCAACCAGCGGACTGCCGAGTGCGGCGAGGTCGGCCGCGATGCTGGCGGCGAGCTCACCGCGATAGAAGTCGTCGGTACCGAACGACGCGATCCGGTTCAATGTCGCCGCGATCTTCGGCTGCAGCAGCAGGCTTGCCGGTTCCGGTATTTTTCCGCCCGGCAGGAAGCGGCCAGCGAAGCCCGGCATGTCGCGCACTTCGGCCAGCTTGAGCCGGGTCGTCTCGGCGAAGCTGCGGGTCACCGGATGGCCGTGCGCCGCCGAGTGGATCGCATCAGCCAGCAGCCGCGACAGTGGCATCCGGCCCTCGAAGCGCGCATTCGACATCCGGTACGCCGCGCCCCAGCCGGCCACCGTCCCGGCCACCGTGTTCGCCGCCAGCGGCCCACGGAACGGGATCGCGCCAATCGCCGCGCCAATCGCCGCGCCCTTCGCCGCGCCCTTCGGCGCTCCCTTTGGGGACAGACCCTCAGGGTCTGTCCCCGATCGGCGTTCCGGACTCGCCCCAATCGGCGCTCCCTTTGGGGACAGACCCTCAGGGACTGTCCCCGCCAGACGCTCGGCATACCAGTCACGGCTTGCCGCCATCGCTGCCGGACCACAGGCATCGATCGTGGTCACCGGTTTGCCCGGCTCGTGGATCAGCCAGAAGCTGTCCCCGCCGATGCCGTTCATGTGTGGGTACACGACCGAGATCGTCGCCGCCGCGGCAATCATCGCCTCCAGGGCGTTGCCGCCTTCGCGCAGTATGGCCACGGCGGATTCAGTGGCCAGCGAATGCGGCGCAGTCGCCATGCCGCGGGTCGAGCGGGACGTTTGAATCGCCAACGGCGTGGCTCCTTGTGCAAACAGGTCGGAATTCGCTGAGCTTAGCGCAATCGGTGGCGCGCTCGGACAGCGTGCGCACCCTATCAGCCTGGCGGGCGTGGTTCGGCCGCAACGCCTCCCTCAACGCTTCCCGCAACGCCTCCCTCAGCGCTTCCCTCGGCGCTTCCCTCAGCGCCTCCCTCAGCGCTTCCCTCGGGTCACCGGTCAAGGGCACAATCCGGGCGGCTGGCATCCGGGTGGTTGGTATCCGGGCGGCAGGCTGGCACCGGGGTCCGCCGTTTTCCCTACCGCCCCGACAACACTCACGGATTGACCATGGACCTCGTGCTACGCAATGCGCGCATTCTTGGGCACGACTATGCGCAGACCTTCGATATCGGCATCGACGGCGGACGCATCGTCGCCATCGTGCCAAAGCTCGCCATCGATGCCACCTCGGTCGCGCAGCAGCTCGACCTTGGCGGTCGGCTGGTCGCACCCAGTTTCGTCGAGACCCATATCCATCTCGACAAAAGCTGCATCCTGGACCGCTGTCGCTCGGAGCAGGGCACGCTGGCTGAGGCAATCGCTCAGGTCGGTCTGCAGAAACAGGCGTTCACCGTCGAAGATGTGACAGCACGCGCGCGACAGACCCTGGAGAAGGCGATCGCCCACGGGACCGGCCATATGCGTACCCATGTCGAGGTCGACCCGGTGATCGGTCTGCGCGGGCTGGACGGCGTGCTGCCATTGATCGACGAGTACCGCTGGGCAATCGACATCGAGGTGTGCGTCTTCCCGCAGGAGGGGCTCACCAACAACCCGGGCACGGACGAACTCCTGGTGCAGGCGATGAAGCGGGGCGCGACGGTGATTGGCGCTGCGCCTTATACCGACACCGATCCGCGTGCCCAGATCGACCGGGTGTTCGAGATCGCGCGTGAGTTCGACGTCGACATCGACATGCATCTTGATTTCGGCGAGAGCGCCGACCACATGGATATCGAGTATGTGTGCGAGGTGACCGACAGACATAACTATGGCGGAAGGGTAGCGGTCGGCCATGTCACCAAGCTCGCCCTGGTCGAACCGGCACGCTTTGCGATGATCTCGAAGACACTGGCCGCTGCCGGCGTAGCGGTGACTGTGCTGCCGTCGACCGACCTGTACCTGATGGGCCGGGCGCGCGCCTA
>JBBRCD010000196.1:0-6214 GCA_038205245.1 Burkholderiales bacterium
TAGGCATTTTGTGTAATTCGGTACTGCGAAGGAACTGTCATGCACGCAACAGGGGCACGCTGGATGGCCGGCGTGTGCGCCATCCTGTTCGCAGGCCTCGGCACTCCACCGGCTACGGCTACGGCGGGGCAGCGACGGCTCCCCGGTCTCGCTCGACTATCTGCTGATACGCCCGGACGGTCGGGCACCGGTAGCCGTGCTGGTCGCACCGTGGCGCAACAGCGCCAACCTGAACCTCGGCAACCGCACGCTGCCGGTGCAGTTCGGGGCCGCCGAAATGCTGGCGATGCGATCGACCGGACTGTTCGAGCAGGCGGGCATTGCGATCGCGATACCGCAGAACCCGTCGGACATTCCGGTGCTGTCGTTCGGCTTCCGGCGCGACTCCCGCCATGCCGCGGACCTTGCCGCTGTCGTCCAGGACCTGCGCCGGCGCCTTCCAGGCGTCCCGGTCCTGCTCGCCGGGCATAACATCGGTGGCACCTCTGCCGTCCACGCGGCGGCCAGGCTGGGAAAGGCGATCGACGGGCTGGTGCTTGTCGGCGCCGACTACAACAACCTGCGTACCTTCGACTTCGGCCAGATCGCCACGCGTGTATTGATGCTGCACCATGCCGACGATGCCTGCGGCGTGTCGCCGCTGGTCGAAGCGCGCGAGATCGCCACGGCACATCGGTTCACGCTTGTCGTGTTCGAAGGCGGCAGCGACGACGAGGCGGGGGGGCCGTGCGGCAGCCGCGCGCACCATGGGCTGGCGGGCCTGGACTCGCTGGCCGTGCAGACCATCGCTGCCTGGCTGGACGGCAGAGCATCGACGCTGCCTGCGATCTACCGTTCGGGATTGAATGAGGAAGTAATGTTCGTGCCAGCCCGCGGCTTCACGCGGCCTCGCCTGGAGATCACGTTGTATCGGCCGGATGGCCCGGGACCGTTCCCGCTGGTGGTAATAAACCACGGGCGATCACCCGATCAGTTTTCGGTGCGCCAGTTCCAAAGTCGCGCGCGGTTCGTCGCCCAGTCCAGGGTGTTCGTGCGCATGGGTTTCGCGGTTGTCGTACCGATGCGCAGCGGCAACGGACGCTCCGGCGGATCGATGCCGCCGACGACCTGCGAGATTGATCGCCACGGCCTGGCCGATGCCTCGGACATCAGGGATGCGATCGACTTCGTCGCGAGACGCTCGGACATCGACGCGTCGCGCCTGCTGCTGGTCGGGCAATCGGCCGGGGGACTCGCATCGCAGGCGCTCGCCAGCCGTGCACCTGAGGGGTTGCGCGGCGTGGTGAACTTCGCCGGCGTGCTTCGCCTGAACGGCCACATTACGCAGACGTGCTGGTTCGATGGTGTGATTGCGGCCTTCGGCAGTTACATGAAAACCACGACCGTGCCCTCGCTGTGGGTGTACACCAGTAATGATTCCTACTTCGACGCTTCACCCGATCGTGTGGTCGCGATGGACGAGGCCGTGCGTAAGGCGGGGGGAACGCAGCGCCTTGTCCTGTTGCCGGCCTTCGGCAACGACGGCCATGAACTGTTTGGCGCGCACAGATCGATCGAACTCTGGCTGCCCGAGGTCGAACGTTTCGTGCGAGGCCTTGGTCTTGTCAGATGACGAGGCGAAGCGCGCGGATCGACGGTACGGATGGTAACGCCGATCGGGCCGACCCGATCAACTGTGCAATTGAGGAGGTACTGATGGGGCTGACCGAAGCGGTAGCCAAGTTCGTCTCAACCACTAGCAAAGAGTTCAGCGGGCGATTCGTGGCGTAGCGATTGGAGCCTTCGCGAGTTTGGGCTGAGCAGGATCACGGCGATGCGCCGAGCGTCCGCACCATCGATCGCCCTTGCTGTGTGCGCGCGGCATCCATGCGCGCGGCAACGCCTCGGCGGGATTCACACCGGTCGCGATGTCGATGGTCCGACCGGCCGGTCGGTGGAATCGTTAGTTCGCGGTAGACTCGGAAGGACGCTAACGGTTTGGCTGCGAACGGCTCCATGCTGGTCTGGGTAATAGAAGGTGTCACCAATTGTCGCCAACAGAAGGGGTCGGCTCGACTGGCCGGACTCAATGCAAATGGTCTCCGGAATCCCCGGGACGGTTCAATGAGTGCACCTCAGGAGGTATCGATGGGTGTCGTCCCTGGCGCGAAGTCCGCGGCCTGCATGGCCTTCGGTTCTGCCCTTTGCCTGAGCGTTGGTCAGGCCGCAGGGCAGGGTTACCCGAACAAGCCGATCCGGATGATCGTGGCATCGGCGCCCCAGGGGGGTACCGATGCCATTGCTCGCATCCTCGCGGTAGAACTCGGAAGCACCCTCGGGCAGCAGGTCGTAGTCGAGAACCGGGCTGGCGCCGGTGGCCAGATCGGCACCGCTTTCGTCGCGCGATCGCCGGCCGACGGTTACACGATGATCATGTCGGCGGCCGCAGCGGTGGTCATCCATCCGAACACCTATCGCAAGCTGCCCTACGACATGGCGAAGGACTTCGCGCCGGTGAGCCTGGTCGCCTCGTCCGAGTACATCCTCGCGGTACACCCGTCCCTGCCGGTCAAGACCGTCAAGGATCTGGTCGCGCTGGCAAAGGCCAAGCCGGGCCTGATCGCCTTCTCCTCGTCCGGCCGGTTCAGTATCCCCCACCTGTCGGGCGAACTGTTCAAGCAGGCCGCAGGCGTGGACATGCTGCACGTGCCCTACAAGGGCGGCGGCCCGGCGGCAGCAGCAGTCCTCGGCGGCGAAGTCTCGCTGTACTTCGGCACCGGGCCGACCGTCGTCCCGCATGCGCGCAACGGCCGGCTGCGACTGATCGCGACAGCCAGCGAGAAACGCTCGAGTGCGCATCCGGCACTACCCACGATCGGGGAGACACTGCCCGGCCTGACCGTATCGGCGTGGTACGGCGTTCAGGTGCCCGCCGGCACACCGAGCGATATCGTCAATCGGCTCAATACCGAAATCGTGAGGTCGGTGGCGAGCGAGCGCGTGACCAATGCGATCCGTGCGGCCGGCCTCGAACCACTGACCAGTACCCCAGCCGAGTTCGGCGCGTTCATTCAGGTGCAGACGCAGCAGTGGGGCAAAGCGGTGAAGGCCGCGGGCCTGGAACTCGAATAGGCTCGATGATGAGCGCCACCCGCATCGTCGTCCCCCAGGCATCAGGAGGATGATCCCGCCGGCTGGCAGCAGGCCTTGGACTGTCTGGCCGCGGGCTACCAAGCCTGGGTAAAGAATGTGCCGGAACTGTGTCTCTCCCGCGCCGCCAGCCCGTTCAGCGTCAACCAAAAGCCCAACCGGTGGGTGCGGCTGGGGCGAACCGGCCGCGTAGCCGGACTATTTGACTCGCAAGGTTCCGATAAGGTCGCGCTCGTCCGTCGCGTCCAGCGCCCGGATGCAGGCAAGCGGCTGGGCTGCCTGCGCCGCCGGCAGCACACCGGCGCAGCACTCGTTGAATTTCTCCGCGATGTCGTCCCAGGACGCGGGCATCTCGGGCCAGCCCCGGGCATGCGACCGGCTGACTTTCACCTGCCGGCCGTCTTTCAGATGCACCGTGAGCCGCATTTCTCCCCAGTTCACGCCGTCACCCCATTGCCCACGGTGCGCCTTGAAGTCGTCGGGCACACGCACGTTCACTTTCTGCATCAGCGCCTGCACGTCCGCGCGCCGCACCCGCTCGTCCGTGTACTGCGCCAGCCCTGCATGGCGGTCGATCAGCGAGACCGCCATGCTGTAGGGCGGACAGAAGCGCGCCTTGTGCCCATCGTCGGCCTGGCGATAGGAGCCGATGGACATCACCTGTGGCGTGCATTCGAGTTCAATGCGCTCGACCGCTTCGGCTTTGAGGTCGTGCTCGCGCGCGAGATCGATCATGCCGTCGATGGCGGAGGCGAGGCCGGTGGCGCCCGGGTGGAAGCGCACGACCGTCACGTTGTCCGCGAGCTGCCAGCTCGTGCCGAGACCTTCCTCCATCTTCGCCAGGTCGTAGTTGCCGACGCCATTGAAGGTGTCGGCCATGCCGAAGCGGTCGTGGCCGGCAATGCCGTCTTCAACGCCTTCGATGATGTCCGGATCGACCTTGTAGCCGCGTGCGGCGAGCAGCGCCGCGAAGATGCCGCAGCGGATGCCGTGCGCGACGTGGAAGGGCTTGCCCATGGAGCCGACATTCTTGCGCAGGCCGGACGCTTCCGAGGCGGCGATGCCGATCGCCATGCGGGTCTGCAGGGTGTCGAAGCCCATCATGCGCCCGCCGGCGACGGCCACGCCGATGGCGCCGAGGATGCCGTTCGGGTGCCAGCCGCGGTCGAACAGCCACGGCCGCAGGCCTTTCGCCACCTGGGTCGCGACCTGGAAGCCGATCGCGCAGGCTTCCAGCATTTTGCGGCCTGACAGTCCGAGTTCCTCCGCGAGCGCCAGCGTGCCGGGCACCATGGAGACGTTGAGGTGCGTGACCATGCGCGTGTAGTCGTCGTACTCGAGCGCATGCGCGGAAGTGCCGTTGACGTAGCCGGCCAGTTCCACAGAGGTGCGGTCCGCATGGCCGACAATGCTCGCGCGCGGATGGCCGCCGAGGTGGCGCGCGAGATCCAACGCGATCGCCGACGCCGGGTGGCGCGAGCCGGCCACCATGACGCCGAGCGTGTCGAGATAGCGCAACTTCGCGGCGTCGAACACCGCCGAGGGGATGGCTGCGTCCGGCGTTTCGGTCGCGAAACGTGCTAGCCTTTCGGTGATGCCCATGCGGTGCTCCTCATGATTCGTTGCGCCCGGCCTGGCTGGCCGCCATACAAATCCATGCACTCCCTAATAACGAACAGGATTGCCATGGTCAAGTGTTTCGCCGCACTGATTGCTGCGCTGCTGTCCGCAGCGATCTCGACGGGCACGCTAGCGCAGGGCTATCCCGAGAAGCCCATCCGCCTATTGGTCGGCTTTACGCCAGGCGGCGCTGCGGACAGCTCCGCGCGTGCACTCACCCGGAAAATGGGCGAGACGATGCGTACTTCGTTCGTGATCGACAACCGGCCGGGGGCCGGCGGCAACGTCGCCGCGGAAATCGTCGCGCGGGCTACGCCCGACGGCTACACGCTGTTCTGGGGAAGCGTGGGCCCGCTGTCGGTGAGTGCCGCGCTCGGCGTCAAGCTGCCCTATGACGCATTCCGCGATTTTGCGCCGGTCGGTCTGGCCTTGACCTCCTGCAACTTCCTCGCCGTGCGGGCGAATAACAAGGCCGAGACTCTTGGCGAGGTGATCGCGCTGGCAAAGGCGAAGCCGGGGCTTCTGAGTTACGCCTCGCAGGGGCTCGGTTCGACCGGGCATCTCGCGGGCGAATTGCTGCGCACCATGACCGGCATCGACATTGTGAACGTGCCCTACAAAGGGGGCTCTGAGGTTATCACTGCATTGCTGGCCAGCGAAGTTGAGCTGGCTTTCGTCAGTGCCACCACGCTCAAGGGCGTCGGCGCGGGTCGCATGAAGCCGTTGGCTGTCACGTGCGCCCGTCGCGACCCCGGCTTGCCCAACGTGCCGACATTCGCCGAGGCGGGCGTGGCCGGCTACGACGCCAGTTTCTGGTACGGGCTGCTCGCGCCGCCGCGAACGCCGCCGGCGATCGTCGCGCGGCTCAATAGCGAGTTGCGCGCCGCGCTGGCGGACAAGGCCATTGCCCAGTCTCTGGAAACGCAAGGACTGATCGCCGCGCCATCCAGCCCCGAGGAATTCACGAAAGTGATCCGTGCCGATTTCGAAAAGTGGAAACGGACGTTTGCGGGCCGCGCGCACAAGATTCAGCAGTAAGAGCACCGGCGCGCGGTCACTTGCAACACGCTGAGTGATGGGGTCCCGGGGTGCGGACTCGTGCGCGCTGGCGGTCCGGCAGATGGACGGCGCAGCGGCCCTGGTCTCGAGCAGCCCGCTCGTATGGCTTACGGTGCAGGCGCTGGCCATGTGAACTTCGCTATACTGATTAAAACTGCGGTATCGACCGCGCCGCATCAATGCGAGGAGACGCAACGCCATGGTATCGCCGTCATCGGCAGGCGCCGCGCTGTCGGGCCTGAAGGTCGTCGACCTTACGCAATACGAAGCCGGCACGTCGTGCACCCAGGCGCTCGCCTGGCTCGGCGCCGACGTGGTGAAGATCGAGCCGCCGACCGGCGAGAGCGGACGCTATGCGTCTACCAACGACCGCAAGCTCGATTCGTACTACTTCATCCTGATGAAC
>JBBRCD010000197.1:0-6193 GCA_038205245.1 Burkholderiales bacterium
GGACGGGTGTGCAGCACGCTGCCGCAGTAGGCATAGCGCGCCACGCCATAGCGCTGGGTGAGGTAGGCGTCGATTCGCGCGACCTGAGGCGTGATGTCAGCACGCAGGCCCATCAGGCGGCCGGACAACTGGTCCACCAGCTTGAACGTCTTCAGATCGAGATCGACCCCGGTACCCACACGCAGCGAGTCGACATACTCGAGCAGCGGCGGCATGACCACCTGGTAGCCGTGGGTGCGAAACAGCTCCAGGAGACGACGGCGAAGCGACTCCACCCGCTGCGCCTCAGGCGGCAGGATGTCTTCTATGTGGGCAGGCAGCAGCCAGTTGCGCATTGCAGACCTGAGCAGGCGTACGCGCCGGGGTTCGGCGGCAAACCCGTTATTCTAACGGACCCAGAACAACAGCACTACGCCGACGATCATGGAAGTCAGACCGATGAAACGAAGCTGATGATCAGGCATCTCGGTCAGGCGCAAAAAGGTTTCTCGCCACAGCCGCGGAGCGAGAAATGGCAGGACGCCCTCCAGTACCAGCATCAGCGCCAACGCGGCCAGCAACACAGTACCCAGCTCCAAGACTGGCTACCGCAATACCGGCCCGGCCGTCACTTCGGCACCGCCCCCGACCCGCGGAAGTAGCGGAAGAACTCGGAGTTCGGTTCCAGCACGAAGACGTTGTTACGGCCGGCGAAGCTCTGCTTGTAGGCCTCCAGGCTGCGATAGAACGCGAAGAACTCGGCATTGGACTGGAATGCGCGGGTATAAAGCGCGGACGCCTTCGCATCGCCCTCGCCCTTCACCTGCTGCGCATCGCGGAACGCCTCGGCAAGTATGATCTCCCGCTGGCGGTCGGCATCGGCGCGGATCTTCTCGCTTTCGGCGAAACCGGTCGACCGCAATTCGTTGGCCACCCGCTTGCGCTCGGCTTCCATCCGCCGATAAACCGATTCGCTGACCTCCTGCGAAAAATCGATTCGCTTGATACGCACATCGATCACTTCCACGCCGATCGCCCGCGCATCGGCGTCGGCACGCGCTCGCATGGTCTCAACGATCTGATCGCGTTCGCTGGAGATCACCTGGGTCACCGTACGCGCGCCGAACTCGGACCGCAGGCTGGCGTTGATCGTCTGCGAAAGACGGTTGACTGCGGCTGCCTCGTTGCCCTGCACACTGATGAAGTACTGGCGCGCGTCGATGATCCGCCACTTCACGAACCAGTTGACCAACACGTTCTTCTTCTCGGACGTCTGGAAACGCTCCGGATCGGGTGCATCGATGGTCAGGATACGCTGGTCGAAGTAGCGCACCGTGTCGATCACCGGAATCTTGAAGTTCAAGCCCGGTTGCTCGACCACCTTGGCGATGTTACCCAGCCGGAGCACGATCGCACTCTGCCGCTGATCGACGACGAACACGCTCATGCTGGCCGTGACCAGCACGACGAGCAGCAGAGCAAGGAGGATGGAGGGGTTGTTTTTCATTGGCGCTGCTCCCGCTCGCGGCTGCGGAATGCATCGCGCGAACGCGTAGTGTCGGGCGTGCTGCCCGGGTCGGTGGGGACGGGTTTGACTGCAGCCACTGCATCGGGCAGCGTCACCGGTGTACCGGTAGCCCCGGTGGCCGCCATCAGGCGGTCCAGCGGCAGGAACAGCAGGTTGCTGCCCTGACGCTGGTCGACCACCACCTTGGTGGCATTGGTCATCACCTGGGTCATCGCATCGATGTACAGACGATCGCGGGTCACCCGCGGCGCCTTGTTGTACTCGTCGACCACCAGCTTGAACCGGGCCGACTCACCCTCGGCGGTCGCGATCACCCGCTGCCGGTAGCCCTCGGCCTCCTCGAACAGCCTCGCGGCCGCGCCGCGCGCCCTCGGAATCACGTCATTGGCGTAGGCCTCGCCCTCGTTTCTCTGACGTGCGCGATCCTGACCGGCCTTGACCGCATCTTCGAAGGCTGCCTGCACCTGCTCCGGCGGTTGCGCACCCTGCATGGTCACGTTGCTGATCAGGATGCCGATCTTGTAGCGATCGAGCACCTGCTGCATGATCTTCTGCACGTCTGCCTGAACCCCGCCCCGATCCTCGTAGAGCACACGGTCCATCTGTCTGCGCCCGACCACCTCGCGGATGGCGGTTTCGGCCACCTGAAGAACGGTCTCTTCCGGGGTGCGCACGCTCAGCAGGAACTGGTTTCCCGAGGCCAGCGTGTACTGCACCGCAAACTGCACATCGACGATGTTCTCTTCCTCGGTCAGCATGAGAGATTCACGCACCACCTTGTTACGTGGATTGTTCCGATAGCCTATCTCCAGGGTGCGAACGCCGGACACGTTGATCACCTCGACCCGCTCGATCGGCCAGGGCAGATGCCAGCGCGGACCCGACGTCGTCTCCTCGACAAACTTGCCGAAGCGCAGAACCACACCCCGTTCGGCCGGCCCGACGATATAGATGCCACTGGCAATCCACAGCAGGAACACCACAGCCGCGATCAGCGCACCGCCAGCACGCCACTGGCCTGGCGAAAACCCGGGCAGGCCACCGCCACCGCCGCCTGAACCGGAGTTGTCCGGACCCTGGCCCAGCGGCTTGCGCCGGCTGCCCAGCATGTCGTTCAGCTTGCGATTGAAGCGGCGCCAGATCTCGTCCAGATCAGGCGGCCCCTGGTTGTTGCCACCACCCCCGCCGCCACTGCCACCACGCTTGCCCCATTGATTGTCGTTCTGACCCATCTCTAGCTGCTCCTGGCGCGTGCAAAGGCGCCTTCTTGTGCGCCGGTCCACGGCGCGTCATTGACATCAACCTGTACCTGAGAAGCATCCGTACTGACTCGACCACCAGCCGGCACCGCCGCCAAGCCCTCGCTTCGAATCATCTCGGCGTCCGCACCGAGGTCCTGATTCTCGACTTTATTTTCACCCTGACTCTCGCCCTGACTCTCGCCCTGACTCTCGCTCTGACTCTCGCTCTGATTCCAAACCTGATTGCCGCTGTCATCGAACACCGTGAAGAAGTCATCGAGCGCGTCGCGCAACAGGCCCACGCCGGCACCGGACAGCGCGGACAACGACACGCTGGTCAGACCGCCCAGGTCGTCGCGCACCACCTTCGGCTCTATCGACACCCGGTCAATCTTGTTGCAGACCAGAATCTGCGGCACCCGGTCGGCGCCGATCTCCGTCAGCACCCGGTTCACTTCGAGGATCTGCCGATCGCGATCGGTGCTGGCGAAATCGACCACATGCAACAGAAGATCTGCCTGGGCGGTCTCCATCAGCGTCGCGCGGAACGCCGCGACCAGCTCATGCGGCAGATCGCGGATGAAACCCACGGTATCCGACAATACGATATTGCGCCCGGCCGGGGTGAACAACCGCCGGCTGGTGGTATCCAGCGTCGCGAACAACTGATCGGCGGCATAAGTGCCGGCATGGGTCAGGGCGTTGAACAGCGTCGACTTGCCGGCATTCGTATAGCCGACGAGAGACACCGAGAGCGCTGCGCCACGGGTGCGCGCCCGCCGCTGGGTCGCCCGCTGGCGCTCCACCTTGTGCAGTTTCTCGCGCAGGACCTTCACCCGCTTGCCAAGCAGGCGGCGGTCGGTCTCGAGCTGGGTCTCGCCCGGGCCGCGCAGACCGATGCCGCCCTTCTGCCGCTCCAGGTGGGTCCAGCCGCGAACCAACCGCGTCGCGAGGTGATCGAGCTGGGCCAGCTCCACCTGCAGCTTGCCCTCGTGACTGCGCGCACGCTGCGCGAATATGTCCAGGATCAGGGTGGTCCGATCGACAACCCGGCATTGCAGTGCCCGCTCCAGGTTACGTTCCTGGGCCGGCGACAATTCATTGTTGAACACCACGACCGACGCCTCGAGCTCTGCCAGGTGCGCAGCGATCTCGGCCACCTTGCCCGAACCGGCATAGGTGGACGGATCGATGCGGTTGCGTCCGCCCCCGATGACGCCGACGACCTGCAGACAGGCCGACGCCGCGAGCTCGTGCAGCTCGTTCAGGCTTTCCTCGTAATCGCGCTCTGATGAACCGAGCGCGACGAGCAACGCTCGGTTGCCCGTGTCTGGCCGTTCGAACATCCGGCGGTTATCGACTCATCTCGGTGCGCAACACCCGTCTCAACTATCCGCAGGCGGGTCGTAGGCGATACTGACCGCGCGGGCGGGTACCACGGTCGAAATGGCGTGCTTGTAGACCATCTGCGTCACGGTGTTCTTCAACAGCACGACATACTGGTCGAAGGACTCGATCTGGCCCTGCAGCTTGATGCCGTTCACCAGATAGATCGAAACCGGCACATGCTCCTTTCGAAGCGTGTTGAGGAACGGGTCCTGCAACAACTGGCCCTTAGCGCTCACGTGACAATCCTCGCTTATTCTTGAAAACCCACTTTACTGTAATTTCGTGATCAAAGCCACAACACGCCCGGCTAGGCAGCGTGTCCAGCCTGCGTCGCGCACGCCACAGCGACTCTTCAACGACCTGGCTGACGGCGACGCTCGCCAAACGGGTTGGTGCCGGTCTTGAACTGGATGCGCAGCGGCGTGCCCTCCAGCTTGAAGGTCGTGCGGAACATGTGCTCGAGGTAGCGGCGGTAGCTGTCAGGCACGGCGTCCAGGGTGTTGCCGTGGATGACCACGATCGGCGGGTTGAGCCCGCCCTGATGGGCATAGCGAAGCTTGGGCCGCGAGAACCCCGAGCGCGGTGGATTCTGTTTTTCCACCGCCGCCAGCAGCGCCCGGGTGAGCTTGGGCGTGGGCATGCGCAGCATGGCGGCCCGGTAGGCGGCGTCGACGGCCGGCAGCAGCGCATTCAGGCCGGTGCCCCGCCGTGCCGACACGAACAAGGTGCGGGCGAACGACAGGAACCCGAGGCGGCGTTCGATATCGTCCTTGACCTTGATGCGAAGGTCCGCGGCCAGACCATCCCACTTGTTGACCACCACCACCAGCGCCCGTCCAGCCTCCAGGATATAGCCGGCGATATGGGCGTCCTGATCGCTTATCGAGTCCTGGGCATCGAGTACCAGTATTGCGACATTGGACTCGTCGATCGCCTTGAGCGTCTTGATCACCGAGAACTTCTCGACCGTCTCATCGACCCGGGCGCGGCGGCGCATGCCGGCAGTATCGATCAGCACATACTGCCGGCCACCACGCTCGAACTCCACCGGGATGCTGTCGCGCGTGGTCCCCGGCTGGTCGAACACCAGCATGCGCTCCTCGCCCAGCAGCGCGTTGGCCAGGGTCGACTTGCCGACGTTCGGCCGACCGACGATGGCGATCCTCGGCGGATCGGACGCCGGCCGCTCGGAGGTAAGCACCTCTGCCTCGTCCTCGGCGAAGCCGCAGAGCACGTCGTCCAGAAGGTCGCCCACACCCTCGCCATGCGCGGACGAGATCACCCAGGGCGACCCGATGCCCAACGACTGGAAATCTGCGCCTGCGATCGCATCCTGGACGCCTTCGGCCTTGTTGACCACCAGCCAGACCGGGCGCCCGGTCACCCGCAGCCGCGTCGCGATCTCCCGGTCAAGCGGGGTCAGGCCGGTGCGATAGTCGACCATGAACAGGATGGCATCGGCCTCGTCGATGGCGAGCTCGGTCTGACGTGCCATCTCGCGCACGATGCCGTCGCGCACCACCGGCTCGAAACCGCCGGTGTCGACCACCAGGTAGCGCCGCCCGCCGAACACGCCTCGGCCGTAGTGTCGGTCGCGGGTGAGCCCGGGCAGGTCAGCGACCAGAGCGTCACGGCTGTTGGTCAGCCGGTTGAACAGGGTCGACTTGCCGACGTTGGGTCGTCCCACCAGCACAAGGGTCGGTTGCATAAGGTTAGCTTCAGGTCGGCTTCAGGTCGGGTCGGGTCGATGCGGTGCGGCAGCAGCCGCAGGCTCAGCCCGCGAGCCCGAGCGCGAACAGTCCGCCGTTGCGCGTCTGCACCAGAAAACCACGATCCAGCGGGCGCGCCGGCACCGAGATCGCACTCCCATCGGTCGGGATCCGCCCGACGAAGCTTCCGTCCTCGGCGTCCAGCAGATGCACCTGGCCCTGAAAATCACCGACGGCGACTGTGTGCCCGATCACCCTTGGCCCGGTCAGGGAACGCAGCTGCAGCCCCTGTTGGCGCCACAGGCTCGCGCCCGTCCCGCGGTCGAGTGCATGAACGACACTGCGTT
>JBBRCD010000198.1:0-6161 GCA_038205245.1 Burkholderiales bacterium
GGCTACCGTCGCACGCACCACCTGAGACAGGTCAACAGGAACGGGCGGGTGCCGCAATGGCAGCGCTTCCTGCTGCTTTTTCCCCACCCTGAACTGGATGTCGGCGATGAAGCGCCCGGCCTTGTGCTCGATCAGCTCGACGTCGAGGTCGGTCACCGCGTTGACCTCGGCGATCGCCAGCTTCAACACGTCGCGTTTAAAGAACCGGTACTCCTGCTTGACCGAGTCTTCGGTGTCCGGGCTTCCCGTCAAAACCGGCCGCCACCAGGGCCATGGCTGCCGCGCTGTCAGGCCGACATCGCGGTATCGGGCGCAGATTTCGTAGAGCACGACGCCCGAGTGGCGCCTGAGCTGCGAGATGACGTCAAGACGCAGCCTGGCGAACCGCTGCGGTTCAAGCAGTTCGTTCTTGATGTTCGGCGCGAAGGACCACTCAACCCAGTTTTCACCCCCCCGCTTGTAGACCTTCGCGTGCGCCAGGAGGCCGGCAACGTTCCATGCGTCGCCCTCCCCTGCCGTCGGCGATTGCCACTCGACCGTGGTGCTGACCATCGCGCGAAGGTGCTGCTTGACGATCTCGCGGGCGTTGGAGTTGAAGTCCACGCCTCGCAAGATGCTCTGCAAGGGCGCCCGGAAGACATCCTGTTCAATGCCTTGCTCTTGCGCGATGTAGAGCAAGACGTTGTAGGCCTTGCGTGCCAGCACGGTGATCTTGCTCGACTTCGTGGGCACGATGGCCAGCGTGTTGACCGGCTTGCGCAGCGGGTTCTCAATGAGATCCTTCTTCGTGCTGCTCTGGCGGCTCATGTGAAACGGTCCATTCCGTGATGCTAGCGTGAAAAACATTTTTCACGTCCAGTGGTAGTGACCTAAAAGTCCTCACTTCACACGCAGTTCATACCCAAAAGTCCTCACGTTGCGGTAGCGGTTGGACGCCTAGAAGCTCTCACGTGGCGCTCGTACATGGGCCGGCCGCGGGCCGCACCATTGGACGGGACGTTCGGTGGCACGGCGACTGCGTGCATCATCAAGCTCAACAGGGCGAGAACCGGCGAAAGTACCCAAAACAGCTCACGTGACAGCACCTACGGCTTTGTCCAGCGCCGTCGGGCAGTCGGCGGCTCGCCAAGCGCAGCAAGCCCATATCCACTCACGCGAGAGCACAGCGACTCTCACGCAACAACCTATACCCACTCACCTTGGCCCCTAAACGGTCTCACGTGTCTTCCCATATCCCCTCACCTGGAGTGACCTAAGTGTTTGATTAAGCACATGATTTTCGGCTCTAAAGATCTTAAAGGATCTTAAGGTTTGGAACTCATTGAACCCCAAACAGGGCACTTCGGCTAAGAACCAGGGAGCAAGATCGTTTCGACAGCCAAATCGATGTTAGACCAGCTAAACAATTTACGAAGGTTGCAGTAGAGCGCGGTTAAGCGTAAAGCGAGCGGTAGACTCGCGATTGGAGGACCACATGTCGAAGCTCAACATCAAGGCGCCAGCCCCGATAGGCCTTGCGGACATCGCAGAACAAGCTGCGCACTCAGTCGAAATGATGTCGCAGATCCGGGCTGCCATGTTGTCGCCAACGACACGCAAGGCGGCCCCCATCTGGAACCTGAGTCAGCTCGCACTGCTGCTTGGCATCGAGAAGGGATCGCTCACGCATCGAATGGGACGTGGCGATCTGCCGCCAGGCACGCTGAACGACGTTGGAAATCGTCGCCAGTTCACTCTGGCTGAGGTAAGGGCTTGGGTGCGGGAATACCGCAAGGAGAGCTTGCGGCCCATCGGCGCCGAGGCGGTGACCATAAGCATCGCGAATTTCAAGGGTGGCGTCGGCAAGACGACGACAGCGATCACTCTGGCTCAAGGGATGTCGCTGCTCGGGCACAAAGTGCTCGTGATCGACACCGACCCGCAAGGGTCGTTGACGACTTTGTTCGGGATCCTGCCCGACGCGGAGGTGGAGGAGGAAGACACCATCCTCCCGCTGGTCATGGGCGCTGAGACGTCCATTCGCTACGCGATCCGCCCGACCTACTGGGACGGCATCGACTTGGTCCCAGCATCGCCATTGCTTTTCGGAGCGGAGTTCGCGCTGCCAGCTAGACAAACCAAGGAAGAAGGTTTCGAGTTCTGGAACGTCCTCAACTATGGCATCGACGATGTGCGAGCCGACTACGACGTCATCGTGATCGACACCCCCCCTGCCCTGTCCTACACGACGATCAATGCGCTGTTGGCCAGCAACGGGATCATCATGCCGCTGCCACCCAGTACCCTGGACTTCGCTTCAGCAGCCCAATTTTGGTCTCTGTTTTCGGATCTGACCACGCAGTTGCTCACCAACCGCGGACACGACAAGCAGTTCGACTTCATGAACATCCTGCTCAGCCGAGTTGACAGTTCGGATGCCACAGGAGCGATCGTCAAGCAGTGGATACAGAGCACTTATGCCAACCGTGTCTCTGTGTTGCCCATGGAAATTCCCAAGTCGGCGGTGACAGCGTCTGCGACGGTCGAATTCGGTACGGTCTTCGACATCACCAAATACGACGGCAACGCCAGAACTTTCAAGCGCGCCCGGGATGCGTATGACCTGATGGTGGGCTACATCGAGACTTCGGTTCAATCGGTTTGGCGTCGGCAAGTGGAGTCCAGCGTCGTCGCCGCGGCGATGCCAGTTCGTCCCACGTCGGTGTTGAACCGTTCAACACCTGTTGAGAAGGGGTCTGAATAATGGCCAGGAAGATGTTCGAAAAGGCGGGTCTGATCCCTGGGTTGCAGGCCGCGCCCAAGCCGGCGGGACCTGCTGGAGACAGCGCCCCGGCGGCAGAGCCGCCAAAGGCCAAGACGGCGCCGGGAACGATGATGGGTTTCTTGACGGCGCAATCAAGCGTGGTTCAGGAGGCTGAAGCGCTGAAGGCGCGCGTCAAGTCACTGGAGGAAGAGGCCCCCCTTCAAAAGCTCGACCCATCCATCGTTCGGCCTTCAAAGTGGGCTAACCGTCACGACGCGTCGTTCCTCACTGCTGACTTCCAGGAATTGAAGGCTGACATCGCAGCGGCAGGGGGTAACGTGCAGCCGATCAAAGTTCGGCCTGTGGCGGTGTTGAACGGTTCAACACTCCCGGATGAGCCAGCCTTCGAACTGATCTTCGGGCACCGCAGACACCGTGCCTGCGTTGAGCTGGGCATTCCGGTTCTTGCGGCCATCGAAGAGGCGTCGGACGTCAGCCTGTTCGAACAGATGGAGCGAGAGAACCGCGGGCGCAAGAACCTGTCTGCCTGGGAGCAGGGCACGATGTACCGAAGGGCACTTGATGACGGGCTGTACAGCTCACTTCGCCGACTGGCGGAAGGCCTTGGCGTCGACGTTTCGCTGGTGTCCAAGAGTGTTTCCCTGGCGCGGTTGCCTGATGCTGTCGTAGCGGCATTTCGAAGCCCACTTGACATCCAGTTCCGTTGGGCTGCGCCACTTACGGAGGCTATGCAGAAAGACCCAGAGGGTACGCTTGCGCGCGCGCACGCCATCGCGGCAACGCGGGACGACCTGGGCGCAGCCACCATCTTGTCAAAGCTTGTCGGGCTGGCCGAGCCTTCCCCTGACAGGGCAGCATTTCAGGCCTTGACCATTTCTAAGGCAGGGAAGGTCGCGGCAAGACTCACTGCGGACGCGAAGGGGAGGGCGGTTGTCTGCTTTGAGCCCGGGGCTTTGCCAGAGTCCAAGCGCAAGGCGCTGGTGAAGGTCATCGAAGACTTTCTCAAAGGCTCAAGCTGAACCATCTACTGCACTCGGTTTCCGGGCGGAGGTGAGTCCCGGGGCAAGCGCCGACCGTCCGAAGCGCTTTGCCTTTCCGAAGGGGTGCACACCTGAGGCCAGGAACTCCTGCTGCAAGCGTGTTGACAACCGCTACACATTGTCCTACCGTATGTGTATTGATCGTGTAGACAGAAGGAGTGCAAGGTATGCGTGACGCCGCCATCAACTTAAGGGCACTGCCCGAACAGCGCGACCTGATCGATCAAGCCGCCAGCCTCTTGGGCAAGAACCGATCTGACTTCATGCTCGAAGCTGCCTGCGACCGCGCACAGGCAGTGGTGCTGGACCAGGTCTTCTTCAGTCTGGACGCCGACAAATTCAAGGAATTCACGGCGATGTTGGACGCGCCACCTGGCCCCAATGCGGGCCTCGAGCGCCTCCTGGCTGTCAAGGCGCCATGGCGAACTGTCGCTGAATGAGCCTGCGACTCAGCGACCTGCAGCCTCTTGCCGGCGCCCACCGAATCGATGAGTTTAAGTGCGGCGAGGCCGCTCTCGACGATTGGCTCAAGCGCCGCGCCATGGCCAATCAGCTGAGTGGGGCCAGTCGCACATTCGTGGTCGTAGACGACGAAAGCCGCGTCTTTGGTTACTGCGCCATGGCAGCAGGGGCGGCCTCACACCATCTGGCGACGAGTGGCGTGCGACGGAACATGCCCGACCCCGTGCCGGTGATGGTCTTGGCGCGGCTGGCCGTTGACCACCGTGCTCAGAATATCAAGCTGGGATCCGCAATGCTCCAAGACGCCGTCAAGAGGGCAGTGGCTGTCTCGCATAACGCAGGCGTGCGTGCGCTGCTGGTCCATGCCTTGCACGATCGCGCCCGCCAGTTCTACGAGCACTACGGTTTTCAGGCGTCACCACAGCATCCGCTCACGTTAATGCTGCGCCTGAGTGCCGTTCACGCTGGATGAAGGAGGGCGGCTTTGAGACAGCCTTGCATCCCTTCAACACATGATAAGTACCCAAATCAACGTCGTGGAATCCAATTCCTGACCGGATGAATGGTGAGGAATGCGAGTGCGCCGGCCCATCGCTCCTCAGTGCTGGGCATCCAGCCCTTGCGGCAACGCGCGCCTTCCCAGCCAGCGCGCGCCCGCGCCTCCTGGGCCGGCTGTAGATCGCCAACCGGGCAGCAAACTCCATCCGCACGCCTGCAACCAGGAGTCACTGAACCGGATTCCTAATCCAACCACGCTACAGATAAGTGTTCTAATCTGTAGTGTGTTTTTCGATGACAAAACAGGGGGGTCTGAATTGAAAGAGTCCGCACTCCTCTGAAAACCCAGAAAACCGCCCAGCTCAGCCACGCGCTCCAGGCGCCCAGCCGGATAGACATGTCCACGCTCGGCCGTCGGCTCGGCACGCACGAGTTCGCCTACCTTCGCTCGATCGCCGAGGGGCTGAATCGCGACGCGGCAGCGCGGCGGTACCTGGGCGTCGGCCACGCCGCCGAGATCCCCGGCGCCCACCGCCTGGTCGTCGACCGCATCCGCGCGGCAGCGCGCCGCCGACCCGGCAAGGGCGCCGACCCCGCCTGGCGGCTGCTGGGCATTGCGCTGGAGCCGCGCGAGAGTGCGTCGGCCGATGCGATGTCAACGCCGCCGACTCTGGAGCGCTGGGCCGAAGAGCAGGGGCTCGACGGCTGGTCGCAGAGCGAGTTGATCGAGATGCATGCCGCGCGCTTCGGCGCGGCCGAGCCCGCTGCACAACGGCGCTCGCGCAGGGCAGGGCGCCTGCGCAAGCGCTGCCTGGCTCTCCTGCGCGAACTCGAGACCGCCCTGGCCCTGCCCGCGGCCGCCACGGACCTGCTCGACGGCTGGGTTCCCGACGTGCTCGCGGCAAGCCTGAAATCGGTGGGCGTGCTCACGCTGGCGGATCTGCGCGAGCGGATCCACAGGGGAGGGCGCTGGTGGGGCCCGGTCCGGGCCCTGGGTCCCCTGAAAGCCGAGCGGCTGCAGCGCCATCTCGACACGCTCATCGGGGCGGCGCCGGCCAGAGCGTGGACCACGGGTGCGACCTTGGTGCAGCCGAACGTGCTACCCAACGTGCTACGCAACGTGCAACCCAACCTGCACCCCAACGTGCAACCCGGCAAGCCACCCACTGCGCCTTCTCCTGCGCTTGCACCCTGGGCCATGAGGGTCGGCAACGGCGTGCCGACTGGTGTTGTGGCTGTCGGTTTCGGCGACGAGAACCAGGCCGGCTTGAGCGGGCGAGAGCGCAGCAACCGGCCGGGCGCCGGCGTCACCGCCTCATTGCACGCCCAGGACGACCGCCAGGCCGTGCAGGCCTGGATCGCGGCGCGTTCGGGCTCAGCGCACACCGCGCGTCAGT
>JBBRCD010000199.1:0-6137 GCA_038205245.1 Burkholderiales bacterium
AATGAACGCGAATTCCATCTTCGCGATTCAGGGCGGCGAGGTCATACAGGGCGGTGTCGGACTTGAACCCCCTGCGTGCTCTTCCTACGACTTTGGCTTATGCAGGACTGGGAGACGCGCGGTGACCGATACGTTAAGCTGCGCACCAACAGGGCTCGTGCGGCAAACGCTTCGGACGTGGCCTGCATGGCTCGGCGATGGAGGGAGATCGGTGCGCGTACTCTTGATCGACGACCACGAACTCGTTTGGAAGGGCACGCAACGCCTATGCGAAGGCGTGGCGCGAGTGACCGGCAGTGGGGGGGTGCTCGATTTCGCGGCGGTGCGCGACCTGGACAGCGCACTGGCGCTACCCGATCGCGCATTCGATCTGGTGCTACTGGACTATCACCTGCCTGGCTTGTCGGGGCTGCAGGCGCTGCGCGCAGTACAAGTTGCGTTCGAGGGCTCCGTGGTTTGTATGCTTTCGGCCGAGTGTGGCAGCGAGAGCGTTCGCGAGGTGCTTGAGGCCGGTGCGGCGGGCTTCATTCCAAAGTCCTACGGCGAAGCCGAAATGTCGGCTGCGCTCGAGCTGGTGTTGCGCCACAAGACCTATGTACCGGCCGAGTTCCTGCTCGCCGAGGACGTGGTGCGAGACCGCAGTGCTGACGAGGTACGCAATGAGGACCTGTTGCACTTCTTGCACAACGACCTCACGCCGCGCCAGCGCCAGGTGCTCAAGCTGGCCTTGCAAGGGCTGCCCAACAAGATCATTGCGCGCCAGCTCACCATAGCCGAAGGCACGGTGAAGGTGCACCTGTCGATGGTCTACCGGGCCCTGGGTGTGCGCAACCGCGTGGGCGCGCTGTGTCGCGTGCTACAAGCCGATGCGGTGGCCGCCCTGGGCTGAGGCGCGCCTCGGCGCAGCCGACGCGCTCGCGGACGAGGCCTTCGACCGCGAGCGCCTCTCGGTGCTGGTGGGCTATAGCGCCGCGCTGCGCTTCCAGATGACCACCATCGCACTGGTGATCGGCGCCATCGCCCACGCGGGCGGCGCGCCGCTCATCCTGGTGCTGGTCTGGCTGGCGGCGACGATCCTCGTGCGCGAGACGCGTGCCGCGAGCTTGCTGCGTCTGAATCGCGGCGCCGCCCCCATCGCCGAGCGCCTGCGCCGCACGACCGGCTGGACGCTCGCCCTCGGCGCGGCCTACGGTGCTTCTTCCATCTTCATGATGCACACCGACCGCGCTTTCGATGCAATCCTGACGATGATCCTGATGTCGCTCAGCGCCGGCGCCGTGTCGACCACCTTCACGCTGGTGCCCGCGCTGGTGGCTTTCGCGGCCGGGATCGCGCTGCCGCTGTGCGCGCTTTGGATCCTGGGCGGCGGTGACTGGCTGGACTGGACGGTAGCCGGCCTGGTGGTGCTGTTCTTCGGCGTGCAGGTGCGCTTCGCGCAACAGAACATGCGCATGTTCGCTGACTCGTATCGCATGCGGCTGGAGAACACAAAACTGCTGAGCGACCTCACCGCGGAGCGCGCCCGCCTGGCCGCCGCGCGCGACACGGCGGTGGCGGCCGATCTGTCCAAGAGCCGCTTCTTGGCCGCGGCCAGCCACGACCTGCGCCAACCCTTGCAGAGCCTGGCGCTCAACAGCGGCGCGCTGTCGCGCATGGCGATGAGCGAGCCGTCGCGCGAGATCGCCAACGACATTGGCGTTGGCATAGACGCGCTGCGCCGCATGCTCGACGCCCTGCTCGACATCTCCCAGCTCGAAGCCGGTGCAGTTGCTCCGGACCTGCGGCCGATCTCGGTCGAGCGCTTGCTCGAAGGCCTGTGCCTGCGCCAACGCCCGGCCGCGCAGGCCAAAGGGCTAGCTCTGAACTGGCAGGCCGAGCCGGGCGCCACCGCTTTCAGCGACGCGCAGATGCTGCAGCGCGTGCTGGCCAACCTGCTCGACAACGCGCTCAAGTTCACCGAACGCGGCTCGATCGAACTCGGCGCGCGCCGCGTCGGCGAGCGCGTCGAGTTGAGCGTGCGCGACACCGGACGCGGTATCGACGAAACCGACCAGGCCCTGGTGTTCGAGGACCTAACCCAGCTCCACAACCCGCGGCGCGACCGCGCGCTCGGCCACGGCCTGGGCCTGGGCATCGTGCGGCGCCTGTGCCGCTTGCTCGGCATCGAGGTCGGCGTCGAGTCGCGGCTCGGCGAGGGCACCTGCTTCGCGCTGCGCGTGCCGATCAGCGCCGAAGCATCGGCACCGGTGATGGAGTCGGCACCGTCGCAGCCTGGTCTGGTGGCGCGGCGCGTGCTGGTGCTTGACGACGACGAGGCGGTGCGCTCGGCTTACAGGGCTGCGCTGAGCTCGATGGGTTGCGAGGTCAGCGTGGCGGCCAACTTGCGACAGGCCGAGGCTGCGCTCGACACCGCCGGCATCGAAGTGGCCCTGGTGGACTTTCGCCTGGCCGACGACATGAACGGCCTCGAGGCCGTGGCCCGGCTGCGGCAGCGCCGCCCCGGGCTGGCTGCGCTCATCGTCTCGGCCGACACCTCGGCGGCACTGCGCGAACTGGCGGCGCAAGAAGGCGTTCCGATGCTGCGCAAACCAGTGACCGACGCACTGCTGGCCACGGCGATCAACAACGCCCTGGCCGACGCGGCCGCCGCGCGACAGCCGGCGCAAGGAGTCTGATCCCATGTCGATGCGATCGCATGCCTGGCTCTCGATGGGCGCCGAGAGGCTGGCACGTCACCTGGCCGACAAGCCCAACCCCGACGCGTTTGACTGCGACGTGCTGATCATTGGCAGCGGCTACGGGGGCGCGGTGGCGGCGGCGCGCCTGGCTGGCGCCACAGTCGACGGCCAGACGGACGAACATGGCCAGCCGCGCCGCGCCGTGGTCTGGCTGCTGGAGCGCGGCGCGGAACACCAGCCAGGACGATTTCCATCGCGCTTCTCGGAGCTGCCGGGCCATGTGCGCTTCAGCCGCCAGGACGGGCTGCCTGCACGCGGTCGCTCCGAGGGTTTGCTCGATCTTCGCCTTGGTGGCGACGTGTCCGTCCTGCTGGCCAATGGCCTGGGCGGCGGCTCGCTGATCAATGCCGGTCTGATGGCCGAGCCCGAGGCTGCGGTGTTCGACAGCGGCTGGCCCGCGGCCATCAGCGCGGCGTCAATGCAGGCGCCTTTCGAGCAAGCACGTCGGATGCTCGGCGTGCAGACGGTTCCGGCCACGCCCAAGTTGCGCAAGCTCGACATCCTCGAACGGATGGCCGCCCGACGCGGCGAAGACCTGCGCGCGCCGCTCACCGTCAACTTCGTGCCTAACGCCAAGAGCGCCGCCGGCATCGAGATGAATCCGTGCACGATGTGCGGCGACTGCTTGACCGGCTGCAACCAGGGCGCCAAAGGCTCGCTCGACACCAGCTATCTGGCGCTCGCGCGCCAGCGCGGGGCTGAACTGTTCTGCGGTGCGGCAGTGCAGTCGATCGAACGCGACGAGGAGGACAAAGGCTGGCGCGTACGCTGGCACTACACCGAGCCCGCGCTGCGCCCCCCCAGTGGCGAGGCCTTCACGCTGCGTGCACGGCAGGTGGTCCTGGCAGCGGGCAGCCTGGGCAGCTCCGAAATCCTGCTTCGCTCGTCGGCCCAGCTCGCGCTGTCGCTTCGCCTGGGCCAGGGCTTCTCGACCAACGGCGACAGCATCGTCGCCTGCGTCGGTCATCCCGAAGGCGTGGCGATGGCTGCGGATCAGGAAACGGATCCGGCAGATCCGCTCGCGCGCCGCGTCGGCCCCACCATCACCGGGCTGCACCGGGTGCCGGCCACCGAAGACCGACCCTCGTTCGTGATCGAAGAGTTCGCCGTTCCAGGCGCGCTCCGCAACGTGTTCGGCGAAATCGCGGCGCTGCTCGATGCGGTGGAGCACACCAGCGCGGTGGCCGTCAGCGGCGAGACCATCGGCCACATGAGCCTGTACGGCCTGATGGGAGACGAGGGGGCCGGCAGCGCCGGCAGCAGCGGCACCCTCTCGCTGCCGGCGGCGCCGCCGGGGATGTCGCCTGCCGTCGAAGGCGGCGCCCGCATCGACTGGAAAGACGTGGGCGAGCTGTCGCTCTACAAGCAGATGCGCGCTTGGGTGCGCGGCGCGGTCGGAGACACCACCCGTCCCGACCCACTTCACCCGGCGCGAGTGGTGCCGGGCCAGGACTTGGTTTCCGCCGGCCTGGCGACCGCCGTCACCGTCACGGTCCACCCGTTGGGCGGTTGCGGCATGGGTGCGGACGCGGTGTCGGGGGTGGTCAACGACCGGGGACAGGCCTTCAAGGCTGACGGTGGCGTTCACGAGACGCTGGTGGTGCTCGACGGCAGCATCGTGCCTCGATCGCTGGGCATCAATCCGGCGCTGACCATCACGGCGCTGGCTGAGCGCGCCCTGCCCTTGTTGATGGGCCAGTGGTGCCTGACGGCGTGGAATGACGGCGCCGTCTTGCATGTCCCGCAGCGGCCCGTCACGCGCCGTCGCGAAATCGCACCCGCCGAAACTGTGTGGACCCTGCGCGAGCGCGTTCAAGGCTTGACAGTGTTGGGCAACGACATCTACTGGGCGCGACTAGAGATCGAGTTCGACCCCGTCCCCGGCTTGCGTAAGGCCCTGGCGCTGCAAGAACGCGTCCTGGGTGTTCGGCGAGCCGAAATCAGACTGCGCGCGGCCGACGAGAACACGACCGAGTTCAGCTTCGACGACAGCGAGAACGAAGGCGCGGACCTCTGCGTGGTGCAACTCGCCGGTCAGGTGGACCTGTTCTCCCAGGCCCCGACCGACCTGCCCGGCGAAGACGACACACTCGATCCGCGCTGGCGCCTGGTCTACCGCCTGGGCGTGCAATCGGTCAGCGGCCCGGCCAAGATCGGCATTCGCGTCGGCGACCGCATCGAGGGCGTCAAGCGCTTCGGCGCCGACCCCGGCAGGACGATCGATCAACAAGCGAGCCTGTGGCGCCAACTGTCCGAGATGGAAGTGAAGCTGGAGGGCGCCTGCGTGGGCCGCTGGGCGCTCGACCTTGGCGACCTGGCGCGGCGACGCGACCCGCTGCTGTCGGCCGCGCGCCTGAGCAGCATGCCCGACGCGATCGACGACCTGGCGGCCGTCGTGCTGTTCACGCTGCGCCTGGCGCTGCCGACGCTGTGGAAGCTGATGGACCAGAAGATCGGCACAGCGCAATCCGCGCTGCTGGATCAGCGCAAGCCGGGCAAGGTGAGCGGCATCGTGCCCACCACCTACGGGCAATGCGGCGATTGGTGCCTGTCGCGCTACCGGCCCGACGATTCAGTCGCAACGCCCATCGTGCTGATCCACGGTCTCGGCACGTCCGGCTCCAGCTACACCGACACTAGCTTCATCAACCTGACGCAGACCCTGCTGCAGGACAAGCGCGATGTCTGGGTGCTCGATCTGCGCAGCAGCATCGCCAACGAGGCCGGCCGCCAGCAGCCCGACGCCAACACCTGGACCGTGGACAGCATCGGCGAGCGCGACATTCCGCAGGCGATCGCCAAGGTGCTCGAACAGACCGGCCACGCGCAGGTGGACGTGTTCGCGCATTGCATGGGCGCGGTCATGTTCTGCATGGCCGCGATGGGTGAACCTGCCTTGCAGGGCCGGGTGCGCAGCGCCGTGCTGTCCCAGGTGGGGCCGCTGGCGCGCCTGAGCCCGCTCAACCGGCTACGCGGCTATGTGGGCAGCTACCTGCGCGGCTTTCTCGACGTGCAGGAACTCGACACCGCGCCCGAGTACCGGAGCGCGCCGATGGGTGCGGAGTGCCAGGCCGACTGGAGCGCCGTCGAACGTGGCATGCCGGAGAGACTGCTTGATGCGCTGCTCAGCACCTTTCCCTACCCCGACGGCGAGTCGCAGCACGAGGCTGAACTGCAAGCCGGCGAGCTGAAAGGCAGCGGCTTTCGCGCCGTGCGCCACCGCGCCGACGCCATCTTCGGCCAGCTGTTCCAGCTCGGCAACATGGCGCCGGCTACCCTGGGCCGGCTCGAAGCGCTGTTCGGCTGGTCGAAGACGGCGATGCTGGGCCAGGCGATTCACTTTGCGCGCCACGAGATGCTGGTCAGTGCCCGCGGCTTCAACGCCGTGATGGACCGGGC
>JBBRCD010000200.1:0-6011 GCA_038205245.1 Burkholderiales bacterium
CGCTCTGAGTCGGGGACGGACCCTCAGGGTCTGTCCCCCTGCCGTCCCCTCGCTGATCGCGCTGACCGCCGGCATGGCGGTCATATCCAACCTGATCAGGGCTCTGCGACCACGATCCGGTTGCGGCCTTCGCGCTTGGCCTGCAACACCGCCTTGTCGGCACGGATCACCAGGGCCGAGCCGTTCTCGTCGGTGCGCAACTGGGCAACGCCGGCAGAGAAGGTCAACGCGATCTTCCGGCTCTCGTAGACGAGCGACGTTTTCTGCACCACCAGTCTGAGCCGGTCGACGACGAACTGCGCGCCGTTCAGATCGGTCTCGGGCAGGATCATCAGGAACTCTTCGCCGCCGTAGCGCACCATGATGTCGGTCTCGCGCAGCACCGATCGGGTGATCTCGGACAGGTGCACCAGCGCGCGGTCACCCGCCGCGTGGCCAAAGGTGTCGTTCACCTGCTTGAAGTGATCGATGTCGAGCATCGCCACCGACAGCGCGTGGCCGCCGCGCCTGGCGCGGGCGATCTCGCGCACCAGCACCACATCCATGCCTCGCCGGTTGTGCATGCCGGTGAGCGGGTCCTGCTGCATCCACTGCCGGCTCTGCTGCAGCTCCAGTCTGAGGTGTTCGATCTCTTCGCGGGTGCGCACCAGTTCACTGTGCGATGCCTGCACCGTCGCATGCATCGATGTGGTGATCGACAGCACGGTGCCGAGCAACTCGGACACCTCCGGCGGCGCGGGTTCGCCGGCAAGCGTGTCGAACGAGTCCATCGACAGCTTGAGCTCGGCGTTCTGCTCGCCGATGTCCTGGGCGAGCGATCCGGTCGCTTCGGCCAGTTGCTCGGCGAACCGACGCAACGCCTGCGCCAGCTCCTGGGTTTCCGCAGAGGCGCTGGCCGGGCTGCCTGCCATCGGTCTGGCCTGCGCCGGCATGCCTTCGCCACCGATCGCTTCGGTGAAAAAGCGCTGGAAGTTTTCCGGTGTGGGCGGCAGCCCCAGTTGTGACAACCGGTGCAGTGCAGCCCGGGCGGCTTCGGTGGCGGTGGGCACAGTCGGGACAGAGAGGAAGGAGAAAATCATGTTTTCGACCGGTGTGGCGGTTTCTTTAGCGACCGGGGCCTCCAGACCCCTATGACCTTTATGACCTCGATGACCCCTACAACCCCTACAACCCCTACAACCCCTATGACCTCTCCGGTCGCCATGACCTCGACCGCCTCGGGCGGATCGCCGCATGCCGCGCCGCTTCGTCTACACTTTGGGTCATGCATATTCATGTTCTAGGCGTTTGCGGCACCTTCATGGGCGGGGTCGCGGTGCTTGCCCGCCAGGCTGGTCATCGTGTCACCGGGTGCGACGCCAACGTCTACCCGCCGATGAGCACCCAGCTCGCCGCGCAGGGCATCGAACTGATCGAGGGATACGAGCCGACGCAGATCCGGTTGAAGCCGGACGTATTCGTGATCGGCAACGTGGTCTCGCGCGGCAACGCGCTGATGGAGGAGATCCTGAACCGCGGGCTGCCCTATGTGTCCGGCCCGCAGTGGCTGTCCGAGCAGGTGCTGCGCGGAAAATGGGTACAGGCGATCGCCGGCACCCATGGCAAGACCACCACCACCTCGATGCTGGCGTTCATCCTCGAGCAGGCGGGGCTCAACCCCGGCTTCCTGATCGGTGGGGTGGCGCATGACTTTCCGGTGTCGGCGCGTCTGGCCAACTCTCAGTTTTTCGTGATCGAGGCCGATGAATACGACACCGCGTTTTTCGACAAGCGGTCCAAATTCGTCCACTACCGGCCGCGTACTGTCGTGCTCAACAACCTCGAATTCGATCATGGCGACATCTTCGCCAACCTGGCGGCGATCGAGCAGCAGTTCAGCCATCTGGTTCGGATCGTCCCGGGCGCCGGACGCATCGTCTGGAACGCCCAGTCCGAAGCGATCGAGCGGGTGCTGGAGCGCGGCTGCTGGACGCCGACCGAGGCGTTCAACGCCTCGCATGGCTGGAGCGCCAGCACGCCGGACGCGTCGGGCGCCGTCGAGATCGCGTTCAAGGGCGAGTCGTTCGGCCGTCTGAACTGGTCGCTCGCCGGCACGCACAATGTACATAACGCGCTGGCGGCGGTCGCCGCCGCCCGCCATGCCGGTATCTCGCCCGGGGTGAGCCTGGCCGCGCTGTCGAAGTTCAAGGGGGTCAAGCGCCGGCTCGAAACCCGGGGTGTGGTCGACGGGGTCACGGTCTATGACGACTTCGCGCATCACCCGACCGCCATCCAGACCACCGTCGCCGGATTGCGCGCGCGCATCGGTGATGCGCGCCTGATCGCGGTGCTCGAGCCGCGCTCGAACACCATGCGCATGGGCCTGCTCAAGGATGCCCTGCCCGACAGTCTCATCGATGCTGACCGGGTGTACTGCTACAGCGCGAACCTGGGCTGGGATGCCGATGGCACCCTTGCCGCCCTGGGTGCGCGGCTGCAGACACATGACCACCTGCCGACGCTGATCGAAGCGATCGTCGCCGATGCGCGTGAGGGCGACCATGTGCTGATCATGAGCAATGGCGGCTTCGGCGGCATCCATGACAAGCTGCTCGCGCGCCTGGCGGCACGCCTTGACGCCCCTCGGTCGGGCGCGATCGCATCATGAGCCCCTTGAGCCCTTCTTGAGTCCCTCTTGAGCCCGTTGAGCCCCTTGAGCCCGTTGAGCCTTCCGAGCCCCCTGAGATCCCTCGAATGAGTGACTGCACATGAACGACGCCCGCGACCTGTCGATCATTCTCGAATCACGCTTCCCGCTGGTGACCATCGAGACCACCGAGGAAGAGCGGATGCTTGGCGTGATCGAGAAGAGCGCCAACCTTCTGGGTTGGGCGGCCTTCGTATGGACAGTGGTCGAGGGCCTGAAGCGCTCGACCCGCAGCGACCGGATCACCGGCACCTACAACCTGGTGGACGCGCTGCGTCACATCGACAAGACGATGCAGAACGGGGTCTATACGCTGTGCGATGCGCATCCCTATATGGAAGACCCGGGCAATGTGCGGCTGATCCGCGAGATCGCGCAGCAGTATGGCCGGTGCGGACGTACGCTGGTGTTCCTGAGCCCGAAGCTCGAGCTGCCGCCGGAACTGCACCACCTGACCGCGCGCTTCCAGTTCGCGTTACCTGATGCCACGCGTATCCGGCAGATAGTGCGCGAGGAAGCGCAGCTCTGGGAGTCACGCAACGGCGCCAAGCCCAAGGGCGACCCGGAGGCGATAGCGCTGCTCACCCAGCACCTGACCAACATCCCGGTGGAGGATGCGCGTCGACTGATCCGCCAGGGACTTTCGAGCGACGGCGCGCTCAACATGGCCGACGTCGAACGCATCGTGCGCTTCAAGCAGGACAGTCTGGCCGCCGCTGGCGTGCTCGATGTCGAGCTCGACACCGGCAGCTTCGCCGGGGTCGGCGGGTTGGCCAACTTGAAGCGCTGGTTGAATCTTCGACGCGCGGTGTTTGCCGGCGAGGCCGGCACCGAGGGGCTGCCCCCGCCAAGAGGCATCCTGCTGCTCGGCGTTCAGGGCAGCGGCAAGAGCCTGGCGGCGAAATCGGTGGCTGGGGCCTGGAAGCTGCCGCTGCTGCGAATGGACTTCGCCACGCTCTACAACAAGTTCACCGGCGAGACCGAGCGCAACCTGCGCGAGGCGCTGAAGGGTGCCGAGCGGATGGCCCCGTGCGTGCTGTGGATCGACGAGATCGAGAAGGGACTCGCCTCGGACGAAACCGGAGGCGACGGCGGCGTCTCCAAGCGTATCCTCGGCACGCTGCTGACCTGGATGTCCGAGCGCAAGTCGTCGGTGTTCCTCGTGGCGACCGCGAACGATATCTCGCGCCTCCCGCCCGAGCTGATGCGCAAGGGCCGCTTCGACGAGATCTTCTTCGTCGACCTGCCCGATGCGGCGACCCGGGCGGAGATCTTCACCATCCATCTCAAGCGGCGCAAGCTCGATCCGGCGGCGTTCGATCTGGTCGAGCTGGCACGCGCAGCGGACGGCTTCTCCGGCGCCGAGATCGAGCAGGCCATCGTCGCCGCGATGTACGAGGCGCATGCATTGAAGGTGCCGCTGGCCACCGCCCAGGTCGCCGCCGAGATTGCCCGCACCCGTCCGCTGTCGGTAGTGATGGCCGAGAAGGTGGACGCGCTGCGCGCCTGGGCGGCCGAGCGCTGCGTGCCTGCGAACTGACCCTCGGAAAGGGGCCAGGCTCCTTTGCCGCCTCCCTTCGCGAGTTGGACGGGGCCAGACGTCAAGGCGGCAAAGGAGCGGCAAAGGAGCGGCAAAGGAGCCTGGCCCCTTTCATGGGCCGACGACTGGTTCGACAGTCAGACGCGCGGATTCTGATCGACATCGCCTAAGCGGCCATCGTGACCACGTTCTGGAGGTGCAGGTGAGCGGTTCTTGAGACGACCGCGCGGAGGCGACGGCTGACTCACGGATGTACCCCTGCGTGTGGCCTGGCGTATCCGGCTCAACGTATCAGCTCCGATGTCCAGATCGAACAGCTGCCCATAGGCTCGCGCCTGCGCGCGCTTGTCCTTGCCCAGTGCGAGATGGAGCGAATGGGGCGTCAGCCACGGCTCATCCCGCAACAGCACGTGTGCGCGGAAGCTGCTCCACGGATACTCTGCCGGATGTCGGACCATCCCCGCGCGCACTGGGTTCGTCTCGATGTACCGGCAGCAGGCGAGGAAGTACCTGTCCGAATCGATTCGCGACGAGCGATAGCGCCCCTCCCACAGCGGACCGCTGCGGGCGTGTCTGTCATTGAAGTATCGGACATAGCGTCTACCAACCGCGATGGTCAGACGCGCTGCGCTGTCGCTCGCATGCGGCGTCACCAGGAGGTGCACGTGGTTGGTCATCAGCACGTACGCGTGCAGCGCGCATTCCGCGTGCGGCAATGCTGCCGCCAGCGAGGTCAGGTACATCTGCCGATCGATGTCTGAGCGGAAGCACGCCGCGCGATCATGGCCACGTTGCACGATGTGCAGCGGCATGTCGGCGACAATCTGGCGCGGCGGTCTGGGCATGACCGCATCCTGGACTCGCCGAGCCGACAACGCGCGCCCGAAAACAAAGGGCTATGCGTCCTAACCTGCGACTGATACCGCCAGGAAGAGGGGCCAGGCTCCTTTGCCGCCATCAAATCCGGCCTCGAGCAACATGCGGCAAGAGGCGGCAAAGGAGCCTGGCCCCTTTTCGCGCTTTTCGGCACGGCACGGCTCCCACGTACCGAGACCTGTTCGGCTATAGTCTTTCGGCTGCAAAAAACCGACCGACCCCGGAGGATTAATCGATGATCCGCAAACTGCGCACCGAGCGCGACAACCAGCAGTGGATGCTTGACCTCGCGCTCAACATGCGCGGCCGCGTGCAGAACTTCGAGCGCGACGACATCGAGGTGCCGCAGGGCACGCGGGCGCGCAACTACCGCATGCTGCCCAAGGTCTGGCGCAAGTCCGCCGAGCGGCATGAACGGCTCGCCAGGCGCGCGCAGGCGATGGGCGCGGATGCAACCGCGACCCATCACTATGACCACGCGATCGAGGGCTATCGCATGGCGCAGCACCCGATCTTCTTCGACAACCATCCGGTGAAGAAGGCGCTCTATCGCAAGCTCAACGAGATGGTGGACCGCCGTATCGAGACCGCTTCCTACCCGATCGAGCGGGTCGAGGTGCCGTTCGATGACGGCAAGACGATCTCCTGCCTGTACCACATGCTGCCGGGCAAGCCCAAGGCGCCGGTGGTGATCTATGTGCCGGGCATGGACCAGAGCAAGGAAGTGTTCCCCAAGGCGGCGCACAACATCGCACTGTCACGCGGTTTCCATGTGATCGCGATCGATGGTCCGGGGCAGGGCAACTCCAACATGCAGAAGATCCGTGCGGTCGGCGACAACTACGAGCGCGCCGGTGCGGCGGTGATCAGCTGGCTGATGAAGCGCCCGGAAGTGGACAAGAAGAAGAT
>JBBRCD010000201.1:0-5948 GCA_038205245.1 Burkholderiales bacterium
TTACCTGGCGTTCGATGAGCGATAAGTGGTGTTCGTCACCGAAACTTCGCCCTGCTCGAATCGAGTGCTCGCCATCTACAGGGTATCGATCAACGATTCTCGGCCCGCAGTACCGGCAGATTGAACAGCCGCCCCCAGGCATTCACGTGCAGTGCCTGCAGCCGCTGCCGTCCCGGATGAGTTGACCAGGCGGCATTGGCGGTGGACACGATCAGCGTCGGACGATCTGCGAGCAGTGAGAGCAGAAACGGCCAGACCAGATAGTCTTCGTAGCAGATCGACCACAGCACCCGCTGCCCGGCCAGTTCGGACACGCCGCGGCCGCTCCAGTGCGCACCATAGCCGTCTGCCGCCCAGGGCCGCCACATTGCGAACGGTACCGGCTGCCGGCTGCTCGCCTGCAGTCGCGGCGCGCGCGGATCAGCGATCAGCGCGTTGAGTCTGCGTCCCGGCACTGCCCCCTCGATGCTGGCGCCAAGCACCAGGGTCAGCGGGGGCGAGGCCGGATCCCCGGCGGGCGTCCACAGCCGCTGCCAGACCGCGCGCTGCGCCTCGCCCCAGGGCCCGGCGATCTGTTCGGGCAGGATGAGCACCCGCACCGGTGCCTCGCCCACGGACTGCACCTGCTGTCGCACTTGTTCTACCCGCTCGATCAGTTCGACCTGCCGGGCAAGGCTCGCCGCATAGTCGCGCGGGGTGTGTCCAAGCGCGGTATCCACGGCAATCCAGCCGGCTGGCGCAGGTGCGGGGGCAGTGGTGCGGGCGTACAGCGCGACGACGATGATCATCGCCATGTACGGCAGGCAGGTGCCGATCTGAACGCCCGCGGGCACGCGCGCGAAGCGCCAGCGAACAGCCAGCGCCAGCAGGCTCATCGACATGAGGGCCGCCAGCAAGCCTGCCCAGCCAGTGCGCGAAAACAGGCTGCCTGCACTGAGCAGCGGGTTCAGCCAACCGATGATGCCCAGTGGCGGCACACTGACCAGCATCAGTGCAGCCAGCAGCGACGCGCAGACGCGCATGGCGCTCACCTCGCGCGCTGGCCAGAACACTGCCCAAGGCAAGGCGAGCAGCGCCGCTGCGGCGAGCCAGACAAGCAAGGCACCGGGCAGCGAAGCCTGTCCGGCGAAGAACGACAGCCACGCCGAGGGCAACGGGTGCGAGCCGGCCAGGTAGTAGCTGCCGATCACCAGCCATGCAGCGATGCGGCCCGGTGCCGCCGACCAGAGGGCTGCGAGCAGTGGCAGGGCAGCCATGGTCGACGGGCTGTGCCAGCCGAACGCGCCCAGGATGGCGGCGAGAAACGCCAGAAGAGCGGTCAGTTGCCGCGAGCGCGGCCGCGGCGCAAACAGTGGCGCCAACACGTCGAGTCGCTCGGTTGAACTGCGTAACCCCTGGGCCCCAGGTTGCGGTGGAGCCCATGGGTTCACTGGTTCACCCGTGGATCGACGCGTTGATCGGGACGTCGCACAGCAAGACACGCAGCCCGCCAACTTTCCTGATATGGCAAGACCGGCGTCACGCCTCGCCGCGCTCTCCGGCCGCACGATCGAGGGCCGGTAGCAGATCCAGCCGGTCATAACTCGCGAGCAGCGCGTCTGAGCGGGATATCCGCTTCGCGCGCACCATGTCCACCAGCACATCGTTGAGCAGCCGCGACTGCTTGTCTTCGGAGCGCCGCATGAAATCGCGCAGGGTCGACAGCCGCGCCGGGTCCTCGATGGCACGCGCCACCTGCGGACTGTTGATCAGGATCTCTGCGGCAAGGGCGAAGCCGTCGCGCTGCAGCCTGGGCAGCAGCACCTGGCAGATCACCCCGAGCAGCACATTCTTCAGCACATGGCGGCGCTGCGTCTGCTCGTCCGGATGGAACAGCGAGACGATCTTGCTGATCACGCCCTCGGCCGAGCCGGAGTGCACGGTGGCCAGCACCAGATGACCGGACTCCGCGGCACGCAGCATGGTGTCGGCGGTATCGCGGTCACGCACCTCGCCCACCATGATCACGTCCGGCCCCTGGCGCAGCGACTCGCGCAGACCGTTCGAGAAGCTCGCGGTGTCGACCCCGACCTCGCGCTGGGTGACCACACCGCGCGGCCGGCGCAGCACATACTCGATCGGCTCCTCGATGGTGATGATGTGCGGCGGGGCTTCACGCTGCTCCATCAGGTGGCGTAACGCGGCGAACAGGGTCGTCGTCTTGCCGGCACCGGTCGAGCCGGTGACGATCATCAGGCCCTTGCCGCTTTCGAGCAGCAGCCGGGGCAGGAACGGCGGCAGCCCGGTGTCCTTCAGGCTCAGCGGGTCGCGCGGAATGCGCCGCATCACCATGCGCAGGCTCTGTCCCGCGCTGGCCAGATGAACATTCACCCGCAGCCGGGTCTCGGACGGCAGTTCGATCGCACAGTCGATCGCCAGCTGCCGGGCGAGCGTCGGCTTCCAGCCGGGCAGTACACGATCCAGGAACTGCTCGATCGCCGGGCGCCCAATCGTGCCCTCGGCCTCCAGGTCGCGCAGTCCACCGGGCAGCTTGAGCGCCACCGGTGCGCCCTCGACCAGGTGTATCTCGCTGAACGGAAGTTCATCATGCGCAAGATCGGCAATCAGCGCGAACAAGTCCTTGGTCATCGGGCGTCTCCTGCGAGCGGGAACGAAATCATACGGCGGGCGGCCGTGCCGGCGGGTCGACGCGCTGCGCACGGCCGAACAGTGGGCCAGCCAGATTCAGCGCCCCGGCCGCACAGGCTACGTTTACCTGTCCGGGGTCGGACAAGCCGGCAACCACCACGCCGAGCCCACTCGCACGCGCGTCGGCGAGCAGTGCGGCCAGGTGCTCCTGGGCGAACCGGCGCTCGGTCAGGCCGCGCAGCAGGCTGCGGTGCAGCCGAAGCGTCCTGATCCCCGCCCGGGCCAGCTGCGCCGGAGGCAGCAAGCCGCGGTAGTCGTCGATGCCCAGGGTTGCCCCGAGTGCTGCAAGTTCAGCAGCGGCATCGATGACCAGGTAGGCGTTGCGATGCACGGCAGCCTCCGGCAGCAGCAGACAGGGCATATCGTAGCCGGCCTGCCGGGCCGCCTGCACCAAGGCGGCGAGCGAGTCGATTTGGCCCAACTGCGCCGGGCCGATGCGCAGCTGCAACAGGCGCGACGGCGACGGCAGCGGCGGCGGCGGGTTTGGCTGCGAGTCCGGCTGCGAGTCCGGCTGCGAGTCGGGCAGCGAGTCGGGCAGCGGGCCCGGCAGTGGGTCCGGCAGCCGGTCCAACTGCGAGTTTGGTTGCGAGTACACAAGCGGGTCCGGCTGCGAGTCGGGCAGCGGGCCCGGCAGCGGGTTCGGCACCAGCGCCGCCGCAGAACGGATCACCTGCGCCATCCAGATGTTGAGCGCATCGGCGGCGGCGTCCTCCTCGACGATATCGGGCAGGTAGTCGAGCAGGTCGGCTACCGCGAACAGCGAGCGGAACTCGGCGCGCAGGTAGACACCGCAGGCGAGGCCGGTCGGTGCATCGACCACCGGCTCGGCGACCAGCCGGGCACGCCCGGACTGCACCAGTTCGACCAGGGTGCCGGTCAACGCCTCGCGCCGCTCATCGATATCGCGCTCGCGCGCGAGGCTGCTGACCGCCACCGCCGGGCGGCCCGGCCGATACTGGCCCGGATCGAACACCAGATCGAGCGCGTCCAGCAGATGACCGAGCACCCTGCCGTCTGTCGGCAGCACACACCACGCCACGCTCGGTCCGACCACCAGGCGCTGTTCAGGGCCGATCAATGCGCTCGCGGTCACTGCCGAAAGCCACTGTTCGGCAAGCGCCGCGCAGGCGGCACCCTCGCGTACCCAGACCAGCAGATCGCGCACTCCCGTGCGCGCAGCGATGACATCGACTTCCATCCCGCCGGCGGTGACCCGAAGCCGCTCGAGCGCGATCGCCAGCCACGGCTTCAGATCATCCAGCCCGGACAGCCGCGGCAGCGCGACCGGATGCAGGGCGAACCGGATCACCCCCACCGGATGAGCCGTCCCGGGCGCCACCGTCGCGGCATACAGCGCGGTGCCCAGGGAGAACACCTCGAGCGCAGGCATCCGGGCGGCACTGCCGGTACGCCAGAATTCGGCGGCGATCCTGAGCACCCCGGACGCCGCACGCGAAGTGCGCAACCGCAGCTCGACCGGGGTGTCGCCATCCGCCGCCGCGCGGCCCTGCTGCGCCAACAAGGACAGCCGACAGCGCCGCTCGAAACCCGGGTCTGGCGCGGCAGCCGGATCGGCGAGCGCGCTCAATTGCGTGCGCACCCAGGCCGGCTCGGACACCTGATCGGCCAGGGGTTCGCCGATACGCAGCCAGCCGGCAGAGGCCAGCCCGCCACCCAGCGCCACCACCCGGCCCACCGGATCGAGTCCAGCCCAGCCCAGCAGCGGATCGCAGGACAGCTGCGCAGTTCCCGGTTCAGTCATGTCGGTTCATTCTGATTCCAGTGTGCCGATGGTCCAGTGCAGATTCGCCAGCGTCGACTCACCTGTACCGATGCGCCTGCGTCGATTCCCCTGCGCCAATCAACCTGCGCCGATGCGCCCGCACCGAGGCCCTCAGGCCACCTCCGCCATCGAAGGTATCGCATGACAGGCGCGCGGGCACAGCTGTCGCAGAGAAACCGGCCAGGGGACTTGCGTCCCCCGGCCGTACCGCCTTGCTGCTGCAACGTCATCGAGCCCTTATCTGCGTGCGCTCAGTCGCGGCGCTGGCGCGCCTCGCGCCTGCCCGGCCGTTCCCGGTCGAGCACGAAGGCCACGGTCTGCACCAGGGCCCACCAGGCCACACCAGCCACCACCGCCAGCACCAGGACCAGACGCCGATCGGCGCTGCTTTCTTCCACACCGACCGCGCCGGTGATCAGCGCGACGATGCGCCCGCTGGCACCGGCAGTATCGCGAATCGCCTCGACCAGTTTCGATCGACGCGAGCCGCGCAGCTGCCGTGTCCACCAACGCACCTGCCTCTGCCACCATCGCCACCACCGCTTCGGGCCCTGCAACCAGCCGCCAGACCACCATCGCTGGTACCTGCGCCAGGGGGCCGACATCAGTACACCCCCTGGACCCAGCCCAGTCGTTCCGCCTTCTGCCCGGGCCAGACTTTCCGCTTCGGCTTCGGCTTCGTCTTCGGCTCAGGCTTCGGCTTCGGCCTCGGCTCAGGCTCAGGCTCCGACTTCGGCTCCGAGTTCGGCTCCGAGTTCGACTCCGACTCCGACTCCGAGTTCGACTTCGACTTCGACTTCGACCTCGGCTTCGACTCCGACTCCGACTTCGGCTCCGACCTCGACTCCGACTCCGACTTCGACCTCGACTCCGGCTTCGACTCCGGCTTCGGCGCCGACTGTCGCCGACCCACCAACCGTGTACGACGATGATTCAACAACTGGTCGCGCGCATCGACCTCTTCGGCGAGCAGGCCGGACAGCAACCGGCTCACCATCGAATCGATACCGGCATGCAGCAACGCTACTGCAACCTCGTCCTTGCGCCGGACGAGTTCCTCGTCGCTTGCCTGCCCCAGCCACCGCAGATACGACTCCATGAACCACTGATCCATGCATCCTCCGAAAAAACGGGGACGCACGGACCCCTGGGGGGACGTGAACGTCCCCGAGGGGTGAATACCGCCAGGCTCGCAAAAGCATCGAAAGCATGGCGGCTTGCGCGCGAAGTGCGCGCGGCACCGGAGGTAATCCCCGGTGGCGAGCGGAGCCAATCCCCGCTACAGCAGCAGACAGGCTAGCGACTGGCCAGGTGCGGGTCGCCCGAGAGAAACGGGCGTTACCGTGCCAAACCCCGGGCGACCCGGAGGCAGCTCAGTAGAACTTGCGCAGGTCCATGCCGGCGTACATCGACGCGACCTGCTCTGCATAGCCGTTGAACATCGGCGTCTCGCGCTTGAAGAACTCGCCGATGCGCC
>JBBRCD010000202.1:0-5882 GCA_038205245.1 Burkholderiales bacterium
CCCAGTGCCGAGCCCACACTTGCACTCACCGGGATCACGACCCGCGAAACGCCCAGCTTGTCGGCGAGCCGGGCCGCATGCAGAGGCGCCGCGCCGCCGAACGCAATCACGGTGTAGTCCTCCACCGTCTTGCCGAGCTCGACCGCGTGCACACGCGCGGCGTTGGCCATGTTCTCGGTGACGATCTCGCCCACCGCAAGGGCGGCCATTGCCGTGTCGAGCGAAAGCGGCATCCCGACGCTGCGCCGGACCGCCGCTTCCGCCCGCGCCGGGTCCAGCGTCACGCGCCCTCCGGCGAACCGCGCGGGATCGAGCAAGCCCATCGCGCAGTCGGCATCGGTCACCGTTGCCTGTTCGCCGCCCCGCGCATAACAGGCCGGCCCCGGCTCGGAACCCGCGCTGTCCGGCCCGACCTGGATCCGCTCGAGATCGTCGACCCTGGCGATCGACCCGCCACCGGCGCCGATCTCCACCATCTCGATCACCGGGATACGGATCGGCAGGCCGCTGCCCTTCATGAAGCGGTACATGCGGCCGAACTCGAAGCTCCGGGAGATCTCCGGGTCGAAATCGTCGATGAAGCAGATCTTGGCGGTCGTGCCCCCCATGTCGAAGGACAGCGCCCGCGTCGCGCCGACGCTTTCGGCCACGGTCCGCGCAAGGATGGCGCCCCCGGCCGGCCCGGACTCAACCAGGCGCACCGGTTCGGCCGCACCCATCTCGAGGGTACAGAGTGCGCCACCCGAGGTCATCAGGAACACCGGGCAACCGATGCCCATCGTCTGCAGCCGGGCGCCCAGCCGGTTCAGGTAACCCGCCATCACCGGCTGCACATAGGCGTTTGCACAGGTGGTCGAGATTCGTTCGTACTCGCGGATCTCCGGACAGACATCGGAGGACAGGGTCACCCACAACTCGGGCATCGCCTGCTTCAGCAGGTCACGTACCCGGCGTTCGTGGTCGGGGTTGACGAAACTCTGCAGGAAGGCGACCGCAACGCTCTCCACGCCTTCGGCTCGCAGCACCGGCACCAGCGCGTGCACGGCCGCCTCGTCCATCGGAAGCAGTACCCGTCCTGCGGCATCGACGCGCTCGGGCACGGGCAGGCGCAAGTGGCGCGGCACCAGTTGCGCCGGCTTCTCCAGGAAGATGTCGTACTGCGCGAACCGATGCTCCCAGCCGATCTCCACGAGATCCCGGAAGCCCTGCGTGGTGATGAGGGCGGTCTTCGCGCCCTTGCGCTCGATCAGCGCATTGGTGGCCAGCGTGGTTCCGAGAATGAACAGCCCGAGCGAGTCCGCTGTCTGCCCGGACTGGGCGAGGATCTCGGTGACGGCGGTGACGACTGCTTCCTCGGGCGCCCGGGGCGTGGTGAGTACCTTGCCGGTCCAGCGCCTGCCGCGCGCCTCCAGGACGACGTCGGTGAAGGTGCCGCCGATATCGACGGCGAGCCGGCCTCCACGGGCAGTTCTGTTCTCGGGCATCTGGTGGACTTTCGGTACGAGCGGGCGCGCTGCATGGACGCGCTCTGGTTGCCGGGATGCTAATGGTGTTCGGTCGGGAATGAAACCGCCCGTGGCGGTCTTCGTTCCGGAAAACAAGCGATACAATGCGCGCTTACTACGAATGTACTGATGTACGTAGAGGCTGCGCAGCATGTCGTTCGTGAACCTGGTTGAAGTCTGGCGCGGGCCCCTGGTTGAAAGCTGCCACAGGGGCGTCGCCGCGGTAGCCAATGCTCGCGGCGAGATCCTCGCTGGCTGGGGCGACACCGCTCTGGTCACCTTCCCCCGCTCCGCACTGAAGCCGATACAGGCGATCGCACTGGTGGAGTCAGGGGCCTATGCGGCGGCAGGCCTCACGCTGCGCCACCTCGCGATCGCCTGCGCCTCGCATCGCGGCGAACCGATGCACAGCACGCTCATCGCCGGGTGGCTCGCCAGCATGGGCCTGGATCAGGCGTGCCTCGTCTGCGGTCCCGACCGCCCAGCAGACGAGGCGGCCGCTGCTGCGGCCGTCCTCGAGGGTCGCCCACGGCAGCGCGTCTACCACAACTGCTCGGGCAAACACTGCGGGTTTCTCGCGGTTTCGCGCCACAACCGCTGGCCGCTTCAGGGCTACGACGAGATCGACCACCCAGCCCAGCAGCAATACCTGGACGCCTTGTCCGAACTCGTCGGCGCAGAGGCGAGGGCACTGCCGTTCGGAATCGACGGTTGCGCGCTGCCCGCCCCGGCCTTGTCGGTGGCCGCGATGGCCTCGACGATGGCGCGTTTCGCCGACGCGAAGGCAGCCTCACCGGGCCGCCGTGCCGCGATGCTGACCATCCAGGAAGCCATGCGTACGTACCCTGAACTGCTCTCGGGCACCGGCCAACCCGGCACAGTGCTCGCTGCAGTGACCGGGGGGCGCATCGTGGTGAAGACGGGCGCAGAGGGGTTCATCAGCGCCTTCCTGCCCGGCCTTGGCATCGGTGTTGCGCTGAAGATCGCCGACGGCGAGGCCCGTGCCCGGGTGCCCGCGCTCCTCGCCGTGCTCACCGCGGCCGGCCTTCTCGATGCCACCGAGCAGCAGGCGTTAGCGCCGCTGGCGGAGCCGGCCGTCCTCAACAGCGCGGGCACCGTGGTCGGTCGAATCCGCGCGACGCTGCCTGCAGGCTAGCCGGGGCGCCCCCAGGATGGCACTGGTCACCCCTTGGACGGGACGCCCGCTTGAGCGCATCGAGGATGCCCGTTTTCTGCAGGGCCGTGGCTGCTATGTAGACGACCTGATGCCCCCCGGTCTGCTGCATATGGCCCTCTATCGCAGCCCCCTCGCCCATGGTCGCCTGCTCAGGATCGACAGTGCGGCCGCATCGGCGCTCCGCGGTGTGCGCGCCGTCATCACCGCCGATTCCTTTGCAGACGACGTGCCGCGAATCCCGGTGCGCATCGAACGGCGCCCGGAGATGGGCGTCTTCGAGCAACCGGTCATCGCCCAGGGCAAGGTGCGCTACGTCGGCGAGCCGATCGTGGCGGTCGTCGCCGAGAGCGCCGCGCTGGCAGAAGACGCGCTGGAGCTGCTCACCGTCGAGATCGATCCGTTACCGGCGGCGATGAACGGGACGGCCCCGCGCGCCGGCGACGTGCGGCTGTTCGACACCGAACGCAGTAACCGCGCGTTCACCCTGACCGGCATCCGTGGCGCCGCGCCGGCGGCGATCCTGGGGGCGCAGTATGTTCGCCGGGAAGTGTTCCGGGTACAGCGCCACGCGGCCGTGCCCCTGGAGACGCGGGGCGTGATGGCAACCTGGAACCCGCAGACCCAGGTGCTACGGGCTTACGGGGCGATCAAGGTACCGTTCGCCACGCGGGCGATCCTCGCGCGACTGATGGGGCTGCCGGAGACTGCCGTCGAGGTCATCGAGAACGATGCCGGCGGCGGATTCGGTGTCCGCGGCGAGTTCTATCCGGAGGACTTCCTCGTCCCGTACGCCTCTCGGCTGCTCGGGTGTCCGGTGAAGTGGATCGAGGATCGACGCGAACACCTGCTGGCGACCAGTCCGGCGCGCGAGGTCGAGTGCGAACTCGAGATCGCCTGCCGGTCCGACGGGACCCTTGTTGCGCTGCGCGGCCAGGCCTGGGCCGACATGGGCGCGTACCTGCGGCCGAACGCGATCACCGCCCCGCGCAACCTCGCGCAGATGATCGGCGGGCCCTACCGGGTGCCGCACCTGCAGATGGACGTGTCCATGGTGCTCACCAGCAAGACGCCGCTGGCGAGTTACCGCGGTCCGGGTCGGTTCGAATGCGACTTCTTTCGCGAGCGGCTGTTCGATATCGCGGCCGACGAACTGGGCATCGACCGGGTCGCGTTCAGGCGGCGAAACCTGCTGACCGCCTCCGAGATGCCCTACGCACTGCCTACCGTGCTGCCGATCGGTGCCGGCGGCGAGACCGACAGCGGTGACTATCCGTTTACGTTGCAGCGATGCCTCGACGAGATCGGCTGGACGGCTGAAGCCGCGCGTCAGGGGCTGCGCGAGGACGGCCGGTATCATGGTCTGGGCCTCGGCTGCTATCTCGAGGGCGGCGGCACCGGCCCGCGCGAGAACGTCCGCCTCGAGATGGCTGCGGACGGCTCGATCGACGTGTTCGTCGGCTCTTCATCCGTCGGACAGGGCATCGAGACGATCTTCGCCCAGATCACCGCTGACGCGCTGGGCGTCCCCATCGGCAGGATTCGTAACGTGTTCCATGGTTCGACCACCCTGGTCGAGGCCGGCTGGGGATCGAACGCCTCGCGGGCCACGGTGATGGGCGGGTCGGCCCTGCTGGATGCCGCGGCAAACCTGAAGGCGGCCCTCTGCCGCGCCGCAGCCGAACAGTTCAGCTGTGCGCCTGCGTCGGTGGAGATCACCGACGAACTGTCTGTCGCACGCGCCGGCAATCGCGAGCGGACGGTGAGTGAACTGTCCGCGGACGGCTTCTCGGCCGAGGGCACCTTCGCGAGCAACAAGCGAACCTACAGCTACGGCACCCACGCCGCCCACGTCGCCATCGACCCCCGCACCGGTGCGCTCGAAGTGATCGACTACGTCGCGGTCGAAGACGTCGGGCGAATCATCAACCCGCTGACCCTGCACGGCCAGGTGATCGGTGCGATCGTCCAGGGGCTGGGCGCGACCCTGCTCGAAGAGCTGGTCTACAACGCCGACGGACAACTGTTGAGCGGCACCCTCGCTGACTACCTGATGCCGACCTGCATGGATTTCCCGAACGTGCGGGCGATCTCGCTGGAGATGCATCCGTCGCCGCACAACCCCCTGGGCGCCAAGGGCGCCGGCGAAGGCGGCATCATTCCGGTCGGCGGCGTGATCGCCAACGCCGTTGCCGCCGCATTGCATGATCTTGGCGTCCAGCCGCGGGGCTTCCCGCTGTCGCCGTCACGCCTCTGGCAGTTGATTCGGGATGCTCGCGCGACCGGCGCGGAGGCCCCGCAGACCCCGCAGACCCCGCAGACCCCCAAGGAGCGCGCATGAATCCTGACCCGGCCCGAGACACCGTCGAGCTTCTGTCGACCAGCGATGGCACCAGGATCGCGTATCGAATCGACGACTGCACCGATCCCTGGCGGCAGGCGCCGACCCTGGTGATGCTGCACTCGGCGATGAGCAGCATGCGACGGCTGTACGCGATGGTGCCGACTTTCGCCCGTCACTTCCGGGTGGTGCGCATGGACCTGCGCGGGCACGGTTGCTCGGATGTGCCGCCCGAATCGCGGCCGCTCTCGCTCGCACGCCTGACCGCAGACCTGCGCGAGCTTCTGGACCACCTCGGCGTGGGCCAGGCCCACCTGCTTGGCGTCTCCGGTGGCGGCTATCTCGCCCAGCGGCTGGCCATCGAGACGCCCGCACGTGTGGCCAGTCTGCTCCTCTATGCATCCCGCCCCGGCTTCAAGGACAGCAACGGCGCCGCCTGGATTCCCGAGATGGAGCGGCGCGGCCTGCGCACCTTCATCGCGGAGACACTGGAGGAGCGGCTGCCCGTCGAGCGGCTTTCACCGGTCCATATCGATTGGTTCCTGGACGAGATCTCGCGCAACGACCCGGCGTTCGTGCGCCGATTCGTGCTCTACATGACCACCCAGTACTGGATGGACGATCTCGCTGCCATCACCTGTCCGACACTGATCGTCGCGCCCGCCGGAGACGCCATCGGCAACGCCTCGGCCTACGATCAGATGCAACGCCTGATCGCGGGCAGCGAGCGGATCGACTACGCCGCCGAAAACCACAACATCTGCGACTACCTGCCGGACCAATGCGCGCAAGACGGTCTGGCGTTCCTGCGCAGGCACTTTGCGCAGATCGCCGCCTGACCTGTTCTGACCTGCCCTGCCAT
>JBBRCD010000203.1:0-5863 GCA_038205245.1 Burkholderiales bacterium
CACCAGGGCGTCGAACATCGCCGCCAGCGAATCGACCGAGCCGGTGGTGGTCTGGGTGATCGACCGGTTGCGAAAGCGCACATTGCGTGCGATCGGGTTCAACCGTTCACCAGCGCACTGCCTGCAGGCTTCGAGTTCGCCGCCGTCGGCCTGATCGTCCAGGAAGCTGTCCAGCCGGCGGTCTTCGGTTTCGCGGCTGGCCTCGGCGTCCTCCTTGTAGTGACGGAACGCCAGACCGGTGCCGAGGCAGCCCTGGCACCAGCCGTGTTTCGAGTTGAACGAGAACAGCCGTGGGTCGAGCTCGGCATAGCTCACGCCGCAACTCGGGCAGGCGCGGCGTATCGAGAACGCACGGGTGGTGAGCAGTGCGCTTTTCTGGCCGGTGCGCATCGCCTGATCGAGCGCATCCAGATCGGACATCACATGCACGACGCCCTTGCCCTGATCGAGTGCACCCGCGAGCACGGCGCGCAGCGCCGCCTCATGCTCGGGTACCACCCGCACATCGCCCATCGGCAGCTCTATGGTGTGCTCGCGAAAGCGGTCCAGCCGCTTCCACGGGCTGGTGGGAACAAACTGGCCATCGACCATCAGATAGCCATGGCCGCGTGCCGCCGCCCAGGTCGCCAGCTCGGTGTAGATACCCTTGCGATTGACCACCAGCGGCGCCAGCACGCCGATACTCTGACCGCGATAGTCCCGCATCACCTGGGCGACCACTGCGTCGAAGCTCTGCGGTTCGATCGCCACATCGCACGCCGGGCAGTACTGGGTGCCGAGCTTCATGAACATCAGGCGCAGGAAGTGGTAGATCTCGGTCATCGTCGCCACCGTGCTCTTGCGTCCGCCGCGGCTGGTGCGCTGCTCGATCGCCACGGTCGGCGGGATGCCGAACACGCCGTCGACTTCCGGCTTGGTCGCGGGCTGCACGAACTGCCGCGCATACGCGTTCAGCGACTCCAGGTAGCGGCGCTGACCTTCGCCGAACACGATGTCGAAGGCCAGTGTGGATTTGCCGGAACCGGACACGCCGGTGACCACGGTGAAGGCATCGCGTGGAATGTCGACATCGACATGCTTGAGGTTGTGCTCGCGTGCGTTGTGCACGACGATCGAATGCCGTGCGCGTTCGCGAAAACCGTCGTCCGCGCGCGCCGGCTCGGCAGCGAGCAGCGCGCGGGCCGCGCTGAACCGGCTGGCATCGCTGAACGAGGCTTCATACTCGAGCAGCGCGCGTCCGGTGTGTGAGTGTGCGTGGGCCGAAATCTGCGCCGGGGTGCCGGTGGCGACCAGCGCGCCCCCGGTGTCTCCCCCTTCCGGGCCCAGATCGATCACCCAGTCGGCGGCACGGATCACATCCAGGTTGTGCTCGATCACCAGCATCGAATGTCCGGCCTCGATCAGCCGGCGGAAGGCGACCAGCAGCTTGGCGATGTCGTCGAAATGCAGGCCGGTGGTCGGCTCGTCGAACAGGAACAGTTTGCCGTGCTGATTTTCGTTCCCCGTTCGCCGGTGGGCGTAGCTCGTTTCCCGCTTCGCGGCCTCGGCCAGATGACCGGCGAGCTTGAGACGCTGGGCCTCGCCACCGGAGAGCGTCGGTACCGGCTGACCGAGCCGCAGATAGTCGAGGCCGACCTCGGCCAGCGGCTGCAGGGCAGTCACCAGTTCGCGTTCATTGGCGAACACCTGCAACGCTTCCGAGACAGTGAGTTCGAGCACCCGGGCAATCGAGCGCCCATCGAGGGTGACCTCGAGCGTCTCCGGCCGGTAGCGGCTGCCATCGCAGTCGGCACAGCGCAGGTAGACATCGGACAGGAACTGCATCTCGACATGCTCGAAGCCGGTGCCACCACAGGTCGGGCAGCGGCCGTTGCCGGAATTGAAGCTGAAGGTGCCCGCGGTGTAGCTGCGCTCTTTCGCCAGCGGCAGTTTGGCGAACAGGTTGCGTATCGCATCGAAGGCGCCGACATAGCTGGCTGGATTCGAGCGGGTGGTGCGGCCGATCTGGGTCTGATCCACCATCACCACATCTTCGAGTTGGTCAGCCCCTTCCAGGTGGTCGAACTCGCCCGGGGTCTCGGTGGGCCGGCCGAAGTGGCGCAGCAGTGCCGGATGCAGCACGTTGTCGATCAGCGTCGACTTGCCCGAGCCAGAGACACCGGTGACCGCCACCAGGCAGCCGAGTGGAATCTCGACATCGACCCGCTTCAGGTTGTGGGCTGCCGCGCCGGTCAACTTCAGTACCGGCAGTCGGGCAATGTCGGCCGCCGCCAGACCCCGCCGGCCGGCATCGGCGCGCTGGCGGCCGGACAGATACTGCGCGGTCAGCGTGTCGGTCTGCATCAGCTGCTCGGGCGTACCGTGGAACACGATGTTGCCGCCGCGTTCGCCCGGCCCCGGGCCGATGTCCAGGATGCGATCGGCGCCGAACATGATCTGTGGGTCGTGTTCGACCACGATCAGCGTGTTGCCTGCGGCTTTCAGCCGCTGCATGACGGCAATCACCTGCTGCATGTCGCGCGGATGCAGACCGATCGATGGCTCGTCGAGCACGAACAGCGTGTTGACCAGCGAGGTGCCGAGCGCGGTGCACAGGTTGATACGCTGCACCTCGCCGCCGGAGAGCGTGCGCGATTGCCGGTCCAGCGTGAGATAGCCCAGACCGACCTGGCACAGGTAGCCGACCCGGGCGCGGATCTCGGCGAGCAGCTGATCGGTCGCCTGGTCGAGGGGGGCCGGCAACTGCAGCCGGTCGAAGAAGGTGCGCAACCGTTCGGCCGGCAGCAGCATCATGTCGTGCACGGTGAGGCCGGGCAGGGCGGTCAGCGTGGCCTGATCGAAGCGCGCAGCATGCGGCCGGAAGCGCCGCCGGTCGTGCAGCACGGTGTCGGCGTCCGCGCGCGAGCCCAGGCGCCAGTCGAGCGCGTCCGGGCGCAGGCGGGCGCCGTCGCATTCGGTGCAGGGGGTGTAGGCGCGATAGCGCGACAGCAGCACCCGCACATGCATCTTGTAGCTCTTGGTCTCCAGCCAGCTGAAGAACCGCTTGGCGCCATACCAGGTGCCCGGGAACGACTTGTTCCAGCTCTTCCACTGCGGCTCGCCGTCGATCACCCAGTGCCGGTTGGCCTCGCCCAGGTCGCGCCAGGGCACATCGATCGGGATGCCACGCTTCTGCGCATACTCGATCAGTTCTTTCTGCGAGTCGCCGAAGCTCTTCGACTGCCAGATTTTGATCGCGCCCTGGCGCAGCGTCTTCGACTCGTCCGGGATCACCAGCCCGTAGTCGACACCGATCACCCGGCCGAAGCCGCGGCAGGTCTCGCAGGCACCGACTGGCGAGTTGAACGAGAACAGGCTGGGCGTCGGATTCGCGTAGTGCAGGTCGCAATCGGCGCAGTGCAGGTCGGAGGAGAAGCGCCAAGGCAGCGACTGCGCTGCAGCGGGGGAGGCTGCAGCGGGGAGAAAGACGCCGGGGCGAGCGGCTGCCGTGTGGGCGGTTGTCCCCGGCACGTTCGAATGCGCGTTCGCCTGCAGGTTCGTAGACGGCCCGCTGTCTGGTTTCGGGGTCGTGCCCGGTTCCTGCAGCGCATCGGTCGCCGACGCGGTGCCCGACTCGGCCATCACCTGCACATCGACCCGACCCTGTCCGACGCGCAGCGCGGCCTCGATCGCCTCGATCACCCGCGCCGGTTCCGCATTGCCGAACCGGAACCGATCCTGGGTGACGGTGAACAGCTTCGCGCTGCTGGCTTCGATCCGGGTATAGCCTTGGCGCTCCAGCATGGCGCGCACTTCGTCCGGCTTGAAGTTGTCCGGCACCGGCACCGGAAAGGTGATCGCCAGCCGCGGGTCATGCATGGCGCGGCTGCGCTCGGCCAGCGCCTCGAAGATCGACTGCGCGCTGTCGCGCCGCACCGGCTTGCCGCAGCAGCGGCAGTAGAGCGAAGCAGCGCGTGCATAGAGCAGCTTCAGATGATCGTTCAGCTCGGTCATCGTGCCCACGGTCGAGCGCGAAGTACGCACCGGATTCACCTGGTCGATGGCGATCGCCGGTGGAATGCCGTCGATGCGGTCCACCTGCGGCTTGTCCATGCGGTCGAGGAACTGGCGCGCATAGGGCGAGAAGGTCTCGACATAGCGACGCTGGCCTTCGGCATACAGCGTGTCGAACACCAGCGACGACTTGCCTGAGCCGGAGACGCCGGTGACTACGGTGAGTTCACCCAGCGGCAGGTCGAGATCGAGATTGCGAAGATTGTTCTGGCGCGCGCCGCGAATGACGATGGCGCCGCGCGCGGGGTAGGGCTTGACAGCCGACATGGACCGGTTCCGGGAGACGAATATGGGGGGGCGTGCGCCGAAGGCGCGAAACCGGCCATTGTAGTCGTGCGGGAGGTCAGGCCCGGAGAGGGGGCTGTTGTCGGTGCGCGGTGCGTTGGGGACAGACCCTGAGGGTCCGTCCCCGGATCTGGTTAAGCGTCGTGCTTCGGGGACAGACCCTGAGGGTCCGTCCCCGGATCGGGCTCAGCGCCGGGCGTTCGGGACAGGGCTTTGGGGACAGACCCTCAGGGTCTGTCCCCGGGTTGGGGTCGGGGTCGGGGTCGGGGTCGGCGCCGTGCGTTGGGGACGGACCCTCAGGGTCTGTCCCCGGGTGGGGGTCGGGGTCGGCGCCGTGGTTGGGGACGGACCCTCAGGGTCTGTCCCCGCATTGGGGTCAGTGCTGGCAGAACCCGGCGACGTGGTACGGCGTCGCCGCAAGCCCGCTGCAATACTGGCTCACATGCGGCTCGAGCTTCTCGCACAGCACGCGCGATTCGCGATTGGCTTCCCTCAGCCGCTCGACCGCGGCCGCGGCCTTCACCCGCAGCGCATCGAAATCGAATTCGACAAAGCGTCGATCCTGCAGCAGCACCCGGCCGCCGACGATCACCGTATGCACGCCGGTGCCGTCTTCGCAATGCACGATCTGGTTGACCGGATCGTTCAGCGGCACATAGTGCGGCACGCCCAGATCGAGCAGCACCACATCGGCCTTGCAGCCTTTGGCCAGCCTGCCGATCGTGCCGCCGAAGCCCAGCGCCTGCGCGCCGCCTTCGGTTGCCGCGCGCAGCGCATCGGTGGCTGACAGCCACTGACCGGGGTCTCGTCCACGCACGCGCGACACCATGGTCGCCAGTCGCATCGCTTCGAACATGTTCAGGTTGTCCGACGAGCCGGCGCCATCGGTGCCCAATGCGAGGTTGATGCCGCGGGCGAGCATCGCGCGGGTGTCGGCCAGCCCCGAACCGAGCTTCATGTTGCTGCCGGGGTTGTGCGATACCGAGCAGCCATGGTCGGCCAGGCGCGAGCGGTCTTCATCGTCCAGCCAGACGCCATGGGCGACACAGAACCCGGGCTTCAACAGCCCGAGTGTGTCCAGATGCGCGACCAGGGTCTTGCCATACTTCTTCAGCGCGACGATCGCCTGCATCTTCGACTCGGCCACATGCATCTGGAAGCCGGTGTCCAGTTCGAGGCCCAGATCGCGGCAGCCGATCAGAAACTCGTCGCTGCAGTGATGCGGAATGGTCGGCCCGAGGGCGAGCCTGATCTGGCCGCGGTCGAAGCGCCAGCCCTGCATCAATTCGCGGCAGACCGCGACACTCTGCGCATGCGGCGAGAAGCGGATCGCCAGCGCCTGCGCGCGCAATGGCTCGGGCAGTGCATCGAGCAGCCCGGGGATCGCCTCGTAGAAGCTGCGGTCGGCCATCATCGGCGCGATGGTGGCGCGGATGCCGACATCCTTGTAGGCCTGCGCCACCGCAGTGACCCCGTCGATGGAAGGCAGCGGGAACTCGGCGAACATGTCGAACGACGCAGTGCA
>JBBRCD010000204.1:0-5853 GCA_038205245.1 Burkholderiales bacterium
CGCTGTTCCGCGCTGATCGTGACGTCTTCCAGATCGATCACCGCCACCAGCTGCATGGCCTTGTTCACGACCGCGAAGTCGACCACCAGGGGCGCCAGCTTCTTCAAGCGCAGGTCGCGCTCGTAGCCACGCGCGGTGTCGGCAACATCGAGCAGGCTGGCCAGCGACAGGCCGACGAACACCTCATGCTCCGGAACCGCCGCCTTGATCGCGTAGTAGGCGAGGGCCGAGGGCTTGTCCAGAACCCGCTCGCGCAACTGATACGGTGGCGCGCGCAGCAGCGCCGCTTCGGCGACCGGCGCTGCGATCGACGCAACCGACGGCACCGCTCGACCGGCGGCTGCATCCTGCGAAGCCATGAAGGCAGCCGCGAAGCGGACCGGGTCGATACCGCCGGCTGCAGCGGTCACACCCGTAGGCACGCCGGTAGCCACACCGGTGCGCGCCCCGGCCGGTCCGCCCGCCTGTGGACTGGCGAGTGTCGCCCCGATCAGCTGCTCGTAACGCATCGAACGATCGCGCTCGCGCGCCTCGGTCTTCTGCCTGTAGCTGTATACCGCCCAGCCGATCACCCCGATCCAGAAAATCGCACCGCCAAGCATGATCAGGGTCGTGATATCCATGGCGGGCGGACGGGCGGCGGCTACCAGCGGATCGGCTTGCGGTCGCGGAAGAAGCCTCCACTGGGTCCGTCCCCGGGCAGCGTGGCCAGCCAGACGGCAGTGTCAGCACCCTGAGCGACCGTGCGCGGGGCCTCCGGGCCGCCCATCTCGGTGCGTACCCAGCCCGGACACATCGAGTTCACCAGCACGCCAGTGCCCCGGGTGTCGGCGGCAACGATGCGGGTCAACGCGTTAAGGGCGGCCTTGGAGATCCGGTAGGACGGCGTACCGCTGCCCATCTCCTCGAGCTGGCCCAGCCCGCTGGAAAGATTGACAATCCGGCCGTAGCCGCGCTCGATCATCAGCGGCACGATCGCCTGCGCGAGCAGCAACGGACCGAGCAGATTGGTCGCCAGGGTGCGCTCATAGGTTGCTGGCCGGGAGTCGAGGAACCGGCCACCGCGAGGGTCGAGCAGCACCCCGGCATTGTTGACCAGCACATCCAGCCCGCCCAGCCGGTCCCGTAGATCCCGGGCCACGCCCTTCACCTGCGCCGGGTCGGTGACATCCAGCCGCACGGATTCCGCGGCCAGACCTTCCTCGGCCATCAACTTGACTGCGGCACGCCCTCGGGTCAGCGTACGCGACGCGACGATGACGTGCAGACCTCGCCGGGCGAGTTGCCGGGCGATCTCGAATCCTATGCCTCTGTTGGCCCCTGTAACGAGCGCGGTCCGGGGCGCCTGCCCCGCGGCGTCATCGGCGCGAGGTGATGCGATGGTCTTTGCCATGGCGCCATTATACGGTCAGCCCGGCCGCGCGCGCCGCGCCGGCCACCGCCGAAGTGCCGCGGCTGCCTGACCGGCCGGCCGCCTTCGGCGCAGTTCGCGGCTTCGGTGCCCCTCCCGACGACTATCGGGGCGTACCAGTGGCGGCGGAACGCACCGTTCGCGCACCCATTGCGCAACCTTTCCAAGCGGCATCGCGCGTGTGCGCACCGCCGCTGGGGACAGCAGCCAGCCGCCGTGACGGCGCGCTCAGCGCGCGTCCAAAGCCGCGATGACCAGATTGTTCGCGACCCGGCGCCGATAGAGCGCAGTAGACCGGATGTCGTCGATCGGCTGCAGATCGACCGCCAGTGCGGCATCGATTGCCTCGCGCCGCAACTCGCCACGCCTGCTGCCGGCCAGCCGGTCGCTCAGGCTGCGCGCCAGCAGCGGCACCGGCGCCATGCTGGCAAATGCGAACCGGGATGATTGCAGCCGGTCGCCGTCCCAGTCGAGCAGCGCGGCCAGCGCGACCTTGCTGATCGCCTGCGCGCGGCGGGTACCGACCTTGCAATGAAAATGCACCCGCCCGGCGGTATCGCGTGGCAGCGTGATCGCGGTCAGCAGTTCGTCGGCGGCCGCGACCGTACGCTTGTAGCCCACATGAAAGCGATCGTAATCGACGCAACGGGTGCCACGCACGCTGGCCAGCGTGATCTTCGCGCAGTAGGCAAGCAGCGCCGGCGGGTTGTCCGCCGCCGGCGAGGCATTCATGATGTTGCCGGCAAGCGTGGCGCGATTCTGGATCGCGATCGATCCGGTCTGGCGAGCGCATTCGACCAGCATCGGAAAGTCCGCGGCAATCCCGGCATGCGCCGCGATCCGGGCGCAGCTCACGCCTGCGCCGATGGTCACCGTATCTGCGCCGATCTCGATCGACTGCAGTTCCTGCAGCCCCGAGATGTCCATGCAACCCGGCATCGGCGCATGCGCCAGATTCCAGCCGACCAGCAGATCGGTGCCCCCGGCAATCACCGCGAGCCGGCCGCCATGCGCCTGCTGAAGGGCGAGCGCCTCGTCAAGCGATGCCGGCCGGACGAACAGACCACTCATGCGCTGCCCCCGGCGCCGACGGGGGGCGCCGCAGCGGGCAAGGCCATCGCCGAGGCGTTCAGCACCGCGTCATAGATGCGGGTATAGCCGGTACACCGGCACAGGTTGCCGGCCAGCGCTTCGCGCACCTGGTCCAGCGTCGGGTCGGGGATTCGGTCCAGCAGCGCGCGCGCCGCGATCACCATGCCGGGGGTGCAGATGCCGCATTGGGTGGCGCCGGACGAGGCGAAGCTCTCCAGCAGGGGATCGTCCGTTGCAATGCCCTCGATGCTCAGCAGTACGCGTCCCTGCACCTGTCCGAGCAGCACCAGGCAGCTGTTGACCAGAGTCCCGTCGATCAGCACCGCGCAGGCACCGCACTCGCCTTCGCCACAGCCTTCCTTGGTGCCGGTGAGTCCGCGCTCGATGCGCAGGAAGTCGAGCAGTCGCTGCGCCGGATCGAACTCGCCGTCGACCCGCCTGCCATTCAGGGAGAATGCCATCTGCATCATCGGGTTGCTCCTTGCCTACCCCGCGCACCCTGTATGCCACTGGTGCCAACGGCTTCCAGCGCCAGCATCACATCCTCGGGCAATACCGGGATCGCGTGGATGTCAGTGCCGAGGGCGAAATTGATCGCATTGACGATCGCCGGCGCCGGACCGTCCATCGGCAACTCACCCAGGCCCTTCGCCCCGGCCGGTCCGCTGCCTCCGGGCTGCTCCTGGAAAAAGACCCGGATCGGCGGCGTATCGGCACTGGTCGGAATGATGTAGTTGGTGAATCGGTTGTTGGCCATCGCGCCGCCTTCGCCCCACACGACCTTCTCCATGAGCGCATAGCCCAGCGCCTGCACCACCCCGCCCTCGACCTGGCCCGCGGCGATCACCGGATTGACCACCTTGCCGATTTCCTGCACGGCGGTGAAGTCGGTCAGATTAACTTCCCAGGTGCGCAGGTCGATCTCGACTTCGGCGATGTAGCAAGCCCAGGCATAGCTTGCGTAGGGCGAACCCCGGAACGTCTTGTCGTCCCAGTTGACGTCCGGTGGCGGCTCGTAGCGGCTTTCGACCCGAAGCTCGCCATGCGCTGCCGTGTAGCGGGCGCAGGCGTCGGTGAACGCCTGTGCGCTGTAGCCGTTGTCAGGCAGTCCGGCAGCCGAAACCAGACGGGCACGAAGCTCGCGCGCAGCATCCTCCAGAATGCGTCCGACCACCATGCAGGTGCGCGACGCCACCGTCGGCCCGGAGTTGAGCACCGCATGGGTATCGACCGCGGCCTGAGTCACCCGTTCGATCGGCAACTCGAGCGCCTGGGCGACGATCTGGCAGAGCGTGGTGCTGCTACCCTGGCCCATCTCGCTGCTGGACGCAAGAATCTCGACCTGCCCCAGAGCGTTGGCTCGGACTGCGGCCCTGGATGCGAGATAGACCTCGCCACCGCCGGTGAATCCGGCACCATGGTAGAAGGTCGCCAGACCGATACCCTTCTTCACCGACTGGTTGTCGATGTTCCAGCGCGAGAAGTCTTCGCGCCTGCGCAGGTAGTCGCTGCGCTCGAGCGCCTCGTCCAGCACCCGGTGAAAATCCATCGACGCGTCCATCCGCTGTCCCGGCGCCGAGACATCCCCGGGACAGAGCATGTTGCGCCGACGCAGCTCCAGCGGCGGGATGCCAAGGTCCCCGGCCAGACCATCGAGCGCGACCTCCATCGCGAAGATCGCCTGCGGCGCGCCGAAACCGCGAAAGGCGCCGTTGGGCGGGTGGTTGGTCGCCACTGCGCGCCCGCGCACCCGCACATGCTCGCAGCGGTAGGGGCCTGGCGCATGGATCAGTCCGCGCGACAACACGACTGGCGACAGTGTCGCATAGGCACCGCCATCGATCGCAAAATCGAAGTCGATCAGGGTCAACGTACCGTCGCGCTTCGCACCCAGACGAACGATCGAGCGCGAAGGATGGCGCTTGGGCGTGGCCAACATGTCCTCGGCACGATCATAGATCAGTCGCACCGGGCGCCCGCCCGCCTTCAACGTGAGCAGTGCGGCATGCGCAGCGATATGCGAGGGGTACTCCTCCTTGCCGCCAAATCCCCCGCCGGTGGTCCGGTGCACGATGCGCAGGCGGTCACTGCTGCGCGCGGTCAGGCCGAGCAGCGTATCGAGCACATAGAACGGGCACTGCATCGAGCCCTCGATCACCAGTACGCCATCGGCGTCGACATGGGCGATCATCCCCTGAGGTTCGATGTACACATGCTCCTGCGCACCGGTCTCGAAGCGGCCCTCGAACAGCACCTCGGCGTCGGCTTCGCCGGCCGCCGGATCGCCCTTCACCATCCGGTAGTCGCGGTAGACGTTGGCTGGACAGATCGGATGCACGGCCTCGAGTGCCGGATCGATGTCGAACACCGGATGCGGGTTCGCCGCCTCCACCAGACGCACGCCGGCCAGGCCGCGTGCCAGTGCAAGCCGATCGGCATGGGCGAGCAGCACCACCGGCTCGGCAGCATGGCGGAACACCCGGTCGACCAGGGCCGGCTGGTCCGGATCGATCAGGCGGATCAGGTTGTCGCCCGGCACATCGGCCGCGGTCACCACCACATACTGCGACCAGTCGATCGAGGGATCGAACTCGATCTGCTCCACGACACCGCCAGGCGCGTGGGTGCGCACCGTGCCGCCATGCCAGGCGCCGGGATACACGATGTCGTCCACATAGCGCACCGCGCCGGTCACCTTCTCCAGCGCGTCCTTGCGCCTGACACTGGCGCCCAATACCTTGCCTGAACCGTCCATCGTCGCTTTGTCCGCCAGCAAGGCCGCGGGAGGCTCAGGGGCTGCCGTTCTTCACTCCCCCTCGCCGCCGCTTCGCCTCGGGAAACCCGCCAGCGGACTCGCCCCGCCGGCGTGCAGCCTGTTGCATATCCCGCCAGGTTACTTGACCGTACGCTGGTCGCGTACCGGGAGGAACGAGCGATTGAAGATCTCGGCCTGGGTCGGCGCGCGCGGCAGGCCTGCAGCCTCGACCTGCTGCGAGATACCGCGGGCGAAACGCTCGTCGAGCACGTCACCCAGACCGATCTTGGTCACCTCGGGCGACATCACGTCGTTGCGGATTGCGGCGAGCAGCCGCTCTTTCTGGTTCTCGCGATTGAGCAGCGGGTCACGCTTCATCACCGCGTCCACGCCGGCATCCGGATTGGCCAGCACATCCTGCACACCACGGGTCAGCGCACGCAGGAAACCACGCACGGCTTCCGGGTTTTCCTTGACGAACTTCGGGGTGAACAGAATCGAGTTGCCATAGCCGGCCACGCCCATGTCGCCGTAACGGAAGATGGTCAGTTCCTTCTCCGGGATTATACCGACCGCCATCGCGGCAAACCAGATC
>JBBRCD010000205.1:0-5813 GCA_038205245.1 Burkholderiales bacterium
ACGGCCAGAACAGGAAGTTGCTCTGCTTCAACAAGCCGAACATAACTGTGTCGGGGGCTGGGCCAGCAAAAATCAACCTCCCAAGCGCCACCTCGGGTATTGCTGACTCTACAGATGTCGGTGGCGGTCCTATTGCCACGAGTACATGCTCCGGCAGTGCCCTTAAGAGGCAGTCGAACTCGCGAAAGTTCTTTACCCCACCTCGGTGACCGATGAACAGCGCAAACGGCCGGTCTCCGATCTGCGCCCTGATCTTTTCCAGCGCGACTGTCCCAAGCCCAACATTTGCGCAGCGTTGCACATATTCGAAATCGACCGGGTCGTAAACTACTTTCGTCCGGTCTTCCATCTCGTCCCCATACATTCGTCTGAGCTCGAGACGCGTTGCCTCGGAGATTGCGATCAGCGCCGTAGCGTTTCGATAGACCCTGTGGCGGCGAAAGCGCGACAGTGTTGCTTGCAGCGGCGGGTAGTACAACTCCTTGATGCAATCGTGAACCAGCTGGACATTGGCGATTCCTGGTGTGCAGGGGCGGGGAGCTGTGGGAAAAAACACACCAAAGCCTGTATACGGAACAAACCGTCGGAACCGCGCGGGAATATAGGATGCGTGTTCCAAATGGCGGATCGCGTCTTCGAAGCCTTCGAGTGGAAGGTCGACAGTATCGCCACCGCAGGAAAATCGTACCGGCACGTCGGAGCTCATCAGCTTTGGCAGCAACGTCCTCCAGACGCGAGCGACTCCGCCACTCATGCGTAAAGAAAACGCCAGCGGGTCGATGATCAAGGCTGGGGCGGGATTCTGCATGGGCTGGGGCGCTGCCTGAAATCGAACCTATTTGGAAAGTGCAATGTCGGCAAACCGTCGAATTACTGCTGACTGAAGCAGGTGCTGCTCGGCGTAGCGACGCGCATTGACGCTGGCTTCGGCGCGGCGCGTCGGGTCGTGCGCCAGCGCCCGGATCGCAGAAGCCAGCTGTCCGGCATCCTCGGGGTCGACCAGGGTGCCGCAGTCGCCGTCCTTGAGGACCATGGCCAGATCGCTCGTCGGCGGCGCAGCAGCGACTACCGGTCTTCCACTGGCGAGAATGTTGCACAGCTTGGATGGTAGAACGATGTCGGTGACGGCCCGCTTCTGGGGGATAACCGAAACATCGGCGGTGGCCAGCAGTTCCGAAAGGCGCTCGATCGGCTGTAGCGGATGGAAGCTCACGTTTGCTAGAGCAAGTTTCCTGGCCTGCTTCACCAGCTCTGGTTGCTCAGCACCATCGCCGACGATCACGATCCTGATGTCGCTACAGTCGCCCAACAATACTGCTGCGTCCAGCAGCGAATCGAGTCCCTGTTTGCGCCCAAGATTCCCCGCGTAGAGAACGACAAAGTCGCTTCCGGCGAGGCCCCATTCACGCCGCAGCTTCGTCATGCGGTTCAATGGTCGAACCACGTCATCGTTGGCCCAGTTCCGAAACACGATCATTTTCTCTTCTGGCACGCCCTTGGTCAGGATCTTCCGCTTCATGCCTTCGCTGATGGTCGATATCTGGTCGGCCAGCCGGTAGTTCATACGCTCTAATCCATACAGTGCGCGCGTCAGCACGCCTGGCTTAAGCATTCCAAGCTCGACAGCGGCGTCCGGCTGCAGGTCCTGCACATGAAGGATCGTCTTGCTGCGTTTAAGCTTTGCGATCAACGTGATTGCAAAGCCTAGAGCCAGCGGAGGCAGCACGATGATCGTTCTGTCGGCGCGCGGAGCTAGCAGATAGGCAAACGCTGCGCTTGCCACAAAACTGAACTCGTGAATGATTCGCTTGAGCGCAGTCGGATTCTCCGGAACGTACAGATAACTCCGACGCAGATCTACGCCGCCCACAATCTCTCGCCGGTAGAGCCGCCCTGCGTCACTGCTTCCCTTTCTCCACTCCGGATAATACGAAAACCCCGCGTGAACCAGTACATCATAGCCTTCGGCGGCCAAGAATTCGGCCAATCCGGTGGTGTAAACGCCGATGCCAGTGCGCTCCGGCGCGTAGTTGATCGAGACAATGGAGATGCGCATGGCTGAGGGTTTCTTGGATCGGGAGGCCAGCACCTGCTAATGCGCCCAAGGCGCAGAGTGGAGACACGCTGAAGTCAAAGCGCGATTGCTTTCGAGCATTATGGGGCGCTATAAACGTAATCGGATCGCGCCCAAAGACTGCGTCGTAGCGGCTGAGTTGTGCTCAGTACAACGAGAAAGCACGCGCCCATCATTCATCAGACCACAGACTTCTCGCGGGAGCGGCTCCCTTCCGAGGTGCGCTCCGTCACTTTCAGCGAGATCATGTATTCGTAGATGGACTGCAGCATTGCATAGGTCAAGCCCGCCTGGCCGTCGAGAAAACCCCGCCTGAACCCGTAGAGGTACACGAACTTGACCAGTGGACGGAACGGCACTCGGTAGAACATCTCCTTCTGGTGAAAACGCCGCTCGTTGAAGTCCTTGCCAAACAAAGCTGTGCGCAGCGAGAAGGGATACTGACCGCGGCGCGTCTTGATCATCTGGTCGGCCTCCATCGTCGAATACAGGTTGTGTTTGGCCAGCCAGTGATCCATGCCCTTGGAAAACGGGAAGTGGTCGAAGTGGCCCTGCAGGTCGACGATATCGCCATCCACCTTGAGCACTTCGTTGACCTCGCGCTCGTAGTGAACGTTGCCCACACGCACCAGCCGTACATAAAAGGGCGACATCTGGCAGTGCTTCAGCCAGCGGCCGAACAGGAAATCGCGCCGACGGATGCGCCCGGCACTTGCGCTCGGCGGGGCCGAGCTGACGACTGCCCTGAGTTCCTGCACCAGCGCCTCCGGTACGCGTTCGTCGGCATCCAGGATGAACAGCCACGGGTGGCGAAACGCCAGTCCGGTGAGCGCCGCGTTGCGCTGACTTGCATAATTGTCGAACGGCCGTGCGGTCACATGCGCGCCGTGCGCGGTCGCGATTGCCACAGTGCGGTCGGTCGACAGCGAGTCGAGCACGTGCACGTCGTCTGACCAGGCCACGCTCGCCAGACACCCCGGCAGGTCGACTTCTTCATTCTTGGTCAGGATCAGTACGGAAATCATCGGCTGCCTGTGTGCTGCGGCGCTGTGGGGTGGGTTGGCGGCGGGCCGCAACATTAACCGACTGGCAGTGCATCGGCGGGCAATTACATGTCATCGGGGCCGTGGATTATTGCATTTCAAGCACTTGGCGCACTGCGTACACTGCGCAGGCTTGTTGTAACCTCGACAGGCTAGACTGCGCGCCCGTTCACGGGTGTGTCCCGGGCCGGTGACCGGCCGCTGCAGGAAATCCGTTCCGGTCTTACTTCAGGCTTCACTTGGCCTCGGCAGACTCACCTGGGCAGGCGTTCCCGACTCCTGCGCCGTTCCCGCCCTGTCATCCTTCAAGGTTCACCATGAGCGCCACGATTCCCCCAAGTCCCCTGCTGATGTCAGGCGCCGGCGCGCCAGCCGACGCCGCCGCGCCGGGAGCGCCTGTCGTCTGGCGGCAGACACTGTTTGTTTGGGCCGCGCTGGCGGTGGCCGGGGTGCTCCTATATCTGGCATTCCGCACCGGCCTGCATTCCATGGTGCGTGTCTGGGGTGACCTGGAAGAGTACAGCTTCGGCTACATGGTGCCGGCGATCACCGCGTTCCTGATCTGGCAACGCAAGGACCTGCTCGAGCGGCTGCCGTTCGAGGGCTCCTACTGGGGCGCCGCTGCGGTTGCCGCCGGTGGGGTCGGCCTGATGCTGGCCAACCTGTCGACCATCACGGTGGTCGAGCAGTACTCATTCCTGCTTTCGGTGTTCGGGCTGGCGCTCGCGCTGACCGGCTGGAAGGCATTCAAGATCATCCTGGTGCCGCTGTGCATCCTGGTGTTCATGATCCCGTTGCCGTTCTTCATGATCAACCAGCTGTCCGAGATCCTGCAGCTCATCTCGTCCGAACTGGGCGTGATGGTGATTCGGGCCTGTAATATCAGCGTGTTCCTCGATGGCAACGTGATCGACCTCGGGGTCTACAAGCTGCAGGTGGCCGATGCCTGCAGCGGGCTGCGCTATCTGTTCCCGCTGATGACGCTCGGCTTCATCGCAGCCTACCTGTTCCGTGCCCCGTTCTGGCAGCGGGCGATCATCTTTCTGTCCACGATCCCGCTGACCGTGGGCATGAACAGCCTGCGCATCGGCATCATCGGCGTCACCGTCCATCTCTGGGGTATCCAGATGGCCGAAGGCTTCCTGCACTTCTTCGAAGGCTGGATCATCTTCATGGCCTGCATGACGCTGCTGCTTGCCGAGATGTGGCTTCTGCTTCGCTTCACCAAGCCACGCCGCACCTTGCGCGATGCGTTCGTGCTCGAGCCGCCGGCGCCGATCCCTGCCGGGGCGGTGATCCGCGACCGGTCGGTGCCGATGACGCTTTGGGTGGCGATCGCCTTCGTCGGGTTCGCTGCGCTGGCCAACACGTTCACGCCGCAGCGCGACCTGATCAAGCCGGAGCGAAAGCAGTTCCTCGACTTTCCGCTGACGGTCGAGGGGTACCGGGGGCAGCGCGAGCGTCTGTCGCAGGTCGAGCTCGAAGTGCTGAACCTGGATGACTACATTTACGCCAACTACCGCGATGATGCCAACCGCGCGATCAATTTCTATGTCGCCTGGTACGACATCCAGGGGCGCGGCACGGTGTCCACCCACTCGCCGCGCTCATGCATGCCCGGTGGTGGCTGGAACATCACCGAACTGGGCGCTCGCCAGATCGAGGGCATTGGCCCGGATGGGGGCGCATTAACGGTCAACCGGGCAGTGATCAAGAAAGGCGAGCAGGCGCAGGTCGTTTATTACTGGTTCCACCAGCGTGGACGGGTGCTGACCAACGAGTTCGCAGTCAAGTGGTTCATCTTCTATGACGGGCTGACCCGCAAACGCTCGGATGGTGGGATGGTACGTTTCGTGGCACCCATGCAGCCGGGCGAATCGATCGAGGATGTCGATCGGCGCATCACCGAGTTCGCGCGGGTGATGAACCCCAGGCTGCAGGGCTACCTGCCCAACTGACGCTGTCCGGACGGGCTGTCAGGTCGGCTGGGTCAGTTCTTGCGTGTACCCGGGCCGCTGCATCTGCACCCCCATTGGACGGTACCGTATCCAGTCGACCGCATCTAATCCACCACACCCCAAGCAATCACTGACCCAGCAATGACTGACCCGATCCGATGATTGCCCTGCTTGCCATGATGACTGCTCTGGTCATCAGCATCGCGCTCACCCCGCTGATGATCCGGCTCGCCCCGCGACTCGGTATGGTCGACATGCCGGACCCGCGCAAGGTGCACGCCGTTCCGGTGCCCAGGGTGGGCGGGCTGGGCATTGCCGTGGGCACGCTGATTGGCGTTCTGCTGTTCGTGCCGATCGACACTACGCTCGCCTGCTACCTGTTCGGCGCACTGGTGCTGATCGCGTTCGGCGCCGCCGACGATTCACGCGAACTCGGCCACTATGTGAAGTTCATCGGCCAGTTCGTTGCGGTAATACCGATCGTGTGGTTTGGCGACCTGTGGGTGAACACGCTGCCGTTCATCGATGTGGCCTTGCCCGCCTGGATCGGCATGCCGTTCACGGTCATCGCGATCATTGGCGTGATCAACGCGATCAACCATTCGGATGGGCTGGACGGGCTGGCCAGCGGTGAGGCGCTGATGAGTTTTGCCGCCATCGGTTACCTCGCCTTCCTGTCCGGCAACGCGCAATGCCTGGCCTTCGCCGCGGCGGCCGCCGGCGGCATCCTGGGCTTTC
>JBBRCD010000206.1:0-5809 GCA_038205245.1 Burkholderiales bacterium
CGGCAGCCTGAAGTAGGCCGCTGCGCTGCCGGCATTGCGCACCATGGCGGCGAACAGACGTTCGCGCCACAGCGCCATGCCGACCTTGACCGTAGGCACCACGGTTTCGCGCGACAGGAAGAACGAGGTTTCCATCATCGAGAAGGGCTGACCGAGTTCAGGCATCCGGGCCAGAGCCGCCGGTACATCCGGGATATCGCGAAAGCCGAAGCGCATGATGATCCGGTGAAAGCCGCTGCCCAGGCCTTCGATCTGCATGCAGCGATCGGCTGCGACATAGGGTACGTCCTCGATCACCACGGTGAGCAGGAACACCCGCTCGTGCAGCACCTTGTTGTGCAGCAGGTTGTGCAACAGCGCATGCGGCACGCCGTCCCGGTCGGCGGTAAGAAAGAAGCTTGTGCCCGGAACGCGTTGCGGGGGATGGCGGGCGATGCCTTCGATGAACGGCTTCAACTCGATCGCCGACTCGCGCAGCCCCTGCATCAGCAGCTCACGGCCGCGTTTCCAGGTGGTGAGCAGGGTGAAGCCGATGATGCCCAGGGTGATCGGGAACCAGCCGCCTTCCAGAATCTTCAGGGTGTTGGCACCGAAGAACGCCAGGTCGATCGACAGGAAAACCCCGAGGAAAAGACCGGTGCGAAGATAGCCCCAGCCCCAGATGCGCCGGAACACCACCGCCGCGAGCACGGTGTCGATCGCCATCGTGCCGGTGACTGCGATGCCGTAAGCCGAGGCCAGCGCGCTGGAGGTCTGGAAACCCAGCACCAGTGCGATCACCGCGGCAAGCAGCAGCCAGTTGATCCACGGGATGTAGACCTGCCCGATCGAATCGGCCGAGGTGTGGATGATCGCCAGGCGCGGGCAGTAGCCGAGTTGCATCGCCTGCCGGGTCATCGAGAATGCGCCAGAGATCACCGCCTGTGACGCGATCACTGTCGCGGCGGTGGCAAGCAGCAGCATCGGTATCTGCGCCCATTCCGGAAACATCAGATAGAACGGGTTGCGGATCGCGCTCGGGTCGCGCAGCATCAGCGCCGCCTGTCCGTAGTAGTTGAGCACCAGCGCCGGCAGCACCAGACCGAACCAGGCGATGCGGATCGGCTTGGGCCCGAAGTGGCCCATGTCGGCGTACAGCGCTTCGCGCCGGTCACCGCCAGCACCACTGCGCCGAGCACGAACAGGGCGCCCAGCCGCTGCTCGGCGAGGAACGCCAACCCGTAGCCCGGATGCAGCGCGGCCAGCACCTCCGGGGTCTGCCAGATGCTGGCGATGCCGCCAGCGCCGAGCGCGAGAAACCAGCCGAGCGTGATCGGGCCGAACAGCGTCCCGACGGCAGCTGTGCCCTTTCTCTGGAACAGGAACAACGCAATCAGCACGGCGAGCGTGATCGGAATCACCCAGTCCGACAGCTGCGGGGCGATCACGTTCAACCCCTCCACCGCCGACAGCACCGAGATGGCCGGCGTGATCGCGCCGTCGCCGTAGAACAGCGCCGCACCAAAGATGCCGAGCAGCATCAGCATGCGCCGCTTGTTCTTGTCCGCGGCGGCATCGGTGCCGCGCAGCACCAGCGCGATCAGCGCCATGATGCCGCCTTCGCCGCGGTTGTCCGCGCGCATGATGAACGCCACATACTTGACCGACACCACCATCGTCAGCGCCCAGAACACCAGCGACACTGCGCCCAGCACATGGTCATGGGTGGCGGTGACCGCATAGGCCTCGGAGAACACCTCCTTCATGGCGTACAGCGGGCTGGTCCCGATGTCGCCGAACACGATGCCCAGTGCGGCGAGCGCCATCGCCGCTACCCGCGGATCGCGCGCGGGGGGGCCGGTGTCGGCTGCCGGGGCGCAAGCCGCGACAGCCGTCTCGGGTAGCGCCCTGGCTGGTCCCGCGGGAGTAGTTGCTGCCCCGGCAGGCGGATCTGCTCCATCTCCGGCAGGCGGATCTGCCCCAGCCCCGGCAGGCGGATCTGTCCCAACTCCTGCAAGCGAAGCTGTTCCCGCCCCTGCGGGCGCGCCTGCTTCAGGTACGGCTGGGGATTTCGGCCCGGTCACAGCGTCTGGATCCGCCGATTCTCGCTCATCGCTGACCGAAGCCTCCGCCCTTTACGTCGAGCGGTCTGTGCAGGGCCCGCTGTCGAGGGCGATCAGCCCGCTTCTGCGAAGTACCGCTCGACCCGGTGTACTTCCTGTTTCGAGCCGAGCACCACACCGATGCGTTGGTGCAGCTTCGCTGGCTGCACCTCCATCATGCGCTGCGTCCCGGTGCTTGCGGCGCCGCCGGCCTGCTCGACGATCATCGCCATCGGATTGGCTTCGTAGAGCAGCCGCAGCCTGCCCTCCTTCTGGCGGGCATCGGCCGGATACATGAAGATGCCGCCGCGGGTCAGGATGCGATAGACATCGGCCACCATCGAGGCCACCCAGCGCATGTTGAAGTCCTTGCCCAGCGGGCCTTCCTTGCCGGCCACACAGTCGTTGATGTAGCGGCTGACCGCGGGCGGCCAGTGGCGGGCGTTGGACATGTTGATCGAGAACTCCTTGGTCTCGACCGGAATCTCGATCCGCGGCTGGGTCATCACCCAGGTGCCGACCTCGCGGTCCAGGGTGAAGCCGACCGTGCCGTGGCCGACGGTCAGCACCATCATGGTCGAGGGTCCATACAGCGCAAAGCCGGCGGCGACCTGCTTCGTGCCGGGCTGCAGGAAACTCGCCTCGTCGGGCTCGGTGACGTTCTCCGGGCACTCGAGCACCGAGAAGATGGTGCCGATCGACACGTTGACATCGATATTCGACGAGCCGTCCAGCGGATCGAACAGCAGCAGGTAGCGGCCCTTGGGATACTCGTTGGGGATCTGGAAGGGCTCGTCCATCTCCTCCGAGGCCATCGCCGCCAGGCTGCCACCCCAGGAATTGGCTTCGAGCAGCACCTCGTTGGAGATCACGTCCAGCTTCTTCTGCGCCTCACCCTGCACGTTGTCGGTGCCGGCCGCGCCCAGCACGTCGGCCAGTTCGCCCTTGCTCACCGCATGGCTGATCGCCTTGCAGGCGCGGGCAATGACTTCCAGCAACAGGCGCAGTTCGGACGGCACCGTCTTGAGCTTGCGCTCCTGCTCGACGAGATACTGGGTATAGGTGACTCGGCGCATGACCGCTCCGTGGCAAAGAAGGAATGGCCTCGATTATCCCGCGCGGCCAGCGCGATCGCACGCAACTTCTCCCGGTTCCGGGCGTTGTGCAGGATGCGCTGCCGGTCAGTGCCGCTAGGCCATCAGGCCATGCAGGCCGTCCCACAGCAGCTTGAGCGAGGTCAGCACCAGCAGCAGGTAGCAGAGCGAGTAGAGCTGGCGCTGGTCGAGGCGCTGGTGCAGCTTCCAGCCTACCCAGACGCCCGGCGGCACGGCCAGCGTACAGATCAGGATCAGCAACCACAGTTCGCCATCGGGCTGGCCGAGCATCAGCCAAGGGCCGACTTTCACCACATTGGCCACGGTAAAGTACATGCTGGTGGTGCCGGCATAAATCGACTTGGACAGCCCGATCGACAGCAGATAGATCGCCACCGGCGGGCCACCGGTGTGGGCGACCATGGTGGTGACACCGGAGGTGCCGCCAGCCACCAGCGCACGCCATTTCGAGCGCGGGCGCGCCTCGATCCGTGAGCCGCCGATGAACCACTGGGCGGCGAAACCGAGGGTCACCAGCGCGATCACGATCGCCACCCAGTGCGGATTCATCCGGCTGATCAGCCACCAGCCGACGCCGATGCCCAGCACCATCGGGGGCACCAGCCAGGCCAGATCCCGGCGCGACCAGGTGGACGGCTTCCAGTAGCGAAAGGCGAACACGTCCATCACGATGAACAGTGGCGCCATCAGCGCGCCGGCCGAGATCGGGTCCATCACCAGCGAGATCAGCGGGATGCCCAGGGCGGCCAGGCCGCCGCCGAAAGCGCCCTTCATGAAGGCGATGGCGAAGATCGCGGCAAGACACACCGCGAGCGTGACCGGATCGGGCATCACCCGGGGCGACTCACGCTGGCAGCGCGCGCCCCGCCGTGCCGCCGGCACACAAGCGCTGACGCTCGCCGCACTAGCGTTTGGCGTTTCGAAGCGCGCTCAGCGTGGTGCGCGGGGTGATCGCTTCCGGGTCGGTGCGGATCTCGATCAGCGACGGGCCGTCGAAGGCAAGGCAACGCTCCAGCGCCGGCAGGAACTGCCCGGTGCTGAGCACGGTCTCGCCATGCCCGCCGTAGGCCTTGGCCAGCAGCGCGAAGTCCGGGTTCTTCAGTTCGGTGCCCGACACCCGCGCCGGGTACTCGCGCTCCTGGTGCATGCGGATGGTGCCGAACATGCCGTTGTTCACCACGCAGAACACGACCCGGGCGCCGTACTGCGCGGCGGTGGCCATCTCCTGGCCGTTCATCATGAAGCAGCCATCGCCGTTCCAGGACACGACGGTACGCTCCGGATGCACCAGCTTGGCGGCAACCGCCGAAGGCACGCCGTAGCCCATGGCGCCGCTGGTCGGCGCCAGCTGGGTACGATGCTGCCGGTAGTCGAAGAAGCGATGCAGCCAGGCCGCATAGTTGCCCGCACCGTTGGTGACGATCGCATCGTCGGGCAGGCGTTGACGCAACTGGCGCAGCACGATGGACAGGTTCACCTCGCCCGGCGGGGATACCGGCTCCAGCGTCTTCAGATAGTCGGCATGGGCGCTGGCGGTCCAGTCGCTCCAGGCGGTGGTGACCGCGGTTGGCAGCGGATCGAGTGCACGCAGCGCGGCGGCCATCTCCGGCATGCCGGAGTTGATCAGCAGTTCACCCTGGTAGACCCGGCCGAGTTCTTCGGCGCCGGCATGCACATGCACCAGCGCCGGCTTCATCCTGGGCACCTCGAGCAGCGTGTAGCCCTGAGTCGCCATCTCGCCCAGGCGCGGCCCGACCGCCAGCAGCAGGTCACAGCCGCGGATGCGCTCGGCCAGCGCCGGGTTGATGCCCACCCCGACATCGCCGGCATAGTTGGGCGAGCGGTTGTCCATCAGGTCCTGGCAGCGGAACGAGCAGCCCACCGGCAGCCGGAACGCCTGCGCGAAGGCGGCAATGTCCTCGACCGCCTGCGCGCTCCAGCCGCTGCCGCCAATCAGCAGGAACGGCCGCTTCGCCTGTGCCAGCATGCCGCGCAGTGTCTGCAGGTCGGTTGCGGCCGGGCTCGCCTGCACCCGGCGCCAGGGGGCGGCGTCGACGACGGTCGCGGTCTCGGTCAGCATGTCCTCGGGCAGGGCGAGCACGACCGGGCCCGGGCGCCCCGAGGTCGCCACCTGGAACGCATGGCTCACATACTCGGGCACGCGCGCGGCGGAGTCGATCTGTGCGGTCCACTTGCTCATGAACGGGCCGTAGAAGCGCCGGTAATCGATCTCCTGGAACGACTCGCGGTCGATGTAGTCGCGCGCCACCTGGCCGATGAACAGGATCATCGGCGTGGAGTCCTGGAACGCGGTGTGCACCCCGATCGATGCATTGGTGGCGCCCGGGCCGCGGGTGACCATGCAGATGCCCGGACGCCCGGTCAGCTTGCCATAGGCATCGGCCATGTTGGCCGCGCCGCCCTCCTGCCGGCAGATGATGAAGCGCATCGCATCGCGGTGATCATGCATCGCGTCGAGCAGCGCCAGATAGCTCTCGCCCGGCACGCCGAAGGCGAGGTCCACGCCGTGGATGCGCAGTTGGTCGGCGAGAATCTGGCCGCCGGTGCGGGCGGCGGGCGGCGTCGAAATCATGGCGATCCGATCAGGCAGTT
>JBBRCD010000207.1:0-5799 GCA_038205245.1 Burkholderiales bacterium
GGACTTCTACGGCTGGGTGTTCCCGCATGGCGACACCACCAGCGTGGGCACCGGCACCGCGCTGCGCGGCTTCTCCCTGCGCAACGCGACCAGCGCGCTGCGCGTTGCAGCCGGCCTGGGTGACGCGCGCACGATCCGGCGTGAAGGTGCACCGATCCCGATGAAGCCCATGAAACGCTGGGACAACCGCCGCGACATCGTGCTCGCCGGAGATGCCGCGGGCGTGGTTGCCCCGGCCTCGGGCGAAGGCATCTACTACGCGATGGTCGGCGGGCGATACGCGGCCGATGCGGTGCATGCGTTCCTGCAAACCGGCAAGGCAAGCGAACTGGCCACTGCACGCAAGCGCTTCATGAGCGCGCACGGCAAGGTGTTCTGGGTGCTCGGCATCATGCAGACCTTCTGGTACAGCTCGGACAAGCGGCGCGAACGCTTCGTGTCGATCTGCCGGGACAAGGACGTGCAGAAGCTCACCTGGGAGTCGTACATGAACAAGAAGCTCACGCGCAAGAAGCCAATGGCGCATGTGCGGATCTTCTTCAAGGATCTGGCCCACCTGCTCGGTCTGGCGCGCGTTTGAGACAGACTGTCGCGATGCGCGCGCCGCGCAGCGGCGGTCGGCATGTGGGCCGGCGTGTGGTCCAGCACATGGGCCGCCCGGGCGCGGCAGGTCGGGCCTGAATGGCGTTCTCCGAGTCGATGTCCCAGTGGATCGCGAGCGGTCAGGCGATCGACTGGATTTTTGCCGGCATCCTGATCGAGGTCGTGCTGCTGATGGCCTACCGCGCCTACACTGGGCGCGGGGTTGCGCCACGACAGTTGCTGGTGATGACGATGGCAGGCGCCGGCCTGTTCTTCGCCCTGCGCTTCGCACTGACCCAGCCGGTGCAGGCGGGTCCCATCGCCCTGGGCTTGCTGGTCTCGCTCACCGCACATGTTCTGGATCTGCGCATGCGCTGGGGCAGGCATTGATCCGCCGGTGGCGAGCGCCTTACCAGTAGGCGGTCGCCATCTTCAGCGCGACCAGATAAAGCACCACGGCGAATATGCGCTTCAGGACCAGCGTGGGCAGGCGGTGGGTCAGGCGTGCACCGAATGGCGCGGCCAGCATGCTGGCCGCCACCAGTACCGCCAGCACCGGAAGCAGCACGAACCCGAGCGCGTAGTCCGGCAGCCCCGCCATCGCCGGCCAGCCGGAGATCACATAGCCGACGGTGCCGATCACCGCGATCGGCCAGGCCATCGCCGCCCCGCTGCCGATGGCGTTGCGCATCGGAACGCCGCAGTACAACATGAACGGCACGGTCAGAAACGCCCCGCCGGCGGAAACCAGTCCACAGGTGGCGCCAATGGCGCTCATCCACGCAAACAAGGGCAGCGGACCGGGCAGTGGGCGAGCCGCCGCTGGCCTGGATGCGCGCAGCATCTGAGTGGCGCCGGCCGAGGCGATCAGCGCGAACAGTATCGCCAGTGTGCCCTGGCTCAGCCAGCCGGCCGCGCCGGTGGACACCAGTGACCCGAACATCAGACCGGGCACCATCCGGCGCACGATCTGCCAGTCCACCGACCCGAGACGATGATGCTCGCGCACACTGGAGAACGAGGTGAACAGGGTCGAGGCCATCGCAGTACCGAGCGCCAGATGAACGCTGTAGCCGGGCGCCAGCCCCTGTGCCGAAAACAGCGCGGACAGGATCGGCACCAGGGTCATGCCGCCGCCGATGCCGATCAGCCCGGCGAGAAAACCGACGAAGGCGCCCGAGACGAGATAGGCGGCGATCCAGGTCATCGATCGGCCGCCGCCCGGGCGAGCCGATCGGCGATCGCAGACCATGCCGCGTCCTGCGGCGGCAGCTCGACCACGATCACGTCGGTCGTCGGCCGGTCGAGCAGGCGCAGCGAGGCGTAAAGTTCATGCGCGTAGCCGGCCGCATCGGCTGGTGCGCGAAGCCAGTGCAATGACCCGACCAGCGGCTCGCCCGCGGTTCGCGCGAGCACTGCGACCGACTTGCCCTCCCCGATCAGGAAGCGCACGACCTCGGCGACCAGATCGGCCTCGACCAGCATCACTTTCGCCGCTGGCGCGTAGTGAGAGGCCAGCGTACCCGAGGCGCGCGGCGAGCGCGCGTTGGCGACCCCGGGCAGTTCCCCCAGCACCTCGGCGAGTTGCAGGACATCGATCGCCCCGGGCCTGAGCAGCACCGCGCGTCCAGTCGATACGTCCACGATGGTCGACTCGATTCCCACATCGCTCGGTCCGCCATCGATGACCAGGGGCAGTGCGTCGCCGAACTCGTCGACCACATGGGCTGCGCAGGTCGCACTGAGGCGGCCGAAGCGGTTGGCCGAAGGTGCCGCGATCGCACCGCTGCCAAGACGGCGAAACGCCTGCAGCAGTTGCTGCGCCACCGGATGCGACGGCACGCGCAGACCGATCGTATCCTGGCCGCCGGTCACCGCCGGGTCGATATCGGCCGCCTTGCGCAGGATCAGGGTCAGCGGTCCCGGCCAGAACCGTGCCGCCAGCCTCCGGGCAATGGGCGGCATGTCTGCGGCCCATCGCGCCACCTCATCGACCGATGTCAGGTGCACGATCAGCGGGTGGGTCGCGGGACGCTGCTTGAGCGCGAACACCCGGCCGACCGCACGCGGGTCGGCCGCATCAGCGCCCAGGCCGTAGACGGTCTCGGTCGGGAAGGCCACCACCTCGCCTGCCGCCAGTGCGCGCGCCGCCGACTCGATCGCAGCAGTCGATGCAGGGACGATCATCGCGGGCGGCCCCCGCAGCAGCTTTTCAACGCGCTGCCCGCTCAGCCTGCGAGCAGCCGCAGCGCCTCGCCATACTTCGCCGCGGTCTTCGCGAGAATGTCTGGCGGCAGCGCTGGCGCAGGCGGCCGCTTGTTCCAGTGCACGCTCTCCAGCCAGTCGCGAACGAACTGCTTGTCGAACGCAGGCGGGCTGATGCCCTCGCGATACTCGGCAACCGGCCAGAAGCGCGACGAGTCCGGCGTCAGCGCCTCATCGATCAACCACAACCCGCCGTCGGCGTCGGTGCCGAACTCGAACTTGGTATCGGCGATGATGATGCCGCGTGCCAGCGCATGCGCGGCCGCCTCTCGATAAAGCGCAAGCGACACCTCTCGCACCTGCGCGGCGAGTGCCACGCCTATCGTCTGCTCGACCGCCTCGTAGTTGATGTTCTCGTCATGCTGGCCTTTCGGGGCCTTGCTCGCCGGCGTGAAGATCGGCTGCGGCAACTGCGCGGCCTGCGCGAGGCCGGCCGGCAGACTCACGCCACAGATGGCTCCGGTGGCCTGGTAATCCTTCCAGCCGGAACCGGCAACATAGCCGCGCACCACCGCCTCCACCATCAGCGGGGTGAGCCGACGCACGACCATTGCGCGCCCGGCGACCTGATCGCGCTCGGCGGGCGCAACCACCTCCAGCGGGTCGTCGGGCAGCAGATGGTTGCGGATCACCTTGGCCAGCCGATGGAACCAGAACGTCGACAACGCAGTCAGCACTTCGCCCTTGCCGGGAATCGGATCGGGCAGGATCACATCGAATGCAGACAGCCGATCCGTCTGCACCACCAGCAACCGCTGGGCGTCGATCGCATACAGATCGCGCACCTTTCCACTGTGCAGGAACTGCAGGCTCTTGATCGAGGTTTCGGCTAGCGGTCGGCTCATGCTCTGGCTGCCTATCGAATTACGGGTTTGAAGTTGGCTCGGCAGCTGCGCGCGGCGCGAGCGCGCTGTCGCCTCAGGCGAGCGGCTGGGCCGGGATCGCCTGCGCCGGCTGCGCGAGCGGCCGCAGCACCGCGCGAATCTGCAGCGCGTCGGAGAGCGCCGCCTCGATGCTGCCAGCGAGCACCGTATAGTGACCCATCTTGCGACCGGCACGCGCGTCGCGCTTGCCATACAGGTGGAGCTTGGCGCGCGGATGGCGCAGCACCTGCGACCAGTCCGGCTCGCCGCCGGCATTGAGCCAGGCCTCGCCCAGGATGTTCACCATCACCGCGGGCGAGTGCAGTGAAGCGTCGCCGAGCGGCAGCCCGGCCAGCACCCGCACCTGCTGCTCGAACTGCGAGGTTACACAGGCATCGATCGTGTAATGACCGCTGTTGTGCGGACGCGGCGCGATCTCGTTGACCAGCAGGGTGTGGTCGCCCAGCACGAAGAATTCCACGCACAACACGCCGCGGTAGTCGAGCCGCTCGGCAATCGCCAGTGCGCTGCGCCTTGCCTGCTCGGCCAGCGCGGCCGGCACCCGGGCGGGCACGATGCTCACGTCGAGAATGCCATCCTGATGGTGGTTCTCGGCCACCGGAAAGGTCACGACCTGATCATCGAAGCCGCGCGCCACCACCACCGACAGTTCGCGCTCGAGCGGCAGCAGCCGCTCCAGAACGCAGGCCTCGCCGCCCAGACCCGCCCAGGCCGCACGCACCTCATCGCGGCTGCGCACCCGGGTCTGGCCCTTGCCGTCATAGCCGAACCGGCTCACCTTCAGGATGCCAGGCAGCAGCGCCGACAGCCCTTCACCGTCCAGATCTTCTGCGGCGCGGATCACCTGAAACGGCGCCACTGCAATCCCGGCCTCGCGCAGGAACGTCTTCTCGGCGATGCGGTCCTGCGCCACGGCAACGCTTTCGGCCGCCGGACTGACCACACAGTGGGCGGCGAGAAAGCGCAGGCTGTCTGCCGGCACGTTCTCGAACTCGGTGGTCGCACCGGCGCAGCTCGACGCCAGTTCACGCAGCGATGGCACATCCAGGTAGTCGCCCTGCAGGTGCCGGTCGGCGACACTGCCCGCCGGGCTGTGCGCTCCCGGGTCGAGCACGGTGACCCGATAGCCCATGCTCTGCGCGGCCATGGCGAACATGCGTCCGAGCTGGCCGCCGCCGAGCAGACCAAGCGAAGCGCCGGGTGCGATCATCGGCGGCTCATGCGGGCAGCCGCTGCCTGCGCAATTCGCATTTCAACCCCGACTGCCGGGTCCGCGCGCGACCCGCACCGCCGCGGGCGGCGGCAGCGTCATCGCCGACACCTTGCGTGACAACGCCGCACGATAGGCGACAAGCTTCCTGCGCAGGCTGGCATCGCCATTGGCGAGCATCGCTATCGCAAACAGTGCAGCGTTCACCGCGCCGGCCTCGCCGATGGCGAAGGTCGCCACCGGAATGCCGCGCGGCATCTGGACGATCGACAGCAGTGAATCCTGGCCCTGCAGGTGGCGCGACGGCACCGGCACACCGAGTACCGGAACCGTGGTCTTGGCCGCGAGCATTCCGGGCAGGTGCGCTGCACCCCCCGCACCAGCGATGATGCAGGCCAGACCGCGCCCGCGTGCGGCTTCTGCATAAGCGAACATGGCGTCCGGGGTGCGGTGCGCGGACACCACGCGCGCTTCATGCGGCACACCGAACTCTTCCAGCACCGCCACTGCGTGCTGCATCACATCCCAATCGCTGTCGCTGCCCATCACGACCCCGACCCGAGGGGAGAGCTTCATCGCGCGTCTTTCGCCAAAAAGCGGATTCTAGTCCGAACCCGCGCGCTGCCCCACCGGTAAGCGCGAAAAGCGTGACGCGGCCAGGCGCCGGCGCGCGCTGGCCGCTGCGGATGCTACGGCCACCGATGAGCGCTCAGACATAGATCGCCATCGCTGGCAACGCCGATTCGCAATCGATCAGGACTACCTTCTTCATGCGGATGCGGAATCCCTCGGCGGTCTCCTTCAGCAGCAGCCGATAGCGGCCGGCAAACCAGCGCGGCGCCTGGCGCCGGTACTCGG
>JBBRCD010000208.1:0-5688 GCA_038205245.1 Burkholderiales bacterium
GCCCGGGCGGTCCTTGTACGGGCCGGTCTGGCCGAAGCCGGTGATCGAGCAGTAGATCAATCCGGGGTTGATCTTCTCGAGATCGGCATAGCCCAGCCCGTAGCGGGCGAGATCGCCCACCTTGTAGTTCTCCAGCAGCACATCGCATTTCGAAGCCAGATCGCGCACGATCTGCTGCGCCTCGGGGTTGGCGAGGTCGAGGGTGATCGACTGCTTGCCGCGGTTGGCGCAGACGAAGTAGGCGGCCTGGGCGGTGTCGTTGCCAGCGGCATCCTTGATCCAGGGCGGGCCGAACGCGCGCGAGTCGTCCCCCTTGCCGGGACGCTCGACCTTGATCACCTCCGCGCCGAGGTCGGCGAGATTCTGCCCGCACCACGGCCCGGCGAGGACGCGGGTCAGGTCGAGTACACGGATATGCGAAAGCGGACCAGCCATTATCATCTACCCCATGCGTTCCAACGGATCGAGCACCTGGTATCTACGTAGCTCATTAGTAACGCGAGTCGCGCATCCATCGAACGAGTGTTGCCGAACTCGGGCCGCGCCCAGCCGACTGAAGCCTGATCGCCTCACGCAAGGCTTCGATGTCGAGTGGTACCCTCTCGGCCGCTGCTGCACAGATACGCGCGACCGGCGACCCACGCCGCGTAACGACTACTTCCTCGCCGCGTTCGACAAGCGCAATCAGCTCACTCAAGCGGGACTTTGCTTCGGTGATATTCACTGTCTTCATCGAGCGCCTCAGAATAGCCATTCAGCCTGATTTTATCAGGCCAGCTTGATCACGGCCTCGGTGAATGCGCGCGCGAACGCTCCCGCATCGCAAAGCGCAGACGCCTTGATCTGCTGCTGCAGGGCGCTGCGGACGAAGCGACCTGACCGGATGTCCCCGGCGAGCTCGGCCACGCGCCCGGCGAATGCCGCGTGTGTGTCGACCGCCCACTGCGGCGTCCCTGCGGCTGCAAGCAGACTCGCGCCGACGCGGCTGGCATGCCGGTCGCCGATCAGGGACACCACCGGCACGCCCATCGTCAATGCCTCGCAGGTGGTCGTCGTACCGTGATACGGATAACTATCCAGCGCAATATCGACGTCGGCGTAGCAGGCGAGATGGGCAGCAAGGGTCGGCGCGCGCGGCAGGAAGCGCAAACGCTCCGGGAGGACTCCGTGACTGGCGAACGCAGCCAGCAATCGGATACGCACTCCGGCCTGCTCGGTGCCGGCGGCCTTGAGTACAAGTCGTGAGCCCGGCACAGCGACGAGCGCAGCGCTCCAGAGGGCGATGGTCGACTCGGACAGCTTGGCCAGATTGTTGAACGATCCAAACACCAGCGGGGCGCGCGGGTCGCGGGCAACAACGGCCTGGATGGCCTCGGTCAGGTCAGCGGACGGCTGGTAGCAGACGAAGCAGCGGTCCAGCCGCAGCAGGCGCTCCGAGCCGCGCGTGTCCGATGCACGATGGGCTGGTTCGATTGCATCGCTTGGGTCGGCCGGATCGGTGATCGCATCGACGATGCGCGCATCGATGAACGGCTGCCCGGTCGAGGCCGGATACCCGAGCCAGCTCACCTGCACTGGCGCTGGCCGGTATGCGAACACGCCGAGGCGATGACCGGCGGTGTAGCCGGACAGGTCGACCAGCAGGTCGATCGCGTCTTCAGCCATCATCCGGGCGGCGGCCCGATCGTCCAGCGGCAGGATGTCCCGCCAGACGCTGCTCGCCGCCTGCAGCCGCTGCGTCATGCCGTCCTGGATGGACTGGTTCGCATAGCAGAACACCTCGAACCGGCCGGGGTCCAGCGATTCGAGCAGCGGCAGCAGGAAGGACGCGACCGAGTGCAGACGCAGGTCGGCAGAGACGAAGCCGAGCCGAAGTCGCGATCCCGACAAGCGCGGCTGAACCGTCTCGCCCGGCGCGCCAGTGACCCCAAAGTGGAAGCGCTGCCCTGCAGCCGTCAAGGCCGCGGGAGCCGCGGCGGGCACGGCAACCGGCGCCCAGTGGCGACAGGCAGCAGCGATCTCGTCACCGGTGGCACGATCGGCGTAGTTGAGCGCAAGCAGCAGGTTCTGCGCTGCCTGGGCATGCATCGGGTCGAGCGCCAGCGTGCGCCTGAACGACTCGATCGCTGGCTCGGTCAGACCCAGGCGCAACTGCTGATTGGCGAGGTTGTAGCGGATCTGTGCGGAATCCGGATCCAGCGCTGCCGCCCGGGTGAAGGCTTCCAGCGCCTCATCGAAACGCTCCAGCCCATGCAGCGCATTGGCGCGTCCGTTTTGCGCTATCGCCAGACCGGGCGCGCTGGCGAGAACCTGCTCGCAGCATTCCAGCGCTTCGGCGAACCGCGAGGCAGACAACAGCAGACCCGCGAGGTTCAGACGTGCCGGCAGATCGTCGGCACGCAGGCCGAGCACGGTCCGGTAGGCGCGCTCGGCCTCATCCACTGCACCGGCCTCGCGCAGAAGGTTGCCCAGATTGAACAGCGCCTCGGTGAACGCCGGGTCGATCGCGATCGCTGCAGCGAACTCAATGCGCGCACCGGAAGCATCGCCACTCGCATGCAGTACCGTGCCCAGGTTGTAATGCAGTTGGGCGTCGCCCGGAGCGAGCCGTACAGCCCGGGTCAGGCTGGTCACCGCCTCCCGATGCTGGCCGAGCGCGGACAGCGCGAGCCCGAGATTGCCGTGTGCGACCGCTAGCGCCGGTCGAAGCGAGACGGCTCGGCGAAGCAGCGGCAATGCCTCTGCCGGACGCCCGGCCGAGGTGTGAATCATGCCCAACGTGACCAGCACTTCGGTCCGCTTCGGGTCGAGCTGCCTGGCTTGCACCAGCAGCGCTTCGGCTTGCGCCAGGTCGCCGGAACGCCAGGCCTCGGCAGCCCTGGCGACCAGGGCGACCGCCTGGGCCATCGCGGCAGGGGACTTGGACACGCGCCGGGACTCTTTCGATGAAACACCATGAAAAACGGGCACCCGAAGGTGCCCGTTTGCCGACGCTGCTGCTAACTTACGTCGATCAGAACGAGTGAGCCATCCCGATACCGAAGACCGTGATGTCCATCCCGGCACGGAACCCACCCGCGCCAGTCGGGATCCCGCCGTGCGCGCCCGAGTGGTTCAGCTGTCCATTCCTGTCGTTGTCCATAATCGAGTAGAAGCCGTAAACCTCGGTGCGCTTGGACAACGCGTAGCCGTATCCGAGTTGCCACATCTGCGCTCCGGTGTCGCCGCCCTGCGCTACGTTGCCAATGACCGTGTTCGCCGGCGCGCCGGTGCCGTCGCCCGCATGTTGATACTGGGCGCGGAAACGATGCATACCCATCGAGTACTGGCCACCCACCAGCCAGTTGTTCCGTTTCAGATCGCCGCCGACAGTGCCGTAGCTCAGGCGGCTGTACGCGGCCTGGACCCGGAACGGACCGCTGTTCCAGCTACCGGAGACCAGGTACGAACTGTCATCTACCCCGCGGCTAGTGGGGAAAGTGCCGGCAGTGCGGAAGTCAGTGTGCCTCTGGTAGCCAACACCAGCGCGGAACGGCCCGCCAGTCCAGGTGGCCGACACGCCCCACAGGCTCGGATCGAGCTGGGGATTGACACCACTGGTATTCGACTTGTTCTCATTCGCCATGTACTGAGCGCGAACCTGGAAACCGCTGAACATCGGCGAAGCGTAGTTCACCGAATTGTTGACCCGACGGCTGAACGAATGTGGGTTGGCAGCATCGGTACCTGTCGCATCGCCGTTGTTCAAGATCGGGTTCATGCCGTTCGGGCCGGTCAGACCGAAGCGCATCGTGTTATTGATGCCAAGCACCAGTTTCAGCGGGCTGTCGAAGTTGCCGACGAACACCTGACCAATGCCGGACTGCAGACCGAGGAAAGTATTGCGCGAACCCCAGCTGTTGGTGGTGCCGGTGCCGTCGCCGGAACCAACGTTCTGCTCGACCTGCCAGATCACCCTCATGCCACCACCGAGCGTCTCGGAGCCACGGAAGCCGATAAGCGTCCCGCCGGGCGAACCGACCCTGGTGCGGCGCTGATAGTCACCGCCCGGAGCGTCGTCGCCCTTGACGCTGATCACTTCCGATACTAAGCCGCCATAGATCGTGACATTCGTCGGTGCGGTCTGCGCAAACGCAGCCGGTGCCGCGAAGGCCGAGACGACCGCCGCTGCAAGAAGTTTCTTTTTCACAGTAAAGCCTCCTGAAATGCTTCGCTTCGAAGTGGTGGATGCCGACGCCTTAAGGTTCGCCGCCACCCAGACTTCTCAGAACTGAGAAGTGTCGTTATTCTGCCGACTGCCCCACCCGGATCACAACTTCGCCATGCATTTCAGGCCTCAATACCGGGTGAAGTGTTGCAGGCACACAACACCCTGTGACGCCCTCCAGGCCGACCAGCATTTAGCCTGGATCACGAAAAACCTAACGAATTCGAGGAGTTACCCGTCATGACAACGGTTGCCCGCCAGATCACCCTGATTCCCGGCGACGGGATCGGGCCGGAGGTCACCGCCTCCGCTCGCGCCATCGTCGACGCCAGCGGTGCCCGTTTCGACTGGGATGTGCAGGCGGCCGGCCTCGCCGCCCAGGTAGCCGGCGGCCCGCCGCTGGGCCCGGCGGTGTTCGAATCGATCGGACGCACCGGACTCGCACTCAAGGGTCCGACCGGCACCCCCTTCGGCGTGCCCTACCGGATCGAGGTCGGCGCGCACCCGATGAAACCCGAGACCCAACCCCGGGTCTACCCGAGCGTGGCGATCGCGCTGCGCAAGGAGTTCGATCTGTACATGAACCTGCGGCCGATCCGCAGCTTTCCCGCCGTGCCCTCGCGCTATTCGGGCGTCGATCTGCTGATCTTTCGCGAGAACAGTGAAGACCTGTACATGGGCCGCGAGCGGATGGTCGACGAGAACACTGCCGAGGCGATCAAGACGATCACCCGCGGTGCCACCGAGCGCGCAGCGCGCTTCGCCTGCGAGACCATGATGCGGCTCGGACGCACAAAGCTCGCCATCGGGCACAAGTCGAACGTGCTCAAGCTGACCGACGGTCTGTTCCTGCGCGTCGCACAGGCAGTGGCCGAGCAGTATCCGCAGATCGAGACCCGCGACCGGGTGATCGATGCGCTGTGCATGGAACTGGTGCTGGCGCCGGAGCGCTACGACTGTCTGCTGCTGGCCAACCTCTATGGCGACATCGTGTCCGATCTTGGCGCCGGACTGATCGGCGGACTTGGTCTGGCCCCAGGTGCCAACATCGGAGAGCGCTGCGCGATCTTCGAAGCAGTGCATGGCACCGCCCCGGACATCGCCGGGCGCGACATCGCCAACCCGATGGCGATGATCCTGTCGGCGACGATGATGCTCAAGCATGTCGGCGAACTCGAAGCCGCCGCGCGTATCGAACAGGCATTGAACTCGGTGCTGGAGCGGCGCGACCGGGTGACTGCAGATCTTGGCGGCGGAGCTGGGGGCGGCACCAAGGCGATGACTGCGGCGATCGTCGAGGCGATGCGGTAACGGTTGCAGCCACGTCGCGTCAGGTAGGCGATAGAATCACCTCTATGAAACCGACAAGAGTTCCTTCCACTTGTCTGCCAGATACGCAGATCATCGCGAGCGAGAAAGAGGTCCAGGAGCACCCCGCTTACGCCAAGGCAAAAGCCGGGGATCTGGCTGCTGCAGTAGTG
>JBBRCD010000209.1:0-5675 GCA_038205245.1 Burkholderiales bacterium
AAGAACTTCTCGCGCCGCGTCACGCGCTTTTTCTGGGTGAACTCGTAGCTGGCAAAGCTCAGATGCTTGGGCGGTTGGGGGCGGTGCTTCATGGCTTTAGCGCATGCAGGAATCGGGCCAAATTGATCAGCGTTTCCCTAAGCGTCCGCTCGGCTAGGTCGAACACGCCGTGGACCTCCCGGGGGCGAGGGGGCTCGTCCCAGCTTAGTGCAGTCTGAGGTGCAGGCGGTCGTGAAACGCACAATTAAGGTGCAAACATGCTCGCGCGGCGCTTCAATGCGTTGGTGAAGGTCAAGGCGTGAGGCTGTGGCTACGCGGTGAACATGTCGGGTGCGAAGGCGGAGCCGAAGACCCGCGAAATCTGCGGCCGCGCTGATTGTTAATGGACGCTTGTAGTCCAGCAGGTTCTAAGGTGGCACATTAATTGCTGTCTAGACCAACTTCGGCAGGTCGCCGACGTCCCGGAGCTTCCATGACTCACCCGCTGCGTCTTTTCCACCACAATCCAGCTCGAACCCTTGTGATGCTGCTCGTTTTCGTTACCGCACTGGTTGCAGTTTCGCCGGCGGTCATGGCGCAACAAAAAGTGATCAAGGTCGGCACATTAAAGCTGATCATCGGTATGACTCCGTTCCTATACGAAAAGGTGGCGCCGCCGGGCTATCGCTTCGACATCACCGTATTCGATACGCCGGCCGACGTCACCGCTGCGGTGGCCACACGCTCGGTCGACGTCGGCATGGTCGGCTACCCTGTCGTTGTTCTCGCGTTTTCCAACGGCCAGCCGATCACTGTGGTGGGTGCCAGTACCGATGGTGGCTTTGGCATCGTCGCCAGTGCAAAGTCCGACATCAAGTCGATTGCCGACCTGAAAGGCAAGCGGGTCGCGGTGCAGCCGGCCTCCACCGTCGAAACCCTGTTCCGTTTGCGCACCCGCGAATCGGGGCTAGGCCCGGCCGACGTGCAGGTGGTGCGGTTAATGTTCCAGGATATGCCGGGTGCGCTGGCCCGAGGCGACATCGACGCCTATGTCGGCATCGAGCCTGGCCCGTCTATCTCGGTATCCGCCGGTGCAGGCAGGGTCATCGACTTTCCCTATAAGACGCCAGCGGGTGGCCTGAACCTGGTGCTGGTGGCCAACCCCGCGGTGATCGAGAAGGATCCGGATGCCGTGATGGCGTTTCTGCGAACGCATCGGCGCGCGGTCGAACTCGCGCGCACGACGCCGTCGCTCTATGTCGATGCCGCGATCGCGCGACTGGGCGTTGCCCGACCGCTGGCCGAACTAGCCATGAAGAACATCTTCGTGCAGTGGCAAATCGACGATGTCTGGCTGAAGCAGGCGAGTTTCTACAACGAAGCAATGGTCGAGCTGAAGCAGATCAAACAGCCGCCTGACCTCTCAAAGCTCGTCAATACTCAGATGATTGGCGCAGTGGCGAAGGAGAAATGAAGCTCTACGGCCACTGGCGCTCGCTCGCCACCTATCGTGTCCGGGTCGCGATCGCATTGAAGGGAGTCGATGTCGCGTTTGCGCCGATCGACTTGCTCGGCAAGGAACACCTCGGCGAGAGCTATCGCGCAATCAATCCGCAAGGCCTGTTGCCAGCGTTCGAGGATGGGCTGGGCCTCGCGCTGTTCCAGTCGATGGCCATCATCGAATACCTCGATGAGAAGTTCCCTGCGCCACCGCTGCTGCCCGCCGATCCGCGAGGCCGTGCGCGCGTGCGCGGGCTGGCCCAGGTGATCGCCGCCGATGCGCATCCGCTGATCGTGCCGCGGGTGCGCGACTACCTGTTGCAGGATGTCGGCATGGATCAGGACGGGTTGCTGAAGTGGATCAACCGCTTCGCACTGCCCGCGCTGGAGACGATCGAGACAAACCTCGCGAACGATCCGTCCACCGGACGCTTCTGCCATGGCGACACGCCGACCCTGGCCGACATCCTGCTCGCCTCGCATGTGATCGGCGTGTCCTTCTTCCGCTGTGACCTGTCCCCATATCCGCACGTACAAAACGTGATGAAGGCCTGCGAGGCGCTCGACGCGTTTGCAGCCGCACATCCATTAAAGCAGCCCGGCGCGCCGGGGTCGCTCTGAGCATGGCTGCCCACGCAGCCGCCGTGGCGCGAGCGCTGGTTGTACCGGCGCTGCTGGTGCTCGGATGGCATGCAGCAGTCGCCGCCACCGGAACGAAGATGGTGCCGCCGCCGCTCGACGTCGCACGCACGCTTTGGGACCTGTGTGCAGGCGGCATCCACGACGATCCGTTCAGCGGCAGCATCTTTGGCCATCTCTGGGCCTCGGTGCAGCGCGTATACGGCGGCTTTTTTCTTGCAGTGGCTGCGGCGCTTCCGCTCGGGCTGCTGATCGGCAGGGTACCGGTGATCCGCGAAATGCTGGACCCGACCCTGCAGGCACTGCGGCCGATACCGGTCACGGCGTGGCTACCGCTGTCGATGATCTTCTTCGGACTGGGGCCGAAGGCTGCAATCTTCCTGGTGTTTCTCGGCGCGTTCTATCCGATTCTGCTCAACACCACGTTCGGTGTACGCGCGGTCGAGACGCGCCTGTTCGAGGCCGCAGCAATGCTCGGCTGTTCTAGCTCGGCGATGTTCCGCAAGGTGGTGCTGCCTGCCGCGATGCCGTCGATTTTCACCGGCCTCCGGCTGGGGCATGGCTTCGCATGGATTCTGATCGTCGTGGGCGAGATGACAGGCGTGCCGCAGGGGCTGGGCGCGCTAATCATGGATGGACGATCGCTTGCACGCACCGACCTGGTGATCGCAGGCATGCTGGTCATCGGCGTCGTCGGCTATGCATCCGACCGCGTGCTGGTCGCGCTCAACAACCGGGCGCTGCAGTGGAATCCGCAGCACCGAGTCTGATGCGCTCATCACGATGAAAGAGTTCTTGACGGGCAGCACTGCTATCGAGCCTTCAACCGGCCCGAAACGGCCGATCCTGTCGGTTCGGGGTGTGTCGAAGCAGTTCACGATCGGTGCCGGCAGCGCGGCGACTCGCATCGACGCGCTGCACGGAATCGACGTCGAGGTGCAGAAGGGCGAGTTCGTCTGCCTGCTCGGCGCCTCAGGCTGCGGCAAATCGACGCTGCTGCGTATCGTGGCCGGCTTCGAGCAGCCGAGCGAAGGAGCAGTCACGATGTACGGAGCGCCGATTGTCGCGCCCGGCCCCGAGCGCGGCATGGTATTCCAGGACTATGGCCTGTTCCCCTGGCTCACGGTGCGCGAGAACATTGCGTTCGGTCCGCGCGAACGGGGTATCGCCCGCTCGCATGTCGATGCCATCGCCGACCGCTTCACCGGAATGGTCGGCCTTCAAAAATTCGCCAGCTACTATCCCGCGCAACTGTCCGGCGGGATGAAACAGCGTGTCGCGATCGCACGGGTGCTCGCCAACGATTGCGAACTGCTGCTGATGGACGAACCATTCGGCGCACTTGATGCGCTCACACGCGAGCGTTTGCAGGCCGAACTGCTCGACATCTGGCAACAGACCCGCCTTACTGTGCTGTTCGTGACCCACTCGGTCGAGGAGGCCGTGTTCCTTGCAAACCGCGTATTGGTGATGAGCGCTGGTCCCGGACGAATCTCTGATGACATCCGTATCGACCTGCCGCGTCCGCGCGACGTTTCGTCGCCGGAGTTCAACGACGTGCGCAGGGCGCTCACCGGGCGCCTGACCAGCCATCTGGCGCCTGGGGTGGCTCCAGGTTGAATGCACGCGTACTTGTGGGCGACGACATTACCCGCTTGCAAGGAGTGCAACTTGATTAAGAGGCGTGTTTGCGCCAATGCCAAACTGGGGCCACGCACCGATTGAGTGCTAAGCCACGGTCGAAGCCTGCAATCAGGCCGACGGCGCCGGGCCTGGCTCCGCCAATAGGACTCACAATTCATGCTAGTTTCCAACCCGTATCCGGAGAGATTAGCGATGCCATTTGCCCGAGCGGGCCGCAGGGGCCAACTGACAGTCGAGTCGGCGCCGAGAAATTCGCTGAGCATCGCCCTGACCACGGTAATGTTGAAGTGACCGCAGGCGGCATCCCGGCGACAACAGCCCCGGCACCCGAGCCCTCCTTTCTTTCGCGTGTGCGCGAAAGTTTCACCAGCTTGCATCCCACAGAACGGAAGCTTGCCGGCTTCGTGCTGGATTTCCCGGGCGAACCGACCAGCTATTCTGCGTCGGAGCTCGCGCGCCTGTCTGGCGTGTCGAACGCCACAGTCACGCGGTTTGTACGCCGCCTGGGCTACTCAAACTTTGAAGCCGCAAGACGTAACGTGCGTGAGGAAAAAAAGGCCGGATCGCCGCTCTTTTTAGCCGGTCATTACCCTGGACCTACCGGATGGCCGTCCGCGTGGCCCTACGGGCCGCCAGGCCCCTTCTGGGCCATCGCCGTGGACTTCCTGGTCGAGCCGCCCGATCGGCGGGCTCGGGACGTCGACAACCTGATGAAGGTCGTGAAGGACGCGCTGACCGCGGCGGGGTTCTGGGCCGACGACAGCAACAAGGTGATCCGCAAGGGATCGTGGGAGTGGGCCGGGCCTGGCAAGGGCTCGGTGCTCGTGACAGCAACAGGGGGGATAGATGCAGAATGACAAAAACCGCCACAGTGGTGAACAGCGCAGTGGCGCCTGAAAGAGGCCGACTTGGTCGGATGTCGCGTTTGCGTGATCACTGCGCGGGCCATCGTGGGGATGTGGCCGTCCATCGAGGCGCAGCCGGAAGAGGCGCCGCGGGCGTCGGGTGGCTGATCTGCAGCGGCGTTTCGTTTGCGCGATGACAGGACCGGCAGCCGCACCGCGCTTGCTCGCCATGGATTTCAGGAAGGCCGGCCATGTCTCGGTCAACTTGACAAATGGCGAGCGCTACCCGGCTTAGGGGTACTGCGCATTTCCAACCTGCAAAATTGACGCGCACACGAACATCCGACCTGGTCGGATGTCGCGTTTGCGTGATCACTGCGCGGGCCATCGTGGGGATGTGGCCATCCATCGAGGCGCAGCCGGAAGAGGCGCCGCGGGCGTCGGGTGGCTGATCTGCAGCGGCGTTTCGTTTGCGCGATGACAGGACCGGCAGCCGCACCGCGCTTGCTCGCCATGGATTTCAGGAAGGCCGGCTGCTATGCCTTCAAAGCTGCCGACGTGCGGCCCCAGGCTGCCGCGACGAAATCCATGAAGAAGCCATTCGATGAGCCGCGACGGGAGTCGCCGTCAAAGGCCTCAGGCGACTGCTTCTCACAGCCTCGAACCGACCCTTTCGACCCATAGGAGCCGGCGGCGGTTTTCCCGGCGAACGACCGGTCTACCTTGAAACTTGACCTTCGCCCAAGCCACGGAGAAATTTGATGATGGCGACAGCGGTCGTTCGCGCGTGCCGACCGATTATCGCGACGAATTCGGATTTGAACGGCTGCATCCGATGGTCACGAACTGGCGCTGCCGACCCACTGCTGACGTATAACCATTGGATATTCCCGTCCCATACCGGCCATTCAATGTGCAGTTCCGGTCGCGCCTGCAGCGACGTCACCCGATGTTTGGTGCCGTCGCGTCAGAGTGTTTTCAACTCGGCTTGGACCGCACAGTTGAACTTCACCTGCGTGCGGGGCAACTCCCACGGCCCGGGCTCATCGTTGGGCTGCAGTCGCCTTC
>JBBRCD010000210.1:0-5669 GCA_038205245.1 Burkholderiales bacterium
GCCAACCGAGTCTGCTGATGACGAGCCACGACACGAAACACCACAGCGCTTCCGACAGCACGCCTGCCCCGGCACAAACACAGACCGAGCCGGGCGCCACGCGTCGGCTGCTCGTGGTGATCGACGAGACTGAACTCGGGCAGCGCGTTGCCGAAATCGGTGTCGCGGCCGCCGTACGCTATGGATGCGCAATCACCTTCCACCTGCCGGTCCCGGTCGAACATGTCGAGGCGGAGTCGGCGGCTGAGCTCGAGCGCTCGCTCGGCGAGCACGTAGTGCGCTGCAAGGCGCGCGTCCAGCCCTTCTTCGATGCGGCGCTGATGCTCGCCGGCCAGGCGGGCATCCAGGCCAGTACCCTGCTTACCATCGACGAGGATCCAGGCACCGCCATCCAGCGCTTGGCCGAGGAAGAAGGCAGCGACCTGATCGTGATCGGCTCGCGCGGTCGGGGCGCGGTAGCCCGCGCGATGATGGGCAGCCTGACCGACGAGTTGCTGAAGCATTCCGCCCGGCCAGTGCTGGTTTGCCGCGACGATATGGACCACGGGCTGGCCGCCCTTGCCGCGCGGCCTTCCGATCCGGCCCAGCCGGATGATCAGGGCATACCCGCCACCGCCCCGTCCCGTGCTGTGCCTGACTCACCGGTCGACTGACACCGGTCGACTGACACCGGTCGACTGAATCAGGGGAGGCAACAGACGCGCAGGCCTTCAGCGCGCCAGCCTGCGCACGCAGCGGGTCCCTGGCCACGCCTGCCCGCCGATACGCAGCCGCATCGCCGCGGCCCGCGCTGCGGCCCGTGCAGCGGGCTTCAGTCCGCAGGCGTCTCGGGTGGCTGCATCCGCACGTCCAGAACCTGCGAGCGCACATGCAGGTCACGCTGCGGGAACGAAAATCTCGATGACTGCGCGTTGCAGCTCATCGTCGAGGGCGACGCGGCGCTCAGGTGACGTCGGTGGTGTATGAGCGCATCGTCAGTGCGCAGCATCCAGGCGCTCTTTGTGCGTGCGCCAGGGTCGAGCGATAATGCGTTGACGTCCGGTCAGGTCCGGCGAGTTCGAGAGAGTACGCAATGGCAATCCCTTGGTTGGTCGTGCTGCAAAGCGTGCCGTGGGCGCAGGTGATCAGCAATGCGCCCAAGGTCGCTGAAGGGGCAAAGAAGCTGTGGAATACGGTGGCTCGCAATGGGGCGCCGGCTGATCCATCGACTGGGCGCGCGCGCGCGGAGGTAAACCCGGCCGATGCGACCCCGCAGGGGCTGCAGGTACGACTCGCTGCGCTCGAAGTGACCGTGTCCGACCTGCATGCGCAGATGCTCGCCTCGTCCGAACTGATCAAGGCGCTGGCGGAACAGAATACGCAACTCGTTGCGCGAGTCGAAGCCAATCGGGTACGAGCCTTGCGGATTGGCGTCGCGCTCGTGGTGGTTGCAGTAATCGCAATCGCTGGCGTGGTGATGTCAGTGACGTAGTCGCGCTGACAGGGGCAGGGAGGTGACGCCGCCCGCATCAACTCGCAGGCCTGGCCACATCAACCGCAAGTCGCGCACCGATCGCGTCTTCGCGGCTCTCGCTGACCGCTGCGATGTTGCCGGTGCGGACGCGCCGCGGACTCATGCCCTGCGTTGCCAGATGTGCGGCGATCGCCTGGGCACGCCCGGCCGCGAGCACCCTCAGCTTGTCCGGGCCGACCGCGTAGGTCTCCGCCAGGCGTTCGAACAGCGCCTGGTAGCGCTGGCGTGAGTCGTTGTTGCCGTCGCCGGGCCCAGCTGTGAGCGTGCGCGCGGCGGCAGGGCCGGCCTGTTCGCTCAGCAGGCGCTCGAGCGCTTTGCGGGTCTTCGGATCGTCATAGGCGATGGGGCCGACATCATCGCGCGCATCGCCCTCGTGGCCGAGCACCTGTGCGAGTGCGCGGGCCGCCAGCTCGATCTGCAGCGCGCGGGTGTCAACCTGGGGGTCGTACGGAGCAGTCACCACGAGCTGCAATTGCGGTCGTTCGTTCAATGCACGAACAAGCAGGTCGAGCTTCTCGCGCTGCTCGGGGCGCAGCACCGTGCTGCCCGGCCGGAAATCAATGCTGGCAAGAGACTCGCCGCTGGCGCCACTGCCCAGCAGGCTGGCCAGCGCGCGGAACGGGGCGCTTACCACCCGCTGCAACACGTTGCCCAGTGCCTGCCCGATCGCGCCGGCCACGCTGAAACGCGGGCTGTCCAGGTCTCCGCGCACCGGCACCGACAGCTTGATCTCGCCCTTCGAGTCCGTGAGCAGCGCGACGGCCAGGTCCAACGGCAAGTCGGCCGCACCCGGTGCTGCAACGCGTTTTCCCAAGGTGAAGTCCGACAGGCGGATGTCATTGTTGCCCAGCAACTCGCCGTCATCGATGCGATAGGCGAGGTCGAGCCAGAGACGACCCGATTCGACCGTGCGTCCGGCGAAGGTCGCCGTGTACGGCGACAGCGGCGGAACCTGCACGTTGTTGAACCGCACGCGCAGGTCGGTGAACGTGCGGGGCGCGAATGGCACGATGCTGCCTTCGACGCTGGCCGAACCGTAGGGCGGGATCGAGCCACTCGCCTTCACATCGGCACGGCGCTGGCGATCATTGGAGATGCCGGAGATCGTGCCGTTGAATGCGGTCACGGTCGTCGCAAAGGGCAGCACCAGGCTGCGGTCGGCATAGTCGACCACGCCGCTGCGAAGCAGAACCCGGTCGATGCGGAACGCGAACGGCGGCGACTGGGCAGCGCCTCTTGGGGTTGCCTGCGCCGGCGCCACGTCCGTGTCCGGTGACGTGGTCTGCGTGTCGCGCCGGATCAGTTGCGCAAGGTTGACGGTACGCTTTTCGCTGATCGCGATCTTCGCGCCGGGCTCGTCGACCGTGACGGTGCTGACCGAAAGCGCGCCCGCGGCGAGGTCGAAACGCACGCCGCCTGCGTCGAGCTGTCGCCAGGACAGCAATCGCTCGCCGCTCAGCGACTCGTTCATCAGCAGGTCGTTGATACGCAGTCCGCCATCGACTTCCAGCAGGGTTGGCTCGCCCGACCCGAAGCGCAGCTTCGCGTTGGCCGAGAGCACACCGGAACGCAGGTCCAGTGCTGCAAAGCGGGCCAGCAGCGGCTGCAGCGGGACCAGCGCCATCCGGTCTATAGTGACCCGGGCCTGCAGATCGCTGAAGCCCGCATCGGCATCGCCATCGACCTCAAGACTGCCGCCCGGTGCCAGCGAAAGCGCAGCAGCGAAGGCCAGCCGCTGACCCGTGGCGATATTCGTCGCATCGGCCTGCAGGGTGCCGGTGAACGACAACGGTGGCGCAAAGCCTTCGTCGGTCACGGCAATAGTGAAGGGCTCTACACGCAGCGTTTGCAAGTCGTATTGCCAGCGCCTCTCCTCGGCCTGGGCAGCGCGTGGGGCCTCGCGCGCGGCCCTAGCAGGCAGCAGAAGGTCGATCAGCGTGAGCCGGCCGTCCGACTGGCGCACCAGACGCATGTCGTCGAGCTGGAGCACGACCTGCGCGGCACCCACGCGCAGCGCGCCGAGGTCGACGCGGCCCTCGGCGATCGAGGCCGACTTCAAGGCGATCGCCGGGGGTGCCGGGTCCGGTGCCCCGGCCGTGATCTGCTGAGCCTTCAACGCCAGGCGGTCGGCGACGAACTCCATGCGCTCGCCGCCGGCCTTCATCCGCACCGCCAGGCTTGCGTCGAGACGATCGATATCGACGGCCACAGGGGGCTCGCGGCTGTGGTCGGTGTAGTGCGCCGCCACCTCGTTCAGACGCAGCGAGGCGACACGCACGTCCCACGGCGGCGCGTCCCGCGGCGCGCTGCCGACCGCCGGTGCAGCGGGTGCCCTGGCAGGCCTGGCTCGCTTCGATCCTTCGGCAGGGGATGTTGCCGGCCCGGACATCGGCGCGGGGCGTGCGGCCTGCCAGTCGAGGCGTCCGTCCCGGTTTACCCTGGCGCGTACCTGCCCCTTTTCCAGCACCACTCCCTGCAGTAGAACCGTGCGACGGGCGAGGTCCATCGTGCCGCCGCTGCCCTCGATGCGTTGCAGCGCAAGCATCGCTCGCTCATCGCGCGGGCTCGCAACCGCCAGCTGGGTCAGGGTCAAGGACAGGTCGTCGACCTGCAGGTTCAAAGCCTCTGCTGCCGGTATGTGACGCACATTGGCTGCAAGGGACAGCAGACCGGCCTGGATCGACAGGCCGGAGTATCGCCGGGCCACCGGCCGCAGCGGGCCGAGCGCAAGCCGATCGACCTCGATACGAGACTTCACTGCCTGGCTTCCGGTCGTGTAGGTGCCGGTCGCGACCGCGCTGCCGCCTTGCTTCACATTGACCCGTGCATTGAACTCGATATCCGTATCGACGCGGCTGGTGAGGGTTTTCACTGCGATCGATTCCACCAACAGATCGTAGTTCACCGCCGGTACAAACGTTCGATCGCCGACGACAAGCGCGATGGCCTCGATGTCCACCGCGGCGATGTCATAGCGCCAGGGGGGTGCAGCGCCCGCGGCGGCTCGGGCAGCCGGCGTTGATACCTTTGCCGGCGCGCCCGCTACGGTGCCGAGCAGATCCAGCAGCGCGATCGTGCCGTCGAGCTCACGCACGACCGTGGCCTGCCCCTTGGCGATGTGGATGCGCTGCGCAGCGAGTCGGCGCGCCTGCAGGTCGAACAGCCCCTCCTCGAGCCCGATGGAAGCGACGCGGGCCGCCGAAGCGGTGGCGTCGGCGGCGCGCACGACCGCGTCCTCGATGCGGACGTCTATCCCGCTCGCCTTGAACTGGCCTGCAGTCCCGGTGGTCAACGCAATCTGCGAGGCTGCAGTGATCGACCCGACGTCCACCGCCAGTGCCTGCGCGCGGCTGCGATCGACGAACTGCAGGCCGATATGGTCGAGGCGGGCGCGGTCGACCTGTATCGTCCACCCCGGTGCTGTCACGCTTCCGCTCTGGGCATCGGGGCTTGTCTCGGCAGCGGCGGCCAGCAGTGCCCAGTTGTGGTCGCCCTGCGCATTCAGCGCGGCGCTGGCGACACCGCGACTGGCTGTGAAGCGTTCGAGCATGGCGCTGCGTCGTGCAAAATCGACGTGCCCGCCAGTGGCTTCGATTCGTTCCAGCACCAGTAGCGGGTCGTCATCGTTCTTGCGAGCCATGCGCAAGCCAGTGACAGCCAGCGCAAGCGCCTCGAGCTGCAGCGAATCCGCGGGGTCATAGGTATACCGAGCCGTCAAGTCCGCGCTGGCCTGCAGCTCATCGATCTGCAGGCGATCGCGCAGGAATGGCCACACAGCCGAGGCCTGCAGCCCGCGCAATTGCAGCGTTCCGGTCGAGGAGACCTTGGGTCGCAACGCCAGTTCACCCTGCCATTCGAGGCTGCCGCCGTCAGGAAGCGTGGCTGTCACGGAATGCTTGCCTCGCCCCTCGTTCATGGTGGTGAGGCCGGTCGCAGTCAGGTCCAGCGGTGCAATGACCAGGCTCGCCCGCGTACCGGGTCCGAGCTCTGTGAAGCGCAGGCTTGCCGCCCGGAACTCGACCTGGTGCAGCATGATCGACGGTGCCGTGTCGCGCGGTGGATCGGCCGGTGTTCCAACGAGGCGACGGGCAAGCTCGACCACGTTCAGCCTGCCGTCGCGGTTCAGCACGATGTGTGCACGCAGGCCGTCCACCGA
>JBBRCD010000211.1:0-5668 GCA_038205245.1 Burkholderiales bacterium
CCTTGAACGGCACATGGATCAGGTCGATGCCCGAAACCTGCTGGAACAGCGCCAGCGCCAGATGGCCTGAGCTGCCAGTGCCAGCCGAAGCAACTGCGAGCTGGCCCGGCTTCGCCTTGGCCAGCGCCACCAGGTCGAGCACCGATTTTGCCGGAACTGAAGGGTGAACGACCAGGATGTTCGGTACCGACATCGCGAGCGAGATCGGTGCGAACTCGCGCAGCGGGTCGTACGGAACCGCCTGATAGAGCGCGGTATTGATCACGAAGCCGGCGTTGGCGAGCAGAAAGGTGTGACCGTCGGGATCGGACTTCGCGGTGATCTCGGCCGCAATCATCCCATTGGCGCCGGCGCGGTTATCGATCAGTACCGGCTGCCCCCATGCCTGGGTCAGTTGCGGACCGACCAGACGTGCGAGCAGGTCGGACGGCCCGCCCGGTGGCGAGGCGACGATCATCCGCAGCGGTCGGCTGGGCCAGGCCTGGGGCTGACCAGGCGCCTGCGCCTGCGCGTGCTGGCTGACCGTGCTCAGCGACAGGCAAACGGCAGACGCCAGAGCAGCGACCATCGCGCTGCTGGCTCTCATGATTACGGCGAACGACCTGTCGTTGGTTCTGGACACTGAGCCTCCTCCCGGAGATCGCTGTTGTTCTGAACGCCCGCCATTGTTACCGGATGTGCACCGGATCGACAGCAGGAAGTTGCCCGCCAGGAAAAGGGGTCAGGGTCGATTTCCGCCAGCTAGACCGGGGCCTGGCTTTGACACCTGCTGCGAAAGTCGACCCTGACCCCTTTTTCGCATCAGACGAAGCCCTGGCCAGCGCAGCGTCGCAGCGTGCACAGTCGAGAAAAAACCCGGAGGCCTTTCGAGCTCCGGGTTCGTTCGGACTTCCGGGACGTTACTCGTCGCCCTCGAACGCCTGGTCCCGTTTCTTCCTCACTGCCGGCAGGATGATCACCAGCAGCGACGCCGCCGCCAGGAGAAGGAAGGTCAGGCTGATCGGCCGGGTGAAGAACACGGTTGGATCCCCTCGCGAGATGAGCAACGCCCGTCTCAGGTTCTCCTCCATCAGCGGCCCGAGGATGAAGCCGAGCAGCATCGGTGCCGGCTCGCAGCCGAACTTCATGAACGCGTAGCCGATCACACCGAAGAACGCCATCAGCAGCGGATCGATGATGCTGTTGTTCAGGCTGTAGGTGCCGATGCACATGAACATCAGGATCGCCGGGAACAGCATGCGGTACGGCACCTTCAGCAGCTGCACCCAGAGACCGATCAGCGGCAGGTTCAGGATCACCAGCATCAGGTTGCCGATCCACATCGAGGCGATCAGGCCCCAGAACAGATCGGGCCGGTTGGTCATCACCTGCGGGCCGGGCGCGATGCCCTGGATCATCATCGCGCCGAGCATCAGCGCCATCACCCCTGAACCCGGGATGCCCAGAGTCAGGGTCGGGATGAACGCGGTCTGGGCAGCAGCGTTGTTTGCCGCCTCCGGACCGGCCACTCCTCGGATGTCACCCTTGCCGAACTGCGAGTTGTCCTTGGCGATCTTCTTTTCTATCGCATAGGTGGCAAACGCGGATACCACCGGACCGGTGCCAGGCAGCGTGCCGAATGCCGCCCCAATGGCCGTGCCACGGCAGATCGCACCGGCCGACATCTTGATGTCTACCCAGCGCGGCATCAGGCCGCTCACCTTGTCGGTGAACACCTGCCGCTGATCGTTCGGCGTCTCCAGATTCTTGATGATTTCGCCCAGGCCGAAGAACGCCATCGCGATCACCACGAAGCCGATACCGTCGGAAAGACCCGGCACACCGAAGGTGAAACGCGACATGCCCGAGTTGACGTCGGTGCCGACGATACCGAATATCAGACCGACCAGGATCATGCCGAGCGCGCGAATCAGCGACCCGGAGGCCAGCACCGCCGAGGCGATCAGGCCGAAGGTCATCAGCGAGAAGTACTCGGGCGCACCGAACTTCAGCGCCACCTCGGCCAGCGGCGGGGCGGCTAACGCGATGATCAGCGTGCACACCGTGCCGGCAAAGAACGAAGCCATCGCCGAGATCGCCAGCGCATGGCCGGCCCTGCCGTTCTTGGCCATCGGATGGCCGTCCAGACAGGTCACCACGGAGGAGGACTCACCGGGCAGGTTGACCAGAATCGACGTGGTCGATCCACCGTACTGCGAGCCGTAGTAGATACCGGCCAGCATGATCAACGCCCCGATCGGGGGCAGCGCGAACGTGGTCGGCAACAGCAGCGCAATCGCCGCCACCGGCCCGATGCCCGGAAGCACGCCCACCAGCGTGCCCAGCAGGCAGCCGAGAAACGCGTAGACAAGGTTTTCCAGGCTCAGAGCAACGCCGAACCCCATGATCAGGTTGCCAAATACGTCAGTAAAGAATTCCATGGCTGTCAGCTCCCGAAAATCAGACGGAACGGCGTCATGATCGTACCGATAAAATCAGAAAGCGCCTTGCCGAAGCTGTCGTCCCAGAACGGGTGGAACGGCACGCCCAGGGCCCTGAGAAACACGAAGTAGGCGATCGCAAGAAGGACGATGTACATCAGCAGGAGTTCGATCGGCTTGAAGTTGCGCACCGACGCGCTGGCAAAACCGATCAGCAGCGCGACTGCAAGCACCAGGCCGAAGTTGTCCACCACGATGGCAAACATGGCCACCGACAGCGGCATCAACGCCAGCGGCACCAGTGCCCAGCGGGTGACCCGCTCTTCCTCGGGCGGCTCGCTGAAGAACGACCGGATGTTGACGAACGCACCGATTAGCGCCAGCCCATAGCCGAGATAGGTCGGAAAGTATCCCGGGCCCATGCGCATCGTGCGGCCCATGGGATAGTCCCTGGCGATATACACCGCCAACAACCCCAGCCCGAGAAACATCACACCGGCCCAGAAATCCTTACTGTAAGACCGGAACTTGAACGTACCCATCATGCACCCCCCGTTACATTACTTGCGGACTCAGGTTTACACAGGCTCGGCGACTGTATCGCTCTGAGCTCGTTCCTCCGCCTCTGGTCTTGCAACCGGTAGCGGCACCTGTTGTTTACCCCAGCATGATCGACGGTGCAGTCGCCGCGAAGTGCGCAATCGACTCCACTAAAGGCCACGCCAGGCAGCAGGCCAAAACAAAAAGTATGCGACGTTAACACAGGTGTACCCCCACGAAGATAGGGGTATTTGACGCTTTTTCGTGCTGCATCGCAGCGATGGCGAAGACCGCGGATCAAGCTGAATGAAGCATCAGCGAATCACCGGCCAAATTGGTGCAAACCGACGCACGGTCAGCGCCAAAGCAGTGCACGCCGCGGCGCGCGGGCAGCCTTCATACCCGGAGCCAACCGGCGCCGCGGGTCTCGTCGGGCACGCGCTCGACGCTCTGCGGCGCCATGCCGACATAGGTCGTCGGATCGAGCACCCCGGCCGGTTCTTCGCGGCCAGTTCCTCGCGGTTAATCGCCGCGGCCACGGCAGACATCGGCTGCATCGGCTGCATCGGCTGCAGCGCCTGCGCGTGGCTCATGCGCCTGCTTCATCGCCTGACGGATGAAGGCCACGTCGTAGCGAAGCGAGGTCGCCGATATCGTTACAGAAGATCAAGCGCAGCGCTTCGATAGACCAGGGGTGCTTCAACAACACCCTGTCGAAAACGCTGGAGGCCATGCGGGTGCCGCTTCCGTTCCTGTCGGCAGGCATCGATGGTAATCGCTGCGTGGCAATCGCCGCAGCGCGGCATCGGGTGACACATGACGGCAACGCACCTGCAACGCGATCGGTTCAGACGATTGGCGAGCCAGGCAGTACCATTCGCCTTTGCCTGCAGTGAGGTACCCGATGAAGAATCACCAGCGGTTCCGGACCTTCGCCGCCGGGTTCACCCGGCTTGCCCAGACGCATGGTGCGGACGAAGGCGCGATGCTGGAACACGGTGCACGCCTGCTCGCCGAGCTGATCAGCGTCGACGACTGGTTGCCGGACGAGGCGGCGCGGCCGCATGCAAAGTACTACCAGCAGTTCCTGCTTCATTGCGATCCGCTGGAACGCTTCTCGGTAGTGAGCTTCGTCTGGGGCCCGGGCCAGCGCACGCCAGTGCATGACCACTGCACCTGGGGCCTGGTCGGGGTGCTGCGTGGCTCCGAGCAATGCCGGCGGTTCTCCCGCCTCGAACCCGGCGAGCCGCTGCATCCTGGAGACAGCTACCGGCTGGACTCGGGCGCGGTCGACCTGTTGTCGCCGCGCGAAGGCGACATCCACGAGGTGAGCAATGCATTGACCGACAAGGTGTCGATCAGCATCCATGTCTACGGCGCCAACATCGGTGCAGTGAGCCGGCATGTATTCGAACCCGAGACCGGCCTGGAGAAGCCGTTCGTATCCGGCTACTCGAGCCCGCAGTTGCCGAACTTCTGGGACCGCTCGGAAGCGGTGCGCGGCAGTCTGGGCAGATAGTACTTTTCATTCAGTATCGCGAGCCGACCATGACCTCTGCTGCAAACACGACTTCCCCGGCACACAGCCTGCCCGACCAGTTCGACTGTATCGAGATCACCGCGCCGGGCGCGCCCGAAGTGCTCAGACCGGCGCGCCGACCGATGCTGAATCCGGGCGCAGGCGAAGTGCTGATCCATGTGCAGGCGGCCGGCGTGAATCGTCCAGACGTGCTGCAGCGACTTGGGCGTTACCCGGTGCCGCCCAATGCAAGCGACCTGCCCGGGCTGGAAGTCGCCGGTACCATCGCCGCGGTCGCGTCGGACGTCACCCGCTGGAAGGTCGGCGACCCGGTGTGCGCACTGACCAATGGCGGCGGCTATGCGAGCTACTGTCTCGCGCCCGCCGGCAGCTGCCTGCCGGTGCCCGCGGGGCTGTCGATGATCGAAGCGGCCGCGCTGCCGGAGACCTTCTTCACCGTCTGGAGCAACGTGTTCGACCGCGCCGGGCTCAAGCCGGGCGAATCGTTGCTGGTACAGGGTGGCTCCAGCGGCATCGGGACCGCCGCGATCCAGATGGCTGCCGCACGCGGCCATCAGGTGTACGCCACGGCCGGCAGCGCGGAAAAATGCGCCGCCTGCGAGAAACTGGGCGCCGTCAGGGCGATCAACTATCGCGACGAGGATTTCGAAGCGGTGGTGAAAGAGGCCACCGGTGGCCGCGGCGTGGATGTGATCCTCGACATGGTCGGCGGCGACTATGTTCCGAAGGAACTCAAGCTGCTGGCCGATGACGGCCGGCTGGTGTTCATCGCCTTTCTGGGCGGTGCGAAATCGACGGTCGACCTGGCCGCCCTGAGCCGCAAGCGGCTGACCCTGACCGGCTCGACCCTGCGCCCGCGCGACAATGCGTTCAAGGCAGACATCGCCGCTTCGCTCGAGCGCGAAATCTGGCCGCTTCTGGTCTCGGGCAGGGTTAAACCGGTGATCCACACGACCTTCCCGCTGGCGCGTGCCGCCGAAGCGCATGCGCTGATGGAGACCAGTACGCATATCGGAAAGATCATGCTGCAGGTTGACTGAGGGTAGGTCACCTCACTGCGTGCCGCGAGGCCGTCGTCCGGTCCTGAAGTACCGGGTGTCGTCATAGAAGTGCGGCTGCTCGTTGCCCGGCCACCATCCGGGCACACCGAGCACCGGCAGCGGTGCCA
>JBBRCD010000212.1:0-5621 GCA_038205245.1 Burkholderiales bacterium
GGCGTGATCCCCTCGGTTCTCAGGCCGTCCAGCCGCACCGGGTCGAAGCTGCCCTCGCCCGGGCATGCCGTGTTGTACTGGGTGAGCGTGCGCATTGCCTCGACCCGATCCAGGTCCAGTTGCGCGACCAGTGCTTCCAGCGTGTTGGCCTTGAACGGTTCGGTGGTCGAGTAGCGCGGCTCGAGAAGATGCAGCACCTTGCTGTCGAAGATCTGATAGATCAGGCTGCGCGGCTGCTTCAGGATCAGCCCGCCATACTTGGCATAGGTGAGCGACTGCAGGTTCTCGGCCTCGTCGACGAAGCGGCGGCCCTCGACGTTGAGCATCACGCCATAGGGATAGGACAGCCGGTTGGTCTTGTCGGTAAGGTCGCGCCGGCCGTAATCCGGCGCATCGGCCGAGATCGGTGTGGCGTGGCAGCCGCCCCAGTGGCCCCAGGGCATGGCGCCCAGATCCATCGCCATCTTCAGGCCATCGCCGTAGTTGAAGTTCGAGCCGCGCACCTTCGCGTGATCCCAGGGGTCGCCCAGATACTGCCGGCGCCACATCGGATTGGTCTCGAAACCGCCGCAGGCGAGCACCACTGCGCGGGCGCCGAACTCGACCAGACCGTCCGGGCCGCGCGCGATCACACCGGTGATCCGACCCGACTCGCCCTGGGTAAGCCGCATCGCCGAGGTGTCATAGTGGATATCGACGCCCGCCCGCTCTGCAGTCTCGAACCAGGTCTTCGACAACCCGACGCCTTCATGAACCGTACGCACGAAGGCGCCCTTGGGCCACCTGATCTGGTTGCCCACGCGCACCCCGATCACCGACAGTGCGAGTTCGAACGACATCCTGCCGTGCTCCTGCAGCCAGCACACGGTGTCGTACGAGTTGTCGATCAGCGCTGCTGCCAGTTCCGGGTCACTTCTACCCTGGGTGACCTGCATCAGGTCGCCATGGAAGTCAGCCCGGGTATAGGGCTCCACCCCGGCGTGAAAGCCCGGAAACTCGCGCTCGGCGCCCGGCACGAACCGGTCGAGCTGGTCGACATGGTCGAACACGAAACGGAAGATCGCGCCACTGAAATGGGTGTTGCCGCCGCGTTGCGCTTTCGGTGCCTTCTCCAGCACCGCTATACGCTGCGCGCCATGCTCCCGCGCCGACAGGGCTGCAGCAAACGCTGCATTGCCCGCGCCAACGATCACTACGTCATAATCCGGCATGCTGCCTCCTCGCTCTGGATCGTCGCTTCGACCCCGTGTTTGCGGCGGGTGCCGAAGCATTCTGGCCGCAGATCTTCATGACCTGCCTTTGCCGTTTTCAAAACGATACGGGACTAGGGGTGGATTGTCCATGTGCACTGCGCTGCGCACTGCGCTTGCAAGGCGGCCCTGTCCGCGCGCGGTCACACCTGCCAGCGCAGGTCACTGTCCGGTAAAGAACTCCCGGGTGCCGACCATGATCATGTTCACCGACACCAGACACAGCAGGAGCGCCATGAACTTCTCGGTCGCGTTCAGCCCGCGCTCGCCGACCCGGCGTGCGATCGGCCGGCCGGCCAGGGCGGTGGCCAGCGTCAGTGCCATCACCGCGATAAGCGCAATGGCAAGCGTGACCATCGGCACATTATGCTGGCTGCCCAGCACCATCACTGTCGCCAGCGCCGCCGGACCAGCGATCGTCGGCACCGCGATCGGCACCAGCAGCGGGTCGTCGCTATAGGTGTCATTGAAGATTTCGGTGGCGCGCCCGAAGATCATCTTGATCGCGATCAGGAACAGGATCACACCGCCGGCGACCTGCAGCACTGGGCGTTCGATATCCAGCGCGCGCAGCAGGGCTGCACCCGAGAACGCAGCGGCGAACAGCACCCCGCAGGCGAGCACGGTCTCGCGCAGCACGACCCGGCGATACTGGCGGTCGTCGAGCTTGCGCAGCAGCGCCAGCACCAGCGGCAGGTTGCCGAACGGGTCGACCACCAGGAACAGCAGAAGCGCGATCTCGAAGGTCTGCATCAGCGTCCCTGGGGTGTGGATGCAGCGCCTACTCGATACGGATCTTCGCCTCGCGGATCAGCTTGCCCCAGCGCGCGATGTCCTCGATCACCGTCTTCTGCATCGACTCCGGCGTGCCGGTCTCGACTTCCAGGCCGGTGTCGGACAGGCGCTGGCGCATCGCCGGGTCGTTCAGCACACGGTTGAGCGTCTGGTTGAGCCAGGTCACCATCGGTCGCGGCAAGGCGGCCGGGCCGAACATGCCGTACCAGGTGTCGTAGTCGTACTTGGGCAGCCCCGACTCGGCAATAGTCGGGATGTCCGGGAACGCCGGCGAGCGTTTCAGCCCGGACATGCCGAGTGCGCGCAGTTTGCCGCCGCGAATGAAGCCTGAGGCTGCGGGCAGCGTGGCGATCATCATCTGCACCTGGCCGCCAACGGTGTCGGCAAGCGCCGGGCCCGCGCCCTTGTACGGCACATGCAGCAGCTTGACCCCGGCCTGGATCATGAACAGCTCCACCGCCAGATGCGACGAGCTGCCTACGCCACCCGAACCGTAGCTGATGTCCGATTTCTTCGCCAGCGCAATGAACTCGGTTACCGACTTCGCCGGCAGCGCGGTGTTGAGCACCAGCACGTTCGGGGTGATGCCCACCTGCCCGATCGCGGCGAAGGCCTTTACGGTGTCGAACGGCAGTTTGGGATACAGCGAGACGTTGAAGGTCATGCCCTGATGGTTCATCTTCAGGGTGTAGCCGTCACCGGGCGCGCGCGCGACCAGTTCCGCGGCAATGGTGCCGCCGGCGCCGCCGCGGTTGTCCACCACCAGTTGCTGGCCGAGCTCCTCGCTCAGCCGCTGGCTCACGATGCGCGCCAGGATATCGGTGGTGCCGCCCGGGGCGAACGGCACCAGGAAACGGATCGGCTTCTGCGGATAGCCGCCGGGGCCCTTGCCCTGGGCCAGCGCGGCGCCGGACGCAGCGGCCATGATAAGCGGGAGGGTGACGGCGCAGGCCAGGGCCGTGCGTGCAGCGCCAGTTGCTGGGGACATGGTATGACTCCTTGTAAAAACGCGGGCTGTGCGGGTAAGTTATCTGGAACGCGTTCGCGCTCTGCGGCGCGATGGCAGGGGGTGAAAGGTGGCGCGCGACAGTCGCGCGGGATGGTCGCGCAAGACGGTCGCGCAGGACGGTCGCGCGGGACGGTCGCGCGGGATTATGCCATCCCGACACGGCGGCGAGCCCTCCGCGCTACAGAACCGCCTACGCCATGCCGATCGGCTCCGGCAGCGGCTTCTGCCAGTCGTCCGGTCGACTCATGATCATGTCGGTCAACTCGCGCTGAAGCCCCGCGCAGCCTGAATCGCCGAACCGGTTGTCCATCTCCTGCGGGTCGTTGTCCAGGCGATACAGTTCGCCGGCGCCCGAGCCCAGTTCGAGTGTCAGCTTGGCGGTCTTCGTGCGCACGCAGCGCAGGTCGAGCGCGAGCCCGATGCGCGAGGGGTGAATCTTCCACTCGTTGAATGCGAAGTCGCGCGTGCTCCTGCCTTCGATCAGTGCGCGCAGGCTGCGACCCTGCAGCTCGCGGCCGGCATCGACGCCGCAGTAGTCATAGAGGGTCGGCGCGGTGTCCAGCGTCGACACCGGATCGTCGATCACCTGGTTCATCGGGATGCCGGGGCCGCGGGCGATGAAGCCCACGCGCAGCAGGCCCTCGTACATCATCGGACCCTTCAGGATCAGCCCGTGATCGCCCAGCCAGTCGCCATGGTCGGTGGTGTAGATCACCAGCGTGTCTTCGGCCAGCCCCAGGTCGTGCAGCGCGATCATCATCCGGCCGACGTTGTGGTCGATCAGCGAGATCATGCTGTAGTAGTTGGCAATCATGTGACGCAACTGTTCGTCGGTCTGCGCCGGCACACGCGAACCTTTCTCGCGATGCGCCATCATGTCAGGACGGGTGAGCAGCGGCTTGCCGTCCAGGCTGGCCTGGTGCCACCAGGGGCGACGGTCGAGATCGCGGGTGCGGTGCCTAGGCAGATCGACTTCGTCCGGATGGTGCATGCGGCTCCACGGCTCCGGCGCATCGAACGGGTGATGCGGATCGGGGAACGAAGCCCAGCAGAGGAACGGCTGCTCCTTGTGCGCGCGCATGAACTCGATCGTTCGATCGCCGACCCAGGTCGAGTTGTGGAACGCAGGCGGCAGTGCCGAATGCCAGGTCTGCGCGGCGCCGACATCCGGGGGCAGGTGAGTTTCGTAGAGCGTGTTCTTCCAGTCGCCCAGGCCGTCGCCGTAATACCAGCGCTCGTAGGCCTGACCGCCCGGAGGCTGCTGCGGCAGGTTGCGGTTGTGGCCCTCGACGACCAGCTCGACATGTTCGAAGCCCATGTAGGGCCCGGCCCAGCCCGGGGGATAGTTCTTCATGCTGAACTCGCACTCGGGCGTGCCAGTCGGCTCGAAGGTGTGCTTGGTCGAGAAGTGCGCCTTGCCGATGAAGCCGGTCGCGTAACCGGCGCGCGAGAACTGACCGCCGAAGCCGGCCGCACCCGTGGCCGGATCGAGGTCGACACCGTTGTCCCATACCCGATGATTCAGCGGCAGCAGCCCGGTGAGTATCGACGCCCGCGAGGGCTGGCAGACATTGTTCGGCGTGATGCAGGTGGCGAACCGGGTGCCCTGGCGCGCGAGCAGGTCCAGATGCGGCGTCTTGACCTTGCGGCCTTCGAAGCCGAAGCAGTCGCCGCGCTGCTGGTCGGAGGTGATGAACAGGACGTTGCGAGGGCGGGTCATCGTGGGAGCTCGGATCGTCGGCCGGGAAATCGCGATCGAGACCCGATCGGGCATGTCGGCAGCCGGGACAGTAGGTCCGGAATGTCTGCAAAGTCAACCGACTGCGACAGAACACAGGCCCGGGGGTGTCGGTCCGGCCGCAATCCTCGGGTGCTCGGGTGCTCGGGCGCACGGCGCGCGCGCCCGGTTGCAGCCGATCTATCTTCTGCGCTGCATCGCTCCGAGCGCAATCAGCCCACCCAGCATCAGCCAACCCGCTGGTGGCAGCGGCACGACCGACGTGCGCGGATCACTGACGGCCAGTTGCAGATCCAGGCGCACCGAAGACAACCCCAGGTCTGTCAGCACGCCGTTGCTGCTGAACAGGTCGGAGAGCAGCAGTGAATCGCGGAACTGTCCGATGCGGCCGGTGTCGATATCGATCAGCAGATCAGCCGAGGACCCGTCGGTACCGAGGTCGAAGCGTCCACTGAAGCCACTGTAGGCGAACACCCCGCCTGCTCCGCTGCCGGTGTCGAGTTTGCCGAGCAGCCGGTCGGATGGTGCGCCGGCAGGTGCCCGGTTCCACGCTGCGATGCGTGCGGTGATGAGACCGGTGGCGCCGCGGGCGATGTCGCCGAAGTCGAGCAGGAAGCTGTTGGCGGTGCGCTCGATCAGCGTGCCGGGGCCGGAGATCAGTCTGAAGGCGGCACTGGCGAGGTTGTTCACCTGCCCGCCGAGCATGAACGAAGTGGTGCCCAGCGCGAGGTCGTCCATGTCCGGGTTGTGGCTGGCGAATGCGGCGGTCACGCTGCTGTTGAACACGCCAGCGGTGGCCGTGCCCATTGCCGCAGTGACGCCGGCCGAC
>JBBRCD010000213.1:0-5610 GCA_038205245.1 Burkholderiales bacterium
CGCCGGATCGTGCGCGCGTCACCCAGGCCGGCTGCAACGCGCAGCGCGCTGGTCGCGTTGCGCAGGGAGAAGCCGCGCAGCGCGGTGCCGGTGCCCACGCTGGTGGTGTCGCCATGCGGGAACACCCAGCCGTAGAAGTCCGGCGACAGTTTGCCCTGGTAATAGACATCGCAGCGCGCCGGATCGAACTTGGGCGCCTTGGCGAGTTCATCCCCGGTCGGGGACTCCACGATCTCGTGGTACGCGTACACAAACTTGGCTGGCTTTACGTCAGGGAGTGCGGTGCGCGCGATGATCGACTGCGCGCCATCGGCACCGATAACCGCGCGCGCACGGACCTTCTGTGCTGGCGCGTCGGTGGCGTCGTCCTTGCCATGAAAGTGAATCACCGACATGCCATCGCTGTCCCGGTCCAGGTGATCCAGCGTTCCGGTGACTCGAGTCGCGCCGGCGGCTTGTGCCCGCTCGCGCAGCCACTCATCGAACACTTCGCGGTCGACCATACCGACGTAGCCGTTCTCGATCGGCATGTCGACTTCCTGATCGCTCGGCGACACCATACGCGCCGAGGTGACATGGGCGACCAGCAACGAGTCCGGGATCTCGAACTCGCGAATCAGGGCCGGCGGGATCGCTCCGCCGCAGGGCTTGATCCGGCCGGCACGGTCGAGCAGCATCACCGAGCGTCCGGCGCGTGCCAGATCGGCTGCGGCGGTGGCCCCGGAGGGTCCGCCGCCCACTACCACCACATCGTATTGCGGAATTGTCGATGCTGAATTCATGCTCTTATCCATCTCGGACTCCCTCAAGATCGTGATTCGGAGATCGTGCTTCGGTCAATGAAGATTCGGCGTGAAGATTCTGTGTGCGGACTCGGTGATTACGTTCTGGTGCCGCAGGTTCAGCGGGCGTTCAACCCTGCGGCAAGGCGATTCGGTGCGACCGGCCCGGGCCGGGGCCGTACTTCCTGCTTCGACATGTTCGATATTCCAATGCGCGCTGCAAGAACTGCAGCGATGATGAAAAGGAAGGCCTCGAGCGCGAACACCGTGGTGTAGCCAGTCACCGCAGAGCCGGACAGCAGCCGCGCCAGATCGCTCAGCAGCGCGCCTGCGAATCCGCCAGCACCAAAGGCGATCGCCTGCGCAGCGCCCCACATTCCCATGCGGATGCCTTCACGTCCTGGCGGGCCATCCCCGGCCAGCGCCATCATCGAACCGATCGCAGCAACCGCGAAGGCGCCGTTGCTCATGCCGAGCAGGAAGACCGTTTCGCGCAGTGGCCAGCCGCTGCCGACCAGTCCGCTGGCCACCAGGGCCGCCAGCGCCGCTGCCGAGGCGATGCAGCCACCGACGGTCCAGGCGGCGAGAGAGCCGAAACGCCGGCGACCGCCCGCTCCCCGGCTGGTGGCTATCGCGACCATGATCATGCCGAGCAGCACGCCTGCGTTCTGGATGCCGGCGAGCTTGGTCGACTCGCCCGGGGTATAGCCGAACACAATGCCCGCGAACGGCTCCAGGATCAGGTCCTGGGCACTGTAGGCGAGCATCGACATGAAAACGAACACGGTGAACCGGCGCGCCTTGGGATCGGCCCAGACTTCGGACAGCGCGGCGCGAAACGGCTGAGCGGCCGCCCCGGCTTGCGCTGCAGGACCAACTTTCGCCGTCCCCGGCGCGGCTTCGATGCCACGCACGGCAATCGCGGTCAAAAGGAACGCGAGCACACAGACGATCGCCGTGATCGTGACCAGACGCGCCGGCGTGAACGGATCGAGAAAGTGGCCAACCGTGCCTGCGGTGATGATGAAGCCGACGATCATCATCATCCAGACAATGGTCGCTGCCGCGCCGCGGCGATCCGGTGCGACCTGTTTGGCAAGCAGGGTGAGCAGTGAGGTTCCGGAGGCGCCGACACCGACACCGATCAGCAGGAACGACACCACCGCGAGCGCGATGCCAGCGGGCAGGTTGGAGCCCATCAACGCGGTGGCGAGCGAGGCACCGATGCCGCCCAGCGCGAGCAGCGCCATGCCGCCGATGATCCAGGGCGTGCGACGTCCGCCCACGTCCGAGCCGTGCCCCATGCGCGGTCGCAGCATCTGTACCGCGTAGTGCAAGGCCACCAGGGCGCCCGGCAGCATCGCCGGCAACGCAAGTTCGACCACCATCACCCTGTTCATCGTTGAAGTGGTCAACACCACGATCGCGCCGAGCGAGGTCTGCACCAGGCCGATACGCACGATGCCGAGCCAGCCCAGCCCGGGTGTCGGCCCGCGGCCGTCGATCTGCATCGGGGATTCCAGGGCCGCAGTCATGCGCGCTGCGCCAGCCCGTGCGGCAGTGCGAACGCGGTGACCAGCATGCCGAGAACATAGAGACTCACGCCGGTGGCGTTGTACCAGGGCGCCAGCTCGCGCGGATTGTCCAGCAGGCGGATCATCAGCATCAGCTGTATCGCGAGCATGATCACCACGATGATCGCGTGGTAGAACGCGCCCCAGCCCGACAGCAGCAGCAGGATCACCACGACCTGCGGCACCGCCATCACCGCACAGGCGACACGTGCGGCGACCTCCGGACCGAGCCGCACGGGCAGCGATCCGATGCCCATCTTGCGATCGCCCTCGATCGACTTGAAGTCGTTCAGGGTCATGATGCCGTGTGCGCCCAGACTGTACAGTGCGGCAATAACGAAGATGCGCACATCGGGCATCGCGCCGGCCGCCATCACCGCTGCGCCAGTGATCCAAGGCAGGCCTTCATAGGAAACAGCGACCGCGGCATTGCCCCACCAACCGTTCTTCTTGAGGCGCAGCGGTGGCGCGCTATAGGCCCAGGCGAGCGCCAGGCCAATTGCGGCTGCGGCGAGTACCAGCGGACCCAGAGCGGCGGCGAGCGCGATCGACAGGCCAGTCCAGACGATCGCGATGTACAGCCCCCAGCGTCCCGGGATACGGCCGGACGGAATCGGACGCTTCGGCTCGTTGATGGCATCGACATGGCGGTCGAACCAGTCGTTCACCGCCTGGCTGGTCGCGCAGACCAGCGGGCCAGCCAGCAGGATGCCTGCCGCGACCATCGTCCAACGCCCGGACGCGGGCATTCCCGACGAGACCGCACCGCAGCCGAAAGCCCACATCGGCGGGAACCAGGTGATCGGTTTCAGCAGTTCCAGAACTGCTTTCGGAGCAGGTGCACTCATGGTCGCCACACTACTGGCGCCAGCCGCGATAGTCAACTTTAATTTACAGTTGAACTGTCAGAAAAATCTGTCACGGATTCGACGGATGCTTTCTGTCAACCCGTGCTGTCAATCCGCGGGTCAATTGGCCGAGTCAGCCAGTGCGGCTCAATGCGGACCCGGCAAGCGCGTACCGCGCACTATAGGTGTCCTGGACAGAAAGCTGACATTGCGCTGCACCATCAGTGTGCAGCGCTACTCGAGAGGCTGGCTTCCGGCTCAGGCTTCCGGTGCGAGGTCGCCAAGCCCGTAACGGCGAAGCTTCACATACAGGCTTTGCCGGCTCAGTCCGAGCATCTCTGCCGCTGAAGCCCGGTTGTCACCGGTCAGCTCCAGCGCAGCCTCGATGCATAGCCGCTCGATGACGTCGGTGGTCTCCCGGACCAGTTCCTTGAGTGATACGCGACCGACCAGTTCGGTCAACTGTTCGACCGAACGCGGTAGTGCCGGGCCCCGTCGCGCTTCGGCGGCAGGCCGGCGCGCGACGTTTCGCACCGTGAATCCGAGGCACGGCGGTTCGCTGCTCGGCGAAGACACGGCCGAGATCTCGATCTCGGTGCTCGACCCGTACTCCCCGGTGAGCGAGGTGGCGAACATTCGGACCGCGCCGTGCTGGCGCAGATTGGCGAGCAGCACGTTGAGATCCACGCCTGGGCGGCCCAACCAGCGCTCGAGCGATTGGCCGCGCGCCTGTTCTTCGGTCGTCAGCTGGATCAGGTCGAGAAAGGCGCGGTTGGCGGTAAGGATGCGACCGTCGGTATCGCACACCACGAAGCCGTCAGGAAGGCTAGCCACGATGTCCGTGAGCCGGCTCTGGGCGCTCGGCATGGCTGCATCGGCCGAATCCGCGGCGATCGGCGACAGCCGTACCAGGAACAGCGAGGCGTTGTCCTGACGGAACATGGACGCGCTCACCAGAAATTCGCGCCGCCCTTCCAGCAGCCGGACCCGCGCCTCTTCCGCGCTGCCTGCAGCGCGCACCGCCGACAGCAGCGCTTGCAGCGACTGGGTGCTGGGGGCATCGAAGCCCTCCGGAAACCGCCTGCCGACCAGCCGGCGCGCGCTCTCCTCGAGCAACTGCGCCGCCGCAGGATTAGCCTCCACGACGCGCTGAGTGGTGGCGTCGATGATCAGAACCGCCTCGGCCGCCATCTGAAACAGCAGACGGTATCGGGTCTCGGCATGACGAAGCCGAAGGTAGTCGCGCTCCATCGACTGCTGCACATCGAGCAGCTTCTGCTGGAGCGCGGCAGTCGCGCGCAGATCCCGCCCTATTGCCACCACCCGGCCCTTGCTGCCGATCTGGGTCGCCGAGTAGAGCATCGGTATGTCATCGCCACTGCTCGAGGGATGGTTGACCTGGCGCCAGCGGATCGGCAACTTCTTCGCTGCGTCATGCAACAATTCTTCTATCTTGCGTCGACTGTCCGCACCGACCGTGTCTTTCCAGGGCTGACCGACCCAGTCGGCGCAGCCCTCCACCGCCGGACCGTCGCCGCCAACCGCAAGGTCGCAGACGATACCGTCGGCATCGATGACCAGCGCGACATCGGCGGTAGCGGCAATAAGCGTCGCCGCCGCCTCGGCATCGAGTTCGCCGAGCGATCTTTTCGGAGACCGGAACTGCCGCGCTTCTTCGACTGCCAAGCTCATGTCTCCTGAAAACCGCATGTGAGCTGCGCTAACCGCAGCGGGAAAGCAACTCCAGCATGCTTTGTGCCTGCAGCACAGCCTGCCTGCCATCATTGGCGGTGGCGTCTGCGCCGACCCGGGCCACCCAGTCCGGATGCTCCACGAACAGAGGTCCACCGACCAATACCCCGATACCTCTGTTCCTGGAAGCTTTGCGAATGCCGCGAATGGTCGTGGCCAGTGTCTCCACGTGACGCTCGCTCGAAAGTGACAGGCCGACGACGTCGAACCACCGTCCGCGTACGTTGGCGATCGGATCAGTTCCGGACTCGCTCGAGTCGTCATGCACCTGCCAACCTGCACGGCGGAAGAACTCGGCGACCATGTTCAAGCCGAAACTATGATTCTCCCCCGGGGTCTGGCGCAGCAGAACGCGGCGCGGCGCCCCTGCGCTGCGCAATGGCAACTCGGTGGTCATGCAGATCTCGTGCATCACTTCCTGCAGCCGCCAAAGCGCGACCGTCACGTCGGTGAACGAACACTTGTCGGCATCCCACATGCGGCCCATCTGGCGCGCGGCCGGGGCCAGCAGGTCAAGATAAATCGACTCCAGCGCGGCACCGCTCGTGACCAGCCCGCGCACATAGTCGAGTGCGGACGCGCTGTCGACCGACAGCACATGCCCAACCAGCGCTTCGATATGGTCGGACGTCATGCTCAGGGTCGTGCCTGCAG
>JBBRCD010000214.1:0-5366 GCA_038205245.1 Burkholderiales bacterium
GTCGAAGCCGCGCAGCGCCTGCCATATCGAAGACTCGAACAGTTTCTGTGCCGGCTGCGGCGAGTCGGGCAGGTCGCCGAGCACCGATCCGCGATGCCGGGCGAGCGCCTCCAGATCGAGCACTTGCGCTTGCAGACCGACCAACTCGCGCAGCAACCGGCTCTTGCCGCAGCCAGTCCGTCCGCAGATCACACGAAAAGTCACCGTCGCCGGCAGACGCTCCAGGTCATCGATCACCCGGCGGCGGTAGGCACGATAGCCGCCCTCCATCTGTTCGGCACGCCAGCCGATCTCACGCAACACATGGGTGAACGAGCGGCTGCGCTGTCCGCCACGCCAGCAGTACACCAGCGGCTTCCAGCCGCGCGGACGATCGGCAAACACCGTCTCCACATGAACGGCGATGTTGCGCGCGGCGAGGGCGCCACCGATCCGCCGTGCCTCGAACGCGCCCTGCTGCTTGTACAGGGTGCCGACCCGGGCGCGTTGCTCGTCATCCAGAACCGGGCAATTGATCGCGCCCGGCATGTGGTCTTCGGCAAACTCGGCGGGCGAGCGTACATCGATCAGCGCGTCGAAGCGGTCATGATCGGCAAGGGCAGAAACTGTTGCAATCACCGAATCGTTCACTTGGGCAACCGGGTCTGCAGTCGATGAAGACGCGCTGTCTGATGGGCCTGAAGTGTACACTTCGGGCACACGGCGAGGCATCGCTGACAGGCGAGGCAGGCATTCGCCGCATGCCACATCGTGTGTCCTGCGGTCGCTGTCGTTCACCCGCAGTCGTACATCCGCTGTCGTACATTCTGTGTCGCACATTCTCTGTCCCACGTTCCCGGGTTTGCCGCCATGACTACCGCCGCCGATGCTGATTCGCCGCCAGTCCGCCTGACCGAGCTGTCCCATGGCGGTGGCTGAGGTTGCAAACTCACGCCAGCGTTGCTGAGCGAAATTCTGGCCGGGTCGCCCGCTGCGGCCGCGATCGCGCGATCGTTCCCCGACCTCCTGGTCGGACGCGAGTCGAGCGATGACGCAGCGGTTTATCGCCTGAACGACAGTCAGGCTCTGGTCGCGACGACCGATTTCTTCATGCCGATCGTCGACGACCCATACGACTTCGGCCGTATCGCGGCAACCAACGCAATCTCCGATGTTTATGCGATGGGTGGCCAGCCGATCATGGCGTTGGCGCTGGTCGCCATGCCGGTGGCCAGACTCGGTACGGCGACCGTGCAGCGTATCCTGGCCGGCGGCGAAGCGGTCTGTGCCGCAGCCGGCATCCCGATCGCCGGCGGGCACAGCATCGACTCGGTCGAGCCGATCTATGGACTGGTGGCGCTCGGGCTGGTACATCCGGCGCGGGTCAAGCGCAACGACAAGGCGCGCGCGGGTGACGCACTGGTGCTGGGCAAGGGCCTGGGCGTGGGCATCCTGAGCGCCGCGCTGAAGAAGCAGGTGCTGTCCGATGCCGGCTACGCCCAGATGATCGCCAGCACCACCCAGCTCAATGCGATCGGTGCAACGCTTGCCGCGCGCGACGAGGTGCATGCGCTCACCGATGTCACCGGCTTCGGCCTGCTCGGCCATGCGCTCGAGATCGCACGCGGGTCGGGGCTGGTCGCGCAACTGGACTGGGTGTCGATTCCGCTGCTGCCCGAGGCACGCCCGCTGGCTGAGCAAGGCATCGTCACTGGCGCATCCGCGCGCAACTGGCAGAGCTACGAGACGAGCGTCATCCTGCCGGCGGCAATGCCGGCATGGCAACTCAACCTGCTGACCGACCCGCAGACCAGCGGCGGTCTGCTGGTGGCGTGCGCGCCCGAGGCTGCCGACGCACTGGTGGCCGAGATGAGAGCCGCCGGCTTCGAGTTCGCTTCGTTAGTCGGCACACTGGAGTCCCCCGGGGCGCAGGGCGCCGGGCGCGCCGTGGTGCGCTGATCCGCGCGCGCTGCAGGCGGCCGCGGCGGTCGCAGGCACCGCCAGTCTTGCCTGGTTGCGCTGGACAGTGGCGGCGCCCAGCGCGATCAGCGCGACTTCAGTACATTGGCAATCTGCGGCCACAGGGTATCCAGCAACATGGGTTGCGCGGTTGCGGTCGGATGAATGCCATCCGGCTGGAACAGGTCGCGGCGGTCTGCGATGGCCTCCAGAATGAACGGCACCAGCGGCGTGCCGGTTTTCTTGGCCACCTCGACGAATACCAGTCTGAAGCGCTCGCTGAAGGTGCGGCCATAGTTGGGTGGAAGCCTCACACCGACCAGCAGCGGTCGCGCCTTGAATTTCCGGCTGGCCGCAATCATGTACTCGAGGTTGTCGCGGGTGGTGTCCAGGGATACGCCACGCAGTCCATCGTTGCCGCCCAGGGCGATCACCACCACTTGAGGTTTCTGGCGCGCCAGCTCGGCCTCGATGCGATTGCGGCCGCCAAGTGTGGTTTCGCCGCTGATGCTGGCATTGACCACCCGATAGTCGATCTTCTCGGACAGCAGCCTGCGCTCCAGCAGGGCGACCCACCCAGACCCTTGAGGCAAACCGTACTCCGCCGAGAGGCTGTCTCCGAAGATCATCACCACCGGCGTACCTGTGGCGAACGCCGGCGGTGCATGTGCGAACATCAGCAGCATGCCCAACGCCAATGAACCGATGCGATATGAAAACGAACGAATGAAAAACGACACGCGATCTTCTCCGGTGTTGAGGGTTACCGATCTTACTAAACGAGTGACCACTGGCGAGACTACGCTGACCATTCTGTCCGGGGTGAACTTTGACATCGAGCGTGGTGCTTCTGTCGCAGTGCTGGGTGCGTCCGGTTCCGGCAAGACGACGCTGCTCGGCCTGCTGGCCGGGCTGGACACGCCCAGCGAGGGCCGGGTCGAGGTTGACGGCGAGGACATCTTTCGCCTGGACGAAGACGGCCGGGCCGCGCTTCGGCAACGGCTGATCGGTTTCGTGTTCCAGTCATTCCAGTTGCTGCCGGCGTTGACCGCACTGGAGAATGTGATGCTGCCTCTCGAGCTGGCCGGCCACCCGGACGCGCGCGAGCAGGCGTTGCCGCTGCTGGCCCGGGTGGGTCTCGCAGCCCGCGTTCTGCACTATCCGAAGCAGCTCTCCGGCGGCGAGCAGCAGCGGGTTGCACTGGCGCGCGCTTTTGTCACCAACCCGCAGGTGCTGATGGCCGATGAACCGACCGGCAATCTCGATGCGGCCACTGGCAACGATGTGATCGAGCTGATGTTCGAGCTCAATCGCGAGCAGGGCACGACGCTGGTTCTGGTGACCCACGATGAGCAGCTGGCCCGGCGCTGCGGCAGGCGCCTGCGCATCGCCGCCGGCTGTCTGGTGGCCGATGAACGCGACGAGCGGGACGAGCATCGCGGGACCCGGCTGTCCGGTCAGGCCGAAGTCATCGCCAGCCCGGTCCGCGCATGAACATCATGGCGCTGCTGCGGTTGTCGGCGCGATTGCTGGTTCGCGACTGGCGCGCCGGCGAGTTGCGGGTGCTGGTCGCCGCGCTGGTGGTCGCCATCGCGGCGGTGACCAGTGTCGGCTTTTTCTCGGACCGGGTGCGCCTCGCGCTGGTGGCGCAGGCCAACGCGCTGCTGGGCGCCGATCTGATCGTGGTCGCCGACCGTCCGCTCGACCCGGTGCTCGCCCAGGAAGCCCTCCGTCTTGGGCTGACACAGACGGCGGTGCTGCGCTTTCCGAGCATGGCGATTCACCAGGATAGAGCGCAACTGTCCGAGCTGCGCGCGGTGTCTGAAGGGTTTCCGCTGAAGGGCACGGTCGATCTTGCCCCGCGTCACCTGGCGCCTGCGGTGCCTTTGCGCACGATTCCGGCGCCCGGTACGGTCTGGGTCGACACCCGGATGGTGGCCCTGCTCGGCGTGGATGCCGGCCAGACGATCGAGCTGGGTGACCGGTCGTTCACCATCGCGGGCGTATTCGAGCGCGAGGCCGAGGCAAGCGTGGGCTTCCTGTCGATGTCGCCGCGAGTGATCCTCAACGCTGTTGATCTGCCGGCGACCGGGCTGGTGCAGCCGGCCAGCCGGATCAGCTACCGCCTGATGGTGGCCGGCCCTGCACCGCAGCTGGCCCGGTTCCGGACGTTCGCCCAGGCCCGCCTGTCTTCCGGTCAGCGGCTCGAGGATGTGCGCGACGGGCGTCCGGAGCTGCGCAACGCACTCGATCGCGCCGAGCGTTTCCTTGGTCTGGCGGCGCTGGTCAGTGTGATTCTGGCTGGCGTGGCAATCGCGCTGGCAGCGCGACGGTTCCTGCAGCGCCATCTGGACGCCTGCGCGATGATGCGCTGTCTTGGGGCCCCGCAGCGGCAGATGATCGGCCTGTACGGCATCCAGTTCCTGCTGCTCGCGATCGTGGCGAGTGCGATTGGCTGTGCGATCGGCGCCGCGGGTCAGCAGGTGCTGGTGGAACTGCTCGGCGCGCTGGTTGCGGCCGATCTGCCAGCGCCCTCGATCATGCCTGCGGTGCGGGGCATGGCTACCGGCGTGGTGCTGCTGCTTGGCTTCGGTCTGCCGCCACTGATTGCGCTCGCTTCGGTGCCCACGCTGCGCGTATTAAGGCGTGACCTCGGGACACCTGGACGCGCCAGCGTACTGTCCTGGCTGTTCGCACTGGGATCGATCAGCGCCCTGGTGCTGTGGGAGGCGGCCGACCTCAAGCTCGGGCTGGCGATGCTCGGCGGCACGCTGGCGATGGTGCTGGTGTGCGCGGCCAGCGCCTGGGTGGCGATCAGGCTGGCAGGGCGGCTCACCGGGGGCGGGCGGGGGCGCGGTGCATTCACCTGGCGCTACGGGATTGCCAACCTGAACCGGCGCGCCATGGGCAGCATCGTGCAGATGACGGCACTCGGCCTGGGCATCATGGCGCTGTTGCTGCTTACCCTGGTGCGCGGCGGACTGCTCGACAGTTGGCGGCAGACGCTGCCCCCTGACATGCCCAACCAGTTCCTGGTCAACATCCAGCCCGACCAGGTCGAGCGGGTGCGCGCGTTCTATGCGGCGGAGGGCTTGGCACGACCGCTGGTCAACCCGATGGTGCGCGGCCGACTGGTGTCGCTCAACGACCGTCCAGTGCAACCCTCGGATTACCCGGACGACCGCACCCGGCGGCTGGTCGATCGCGAGTTCAACATGTCGTACATGGCCGATCTGCCAGCCGACAATGCGCTCCTTCAGGGCCGCTGGTGGACGCCGGCCGACCACGGGGCGCGTCTGCTCTCGGTGGAGCAGGGGATTGCCGAGCGTATCGGCATTCGGCTGGGCGATCGGCTGGTCTACGACGTCGCCGGCATCCGCCGCGAGTTCGTGGTCGCCAGCCTGCGCCGGGTCGACTGGGATTCGTTC
>JBBRCD010000215.1:0-5349 GCA_038205245.1 Burkholderiales bacterium
GGCCAGACGGTAAGCGTATCGAGCCGCGCGCTGGCCGAGCCGCTGAGCGGGGTGGTCGAGCGCGTGCGGCCGCAGGTGCGCAAGCAGGACCAGCTGGGCACCGATCCGGCCGCCCGCAAGGACGCGCGCATCGTCGAAGTCGAGATCCGCCTGGAGAACTCGGCCCCGGCAGCGGCGCTGACCAATCTGCAGGTCGAAGTGACGATTGGCGGCTGACCGGTGGCCATGACTCCGCTAGGCTGGCTGCAGCTTCGCCATCGGCCGCTGCGCCTGCTGGTGGCGCTGCTCGGAATTGGTTTTGCGGTGCTGCTGATCATGATGCAGCTGGGCTTTCGCTCGGCGCTGTTTGAGAGCGCGGTGCGCTTCCAGCAGCGCTTCAATTATGACATCGCATTGTTCAGCCCCGACAGCGTGTTCATTGTGCGCCCGGAGTCGTTTTCGATCCGTCGTCTGTACCAGACCCTGGCCGATCCCGACGTGGACACGGTCGCGCCGGTCTACATCTTCCCGGCGGTCTGGAAGAACCCGTGGAGCAACCAGCGCCGCAGCCTGAATCTGATCGGATTCAATCCGGATGACAACTTGCTCGACGCGACCGGATTCGATGCCGGCCGCGCCCTGCTCAAGCGCGAGGACGTGGTGCTGTTCGACGCCCGCTCGCGGCCGGAGTTCGGACCAGTCGCCGCCACGCTGCGCGACGGCGGGCAGGTGGTCACCGAGGTCAACAGCCGCGAAGTGCAGGTGGTCGGACTGTTCGAGATGGGCACCTCGTTCGGCATCGACGGCAGCCTGATGACCAGCGACGACAACTGGCTGCGGCTGTTTCCTGATCGCTCGCGCAACAGCATCCAGCTCGGTCTGCTAAACCTCAAACCGGGTGCCGATGCCAACGCGGTGCGCGATCGGCTGCGCGCCTATCTGCCGCAAGACGTGCTGGTCCTGACCAAGGCCGATTTCGTCAATCGTGAGGTCGCCTACTGGAACCGCGCCACGCCGATCGGCTACGTGTTTGCGTTCGGCGCGATCATGGGCTTCGTGGTTGGCGCGATCATCGTCTATCAGATCCTGTTCGCCGACGTCTCCGAGCATCTGGGCGAGTACGCCACCCTGCGCGCGATGGGCTATTCCAATGGCTTCGTCTCCGGCATCGTGCTGCAGCAAGCGGCGATCCTCGGCGTGCTGGGCTTCATACCCGGCCTGCTGGCGGCGCACGTGCTGTATGGACGCGCGGCGGCGGCCACCTTCTTGCCGCTGGCAGTGACCCCCGAACGCGCCGGCACGGTGTTCGCTATGACCTTGGCGATGTGCGCGATTTCCGGCCTGCTGGCGGTGCGCAAGGTGCGCCGGCTCGATCCTGCCGAGGTGTTCTGATGGCGGTCGTGCCGGTGCGGGTCGAACAGCTCAATCACTTCTACGGCCGTGGCGCGCTGCGCAAGCAGATCTTGTTCGACGTCAGCACCGAGATTGCGCAGGGCCAGATCATCATCGTCACCGGGCCGTCGGGCTCGGGCAAAACCACCCTGCTTACGCTGGTCGGTGCGCTGCGATCGGCGCAGGAAGGCAGCGTGCAGGTGCTTGGCGAAGAGCTGCGCGGGGCACGGCCGGCAACGCTGGAGAAGGTGCGGCGGCAGATCGGTTTCATTTTCCAGCAGCACAACCTGCTCGGTGCGCTGAGTGCGCTGCAGAACGTCGAACTTGGGTTGCGTGTCTCTGGTCGCTATCGCGGTGCGGCGCTGCGGAGCACGGCGGTGGCGATGCTGCAGGCGGTGGGACTCGGCGAGCGTCTCGACTACAAGGCCGAGGCGCTGTCCGGCGGCCAGCGCCAGCGTGTCGCCATTGCGCGTGCGCTGGCGGCGGAGCCGGCGATGCTGCTGGCCGACGAGCCGACCGCCTCGCTCGACAAGGAGTCTGGCCGCGAAGTGGTCGACCGCATGAAGACGCTGGCCCGCGAGCAGGGCTGCACGATCCTGCTGGTGACCCACGACAACCGCATTCTCGATATCGCGGATCGCATCCTGCATCTGGAGGACGGCCGCCTGTCGACCTTCTCCGACTCGGTGCTGGCCAACAACCGCCACATGATGCAGCTGCTGGCCGACGACCGGCAGAAGCAGGACATCGGCAGCATCGTTGATGCGCTGGACGAAGGCGGCTTTCGGGCCAAGCTGGAGGAGATCTCCGACGATGCCCAGCGCTACGTCGAAGCAACCTCGCTGGCGCGCGACACGGTCTACCAGTCGATGCTCGAGCAGGCCTTGATTGCGATCACCCGCAAGCTGGCACAACTGTTGAACGCCGAGCGCGCCTCGCTGTTCCTGCTTGAACGCAGCACGCAGACACTGCTGCTGCGCGTTACCGAAGGGCTGCAGGGCCGCAAGGACATCCGCATCCCGGTGGAAAGCGGCATCGCCGGCGCGGTGGCGCGCAGTGGCCAGGCCGAGCGGGTTGCCGATGCCTACCAGGACCCACGCTTCAATCCCGAAGTCGACAAGCTGTTCAACTATCGGACCCGCTCGATCCTGTGCCTGCCCTTGTTCGACAAGTCCGGCCAGGTATTCGCCGTGGCACAGGTGCTCAATCGCCGCGATGGCGAGCCGTTCAGCGCCGCCGACGAGCAGCGCATCAGCGGCTTCCTCAGCACCATCGGCCTGATCCTTGAGGGTCTGCGCGCACACCATTGGGAAGGCCAGGAACGGCGCCAGCGATGAGCACTGTGAGCGGCGATCCAGAAACCGTGCAGATGCGCCGGGTCAGCGGCCTGGCGCCGGCGACTATCGGGCTGCTGGAGCGCTACTTCGGCCTTGAGCTGGATAACGAGCACGAGCTGCTGGACGCCATCGAGACCGTGCTGCTGACCGGCAACACCTGGCTGTTCCGGCAGGACGACCCCGGCGACTCGCTGTATTTTCTGGTTCGTGGTCGGCTGCAGGTCTGGCGCAACGACGACGATCCACGCGCCGAACTGACCGGCAACCTGCTTGGCGAGATCCTGCCTGGCGACAGCGTCGGCGAGGTCGGCCTGCTGACCGCGCAACCGCGCAGCGCCGGTGTGCGGGCAATCCGCGACAGCCTGCTGGTGCGAGTAGATCGCGCCACCTTCGAGCGGCTGGCCACCCGCAACCCGGCGCTGGTCATGAAGTTGGCGGCTGGCGTCGCCCAGCGGCTGCGTCAAAGTACGCTGCCGCAGGCGGCCGGCAGCCGCCCGCTGACCGCCATCGCAATCGTGGCGCTGGACGATTCCGCGCGGGTGCGAGCGTTCTGCGATGCGCTCAGCAGCGGGCTGGCCGGCTGCGGCGAGACCCTCGATCTGGCCGCCGATCGGCTCGCTGCCGCCGGTGCGCCGCAGGCTCGACTGGCCCCTGGCGAAGCACTCGATGAGCGCCTCAAGCACTGGCTGCATGAGCTCGAGAGCAAGACCCGCTTCCTGCTATACCGCAGCGAGCCGGCGGCCAGCCCGTGGTCGCGTTTTGCCGTGCGGCAGGCCGACCTTGTGCTGCTGGTGGGCGAAGCCAGCGCCGATCCGCTGCGCCGGCGCTGGGAGGCCGATCTGCTGCCCGGCCCCGAGGTTCGCAACGGCCCGCGCTGCGGCCTCATTCTGCTGCAGGGCCCGGCCGCGCAGCCGATCAGCGGCACCGCCGCCTGGCTGGATGCGCGCCGGCTGGAGTTCCATCTGCACGTGCGCGCTGATCGTGCGGACGATATGCAGCGCGTGCTGCGGGTACTCGGTGGCCGCGCCAACGGTCTGGTGCTGGGCGGCGGCGCGGCGCGCGGCTTTGCCCATCTGGGTGTGCACCGCGCGCTGGTCGAGAGCGGCACGCCGATCGACTGGTGCGGCGGCGCCAGCATCGGCGCGATCATGGCCACCACCATCAGTTATGACTGGACGCCACTGCATGCGCGCGACATCGCGCACGCCTGCTTCGTGCACGGCAAGCCGTTTTCCGACTACACCCTGCCGATGATCTCGCTGCTCAGCGGAGCGCGCATGGTGCGGGTGTGACATCAGTACATGCCCGGCAACATTGAAGACATGCCGCTGCCGTTTTTCTGCGTTTCGAGCAACCTCTCGACCGGCGCGCTGAACGTGCACGAGCGCGGGCCGGTGTGGAAGGCGGTGCGCGCCAGCGCGGCGCTGCCCGGCGTGCTGCCGCCGGTGGTGTTTGATGGTCAGCTGGCGGTCGATGGCGCGGTGCTCAACAACCTGCCGGTCGACATCATGCAGACCAAGCCGGTGGGCAAGATCATCGCGGTCGAACTCACTGCCCGCAAGGCGCACCGGATCGACTACGACGAGGTGCCCGGTGCCTGGTCGATCCTCGGCGGCAAGTTGCGCGGCAAGGGCTCGCGGGTGCGCCTGCCGGGCCTCGCCACCTTGATGCTGAAGGCTACCGAGGTCGGCACCATGGCGCGGGTGCTGGAACTGGGTGCGCGCGCCGATCTGCTGCTACGTCCGCCGGTGCAGCGCTTCAGCATGATGGGCGTGAAGCACTTCGACGCGGTGGTCGAAGCCGGCTATCTGCATGCCCGCGAGCAACTGCAGCACTGGCCGACGAGTGCCGCGCCCAAGCCGCCGCAGGAATGAACCCGTGCCGCACCGCTAGCCTGTGGCAGCGATCACAGCGGCGTTACTTACGCCTATAAAATTCGCACCAGCGTCTCCCCTGTCCCTGCCTGCCCTGCCGGTTGTCAGCTCGGCAACACAGATCCGACAGGTTACCTGGCAACGTCGATTTTGGGCGCGTCAGTTTAGCGACGAACACCACCTTGCCCGTCACATCGACGATGTCCACGACAACCCGGTGAAGCATGGCTTGGGCACACGCGCGATCAACTGGCGGTGGTCAAGCTTTCATCGATAGGTGCACGCCGGGTTGCCTGCGCTGGATTACGCGACGCCGACGCATGACGAACATTTGGCTCGCGAATTAACCCGGATTCCGCTGCGCTGCATCCGGGCTAGAGGGTCGCCTTGAGGTGCGATTCTTCGGGCGTGGACAGGCGCTCCCAATCGAAATCGCCGCAAATCCCGCCATCGGGAATGGCGACGACCTGCCATCGCGCATCGCAGATGCGGCAGCACAGACAACATGAGGGTGCGTGACCGGACTCATGGGACTCGACGATGTTGATCGCCGCTATTTCGGCGCGAACGCGTTCTGCAGCAGCTGCGGATTGAAACTGGTTCCGGCCGACTCGCCGCTGGCATGGCGAAACAGCGCGGCGGAGTAAATGCCAGACAGCGCGGCTTGGATCAGCGCGACCAGAATGATCGCGCCGACCACACCGAGCCCGGAGACTGTCATCAGGGCGACACTCTGGGTCATCGCCGCAGCAACAAACAGGGCGATA
>JBBRCD010000216.1:0-5330 GCA_038205245.1 Burkholderiales bacterium
TTGCGCAACTGAAGCAAAGTAGCGCGCCGCCGCCGCCACGTCGATCATGTCCGCATACTTCTGATGCATGTCGAACAGATTCATCCAGTGCGAGGCCTGGGTGCGGTCGAAGCAGCACTCGCCGACCACCCCGACCCGGTAAAGCCGATGATGTCGTCTGCCATTGCAAGTACATGCATGAAGCGGTGCGCCTGAAGCAGGCGATTGCAGCGCGGTTTGCTGAGGTCGGACTGACTTTGAGCGAAGAGAAAACGCATATTGTCTACATCGATACGTTCCAGAGAAGGAATGTACCGACCTGCTTCACGTTCCTGGGTTATGACTTCCGCGTGCTACCGGCGCTTGCTGGCGTGATTGACGTCGATCCCTTCCGGTTGATTCCAGTAGGTTTTATATTCTGCACTCATCGGCCGAACAACCAAGATCGCGATCGGACTCGGCCAGCAATCGGTCGAAAGTTTCCGGCGTGCGGATTACACGTCCGACTACCGCGGGTGAATTTGCCTGCAACCATTGACTATGCGTAGGATGATCGCCGCCGGCAACGACTAGAATGATGTTGTCCGCCTTTTGCGCTATCGGCCACGGATCAAGCTTCAGGCTGTCGCGTGTCACCGGATTGGCATCGATCTCGATCCACGCCGGGCCACCAGCGCGTTTCAGTTGCGCCATCGGTATTTTGGAGTTCTCCCACAAAAATTCGCGCAGCTTCGCCGGCGTCCAGCCGAGCTTGGCCATCATGCCTGCCACCACCGGTGAAATCAGCATCACACCCGGCGTGCCTTTCTCCCAGCCGAACAAGGCTGCGAGATTGGGCACGCGCATGAAATCCGCCATGCGCCACAAGCCCTGGGTGATGTCCTCTTCCGGCGTTTCCTTTTTCGCCCCGCGGCGGCGCACGTTGGCCACGCCGCTGGCGAACATCAGCGATACCGAGTTGGTTCCCGGCTCGAAACCGTGGCGCTGCGTCGCGTGCGGCAGCCAGCCTTCAGGCAGGCTGGCTTCATCCTCGGCGAACACCGCATTGGTGTAACGCATCGCGCCGAAAATCGCCATCGTGCCGATGCCGGGCAGTGCGCCGCCGACGTTCTGCTGCATCAGTCGTAAGGCACGACCAATACTGGCCCCTGCGGGGCGCTGCGGATCGGGACCGAGACAGCCGTAACCCGAGTTGAGGCGGATCGCTTTCGCAATCGGCCCGTTGACAATGACCACCGGAAATGGCCCGCCGGAAGTCGCCTGCAACTGGTCGAACACGTTGTCGGGATCGAAGCAGGCCTCCACCGCCGCGATCAACACTGGCAGGTACTCGGGACGGCCGCCGGCCATCGCCAGCGCCACCGAACACGTCTCCACCGTCGTGGTGCCGCCGCGCGGCGGAAATTTGCCCAGCGCGTGCGTGCGCGGCAATGCCGAGCCGCGCAGGATCCAGTCCACACGTTCGCGCGTCGCCGGCCACACCGGCAGGCCATCACCCCACAGGTTGGTAAGCAGCAGGTTGTTGGCCTTCTGCAGCGCGTCTTCATAGGAATTGCCTTCGACCTGCAGCATCGGCATCTCGCCGCTGGCGGATTGCGTGAATTCAGATTTCCATTTCAGCAAACCGTTGTAAAACTCTTCTCTCCGTGCGCCGATTGCCGTCAGATCGCTGCCCGGCAGGAACATGTCGATCGGAAACGTAATCATTGCTGCATCAGGCGCAAGCCCCAGCCCCGACACGGCATTCTTCATCACGCCTACAAAATCCGTCCGCGTCAGCGTGACGGTAGGAATGCCGAGTGTTTCTATCCTCGCGACAGCACGGCCGCAAGCAGTGGCGCAGGAGCCTCAGGCCGCGTTGCCGACAATGACGGCGTCCACCCCGCTTTTCTTAACGAGCGCCGCCGTCTCCTCGGTGGGAATCAGCGCATTGCCCTGCGGATAGGCGTCGATCGGCAGCAGTTCAGCTGTCGGATAATCCGCCTTCAGCAAATCGCGCAGCATGGGTAGCATGCGAAAGGCTTGCCATTGTTCATTGCTGACAAAACCAATGCGCTTGCCTTCGAGGCTGTCGAGGCGCGGCGCAAATGCCTGCGTCACCTCCAGCGCACCGGACGGGTCGTGGAATTCGAGCTTGATCATCTGGGAATCCTCCTTTGGGAAACACAATTTGACGACATGTACCCTCGGTATATGTCTGGATGTCCGTAACCGGCCAACCAGCGTCCGATGACGTCGACCTGTTGCAACGTTCAGATCCGAACGCAGCAGATTTTCATCAAAACGCTTGCGCAAACTCTCGGCGCGGATCTCGCTGGGCGGGCTGCTTCGCCGGCAACTTGCCAAGTACAAAGAGCGAGGCATCATGCCCTGACGCATAGACAGCGCAACACCGCGTCAGCCTAGCACTGTTCTCCCGCCTCTGCGATTGGCGCAATGCTGTAACCACTGTGCACGCGGCATGACCTCAATGGCTCATATCAAACAGGACCCGTGTACTCGCCCCTGGCAGGGTAGTCATTCTTGATGGCGAAATCGAGCGCCTGCACCAATTCACCAAAATTCGGTCGTACAAATGGCATCGATTGCACGGAGAGATAGTAGATCGTCTGGTCGGCCTTGAGCAGAAATACGCCGGGCTCGGAGAACAAGGACGGCTCCTCGATTCCCAATGATGTTTTGCCGCGCGAAGTCGAAATGTAGAGACCCCAATTGCGCGCCTCGCTCAAGGGCAGTCCGTACCCGATGCGCAAATTTCTCGCCGCGACCTTATCAGCCATCTCGCGTGCACGCGCCTCGCCATCTGAACTGATTGCGATCGTCGTAACGCCGCGCTCAGCAAACGCTGGCGTCAGAAGTTCAAGCTCCTTCAGATAGTTGGCGCAAATCGGACAGTGCAGGCCACGATAGAAGCATACCAGCGTCATCCGGGCGGGCGCCTCATTGGCGAGATCGAAACGCGGGTGATCGAGCGTCTCGATCGTCAAATCGGGAGCTTTCTGGCGTGGCATGAGCATGATCAATCCTCTCGAGATAGAAGCGTGCTAAGCGCCGATAGTTGACTCAGACGAGTGATCGTCCCGCAATAGAGGCGATGAATCATCCAGACTACATGATCGAAAGTCCCAAGCTGGAGGGTAAGCGGGATCGACTTTCTGCCTTCTGCGACGCTTTCAAGCTCTCGGCCAGTTTGGTACACACTGATTCCGACCGTGCTTTGGCGAACCTTCTGGTAGTGGCGGGCCCGGATGGACAGGCGAACCAGGTTGTCTTCCACGCCCGAGGGACTGCACTGCAAGAGTACTCAGGTTCGGTTCGGTTCTGCTTGCAGCCTCAGTCGATTTTTCGGTGGTGCGATCAATCCGCTCGTCAACGCGATGCCTGAACGGCTCGCCATCTTGCTGCAAGAAGCTCCTATGCTGCGCGCCCTCACAGCATGTTTCGTCACCGAGGCATCGGAGCGCCGCTGCGGCCGACACGTAGCGCTCAACCGGCTGTGCGAGGTCATTGTCCTCATCATGCTGAGGATTGCAATCGAATTCGGGGCGACGGGGTCCGGACTTCTTGCCGGACTCTCGCACCCGGCGCTTCATCGTGCGATCGTCGCTATGCATGACACGCCGTCGCGTGCGTGGACCATCGAAGAACTTGCCACACTTGCTGGCATGTCGCGAAGCCGGTTCATGGCAAACTTCCGCAAGGTCGTGGGCACAACGCCCAAGGCATATCTCACGTCGTGGCGTCTGATGCTTGCTCGACGCGAGCTTCTGCAGGGAGGGCGAGTAAAAGCGACCGCGGCGCATGTGGGATTCGGCAGCGCCGGGGGCTTCTCGCGCGCCTATTCGCGCAAGTTCGATCACCTACCGGTGACGGCAGCCCGTCGCGCTTTTAGCCCTCTTTGACCATTGGCATCCGAGCGTTCACCGACGCAGATAAATCAGGGTCGTACGAATCACCCGCACGTATTGAATGTGTACCCAAAGCGGCGCCTATTAATAGATGCGATGCCCGCTACAAGCCGAAGACTCATGAAACAAGCCGGCGACGCCGGCAGATGCCGACTCGAATTGGCAATCAGGCATCAATCAAGGCGTATGCCCACATCGACAGCAAGCTTGCCGTACTTATCGGCATCAGTGCATATTTGTGCGGCGAACGCTTCCGGCGTGTTTCCTACCACCTCGACCCCGGTGACCAGCAGCTTTTCGCGTACATCGGGCAGCGTGATGATGCGAATCACTTCCTTGTGCAGTTTGTTGACGATGGCCTTGGGTGTCGCTTTCGGCACCAGCACTCCGATCCACTGCGTCGCGTCGAATCCCGGGTAACGTGATTCGGCGATGGTCGGCAGTTCTGGCAGCGACGGTGAGCGTTTCGCCGTGGTTACGGCGAGAGGAACGACACGCCCCTGCTGGATGTGTTGTTTCACCGAGGAAATGGTGATACACAGCAAATGACATCCTGGGGAAAAAGCGCATTAAGGCCCAGCGCACCGCCCTTGAAGGGCACATGAGTCATCTGGATATCCGCGCGCCTGAGAAACAGTTCCGTTGCGAGACGCGGCATGCTGCCATTGCCCGCAGATGCGAATCGCGGTTCGCCCGGTTTGGCTTTTGCCACGGCAACCAACTCTGCGATGGTCCTGACACGCAGGCTTGGATGCACAACGCAGGTCAGCGGAATCTCATCGACGAGTTGATCGGCTGAAAATCCCGCTGCGGATCGTACTGCAGCTTCCTGAACACCGACGGGTTGATACTCAGCGCACCAACCTCGCCTACTATAATAGGATGGTGTATCCGTCGGGCGTAGCTCGTGCGGCGATCTCCATGCCGATGGTGCCAGAGGCGCCCGAACGATTCTCGACCACAACCGGCTGCCCCCATTGTTCAGTCATTTTCTGGCCGAGTATCCGCGCAATGAAATCGGCGCCGCCGCCGGGCGGAAACGGCACGATCATCCGCATCGGGCGAACCGGGTAGTCCTGTGCATATGCAGGTCCGGAAAAGGCGGTCGCCAGCATCACAATCGGAATTGCGAAATTCCTCGAATGCATGGTCGTGCTCCCCTCTCAATGATTCCGGAAACAAATCGTTGGCCAACGTGGAGCGGGCCTTCCGCTCACTCGAGACGATGGACCTCAAGGTGCGCCCCATCCACCATCGGCTCGCAAATCGGGTGCGCTCGCACATCTTCCTGTGCATGTTGGTCTACTACGTTGAGTGGCACATGCGCCAAGCTTGGGCGCCGCTGATGTTTGCCGATACCGAGCACGCCGACAAGGCCACCCGCGACCCGGTGGCGCCAGCCAAACGATCAAAGTCAGCGCAAGACAAGGCAGCCTCTCACAC
>JBBRCD010000217.1:0-5253 GCA_038205245.1 Burkholderiales bacterium
GCTTCATCCTTGGGCCGCTGATGGAGGAGAACCTGAGACGGGCCTTGCTCATCTCGCGCGGCGATCCGACCGTGTTCTTCACCCGGCCGATCAGCCTGGGCTTCCTTCTCCTGGCAGCGGCTTCCCTGCTGGTTGTCATCCTGCCTGCAGTGAGGAAGAAACGGGAAGAGGCGTTCCAGGGCGACGAGTAGCGTCCCGGAAGCCAGAACGAACCCGGAGCTCGAAAGACCTCCGGGTTTTTTCTCGAGTGCGCACGCTGCGACGCTGCGCTGGTCAGGGCTTCGTCTGATGCGAAAAAGGGGTCAGGGTCGATTTCCGCAGCAGGTGTCAAAGCCAGGCCCCGGTCTGGCTGGCGGAAATCGACCCTGACCCCTTTTCCTGGCGGGCAACTTCCTGCTGTCGATCCGGCAGGTATCCGACGACAATGGCGGGCGTTCAGAACAACAGCGATCTACGGGAGGACGCTCAGTGACCAGAACCAACGACAGGTCGTTCGCCGTAATCATGAGCGCCAGCAGCGCGATGTGCGCTGCTCTGGCGTCTGCCGTTTGCCTGTCGCTGAGCACGGTCAGCCAGCACGCGCAGGCGCAGGCGCCTGGTCAGCCCCAGGCCTGGCCCAGCCGACCGCTGCGGATGATCGTCGCCTCGCCACCGGGCGGCCCGTCCGACCTGCTCGCACGTCTGGTCGGTCCGCAACTCACCCTGGCCTGGGGGCAGCCGGTGCTGATCGACAACCGCGCCGGTGCCAACGGCATGATTGCTGCCGAGATGACCGCGAAGTCCGATCCCGACGGTCACACCTTTCTGCTCGCCAACGCCGGCTTCGTGATCAATACCGCGCTCTACGAGAAGGTTCCGTATGACCCGCTGCGCGAGTTTGCCCCGATCTCGCTCGCGATGTCGGTGCCGAACATCCTGGTTGTGCATCCCTCGGTGCAGGCGAAATCGGTGCGCGACCTGGTGGCGCTGGCCAAGGCGAAGCCGGGCCAGATCGCAGTGGCTTCCGCCGGCACCGGCAGCTCAGGCCATCTGGCGCTGGCGCTGTTCCAGCAGGTTTCGGGCATCGACCTGATCCATGTGCCGTTCAAGGGCGGCGGACCGGCGATCGCCGATGTGATGTCCGGACAGACCCAGGCGCTGTTCAGCATCTCGGTCACAGCGATGCCACAGATCAAGGGCGGCCGGGTGCGTCCGCTGGCGGTAACCAGCCTGAAGCGGCTGGCCAGTGCCCCCGACATCCCGACCGTGGCCGAGTCCGGCTTTCCAGGCTACGAGGTCACCGGCTGGTTCGGCTTCGTCGCGCCGGTGAAGACCCCGCGCGACATCGTGATGCGCCTCAACGCCGAGATCGTACGCTCGATGCGCCTGTCGGAACTGCAGGAACGGCTGGGCGAGCAGGGTGCCGAGCTGATCGGAAGTACGCCTGAGGCGTTCGCTGTTTATCTGCGGAGCGAACAGGCGAAGTGGACCAAGGTGATACGGCAGGCGGGGATCAAGGCAGAGTAGTCCCGGCCGAGTCGCAGTTTGAGCGGAGACAAAGCATGCAATATCGCAGACTTGGCAACAGTGGACTCAGCGTCTCGGCGCTCTGTCTGGGCGCGATGAATTTCGGCGAGCAGACCGATGCTGCGACTGCCGCGCGTATCTTCGATTCGGCGCGCGAGGCCGGGGTCAATTTCATCGATACCGCGGACAGCTACTCCGGGGGCGAGTCCGAGCGTATTGTCGGGCGCCTGATCGGCGCCCATCGGGACGATTTCGTGCTCGCAACCAAGTTCGGCAATGCCTGGGGCCATGACCCGAACCGGCGCGGACTGTCGCGCAAATGGATCATGCGTGCGATCGACGACAGTCTGGGCCGGTTGAAGACCGACTATGTGGACATCTGGTATCTGCATCGGGACGATCCAGCCACGCCGCAGGAAGAGACGGTGCTGGCGCTGGCCGATGTGATCCGCGCCGGCAAGGTGCGCTACATCGGGGTCTCCAATCTGTCGGTATGGCGGATGCTGAAGTTGGTCCACCTGTGCGATACGCTCGGTGTGCCCCGGCCGGTGGTCTGCTCGCCCTACTACAACGCGATGAACCGGATGGCCGAGACCGACATGATTCCGGCCTGTTTCGATGCCGGGCTGGGTGTCGTGCCCTACAGCCCGATCGCGCGCGGCGTGCTGTCCGGCCGTTATGCGCCCGGCCAGCCGGTGCCGGCCGACTCCAGGGTCGGTCGCAACGATGCCCGCATCATGCAGACCGAGTACCGGCCGGAGTCAGTCGAGATCGCGCAGCAGGTGGTCGCGCATGCCGCGACCCGCGGCATCAACGCTTCGCAGTTTGCCGTCAACTGGGTGCTCGCCAACCGCTTCGTGTCCTCGGTGCTGGCCGGGCCGCGCACCCTCGAACACTGGAGCGATTACCTCGCAGCCCTGGACTACAAGTGGAGCATCGAGGACGAGGCGCTGATCGATCGTCATGTGAAACCCGGCCACCCCTCCACACCCGGGTTCACCGACCCGAAGTTTCCGGTCCAGGGGCGCTGAGTCGGCTACCGAGCCAGGCGCGAGTTGGAGTGGTGGAGGTCAGTGGTAAAGGTCAGCGGTAAAGGTCAGCGGTAGAACTCAGAGGTAGAGAACCGCCGGGAACACCGCGACCGCCAGTACGAGCACCAGCCATTCCAGGTTGTTGCGCGCGAGCCAGCCAGTGAAGTGAAGGGCCAGAATGATGATCGCAACGATATAGAACAGTGCGAAGGCCATGGTGTACCGCGCGCTCCACTGGGACTGACAGGCAGAAACAACGACACGGATTGTTGCATCCGTAACCGGGAAAGTCGACTCACCCGGGACACTCACCCGGGACACTCACCCGGGACGCTACATGGTGATCCGGAAGTTCTTGAACTGCCAGGGGTCTGCGCAGTCGATATCTTCCGGGTACAACGTCGCCCGGTGCTCGAGTGGCGTCCATTGGGTGAAGGTGCCCTCAAGCTTGCCGAGATAGGGTCGCGCGATCTCCATCAGCAACCGGTCATCGACCTGCTCCGGCTCGACGATGCCGGCGTTCGGATGGCGGATCGCCCAGATGATCGCGCCGACGAACCCGATGTTGACCTGCATGCCGGTGGCATTGTTGTATGGCGAGAGCTGCCGCGCTTCATGCACCGACAACTGCGACCCGTACCAGTAGGCCCCGCGCGCATGACCGCACAGCAGCACGCCCAGCTCGTCGGTGCCGTCAGTCAGCTCATCGCGCAGCAGGCGCTGCTGGGGTTGCAGCCGGTAGCTGCGCTCGACGAACTGTTCCAGCGAGGCAACCGCGTCGTCGCACGGGTGATAGGCGTAATAGCAAGTGGGCCGGTACTGAACGCGGTCGCCGTCACGCACGCTGAGAAAGTCGGTCAACGAATGTGCTTCGCCATGCGAGATCAGGTAGCCATGGAACGGACCGGCCTGCGGCGCCCATGAGCGCACTCGGGTCGTGCAGCCGGTGCGGTTGAGGAAGATGCTGCTGTTGCAGCCGAAGTCGAAGCGCCGCCCGTCCAGCGGGAAGTGGCGCTCGTGCGTGCCCCAGCCCATCTCGGCCGGCTGCAGCGACTCGCCAGCGAACGCGTCCGAGGACCAGGTGTTGCAGAACTCGTCCGCTTGCTTGCGGCGATCGGTGGTCTGGTGATCGCGTTCGGACACCTGTATCACCTTGATGCCCAGGCGCTGCGCCAGCGCAGCCCAGTCCTCGCGCCGCACCGGGCGCGCGGCGGAAACCCCGGACGGTTCGTCCAACGCGGCGAGCTCGAGCAGTGCCTGCTTGACGAAATGCGAGACCAGTCCCGGGTTGGCGCCGTGCATCACGATCGCAGTGGGGGCCGCCGGGTCGTCGCTGCGCAGCGCCAGTGCCCGCTCACGGTGCGCGTAGTTGGTCCGTTGCTCGATGTCGATCGAGGTGTCGGTGTGACCACCACCCCAGGGCTCGATGCAGGCGTCCAGATACAGCACGCCATGCTGCTGGCACCATTCGATCGAGTCGACCGAACCGACATCGACCGAGGCATTGACCAGGAAGTCACCGCGTCCGAGGTGGCGGGCGTAAACGGTGCGGTAATTGTCCCGGGTGACCGGCTCGTTGATGAATCGGACGCCATAGCGCGCAGCGATCTCGCGACCGCTGTCGTGCGCCGTGACGATGGTGATCTGACCTGGGGCGATTTCCACATGCCGCATCAACAAGGGAAGCGATCCCTGTCCGATGCTGCCGAATCCCAAGATCAGCATGCGGCCCTTGAATGCCGCGTATCGGGTGTAGTCGCTCATTTCGCTCCATGTAGGGGGTGTAGCCAAAATGGGGTTGCCGGTCTGGCTGCCGGTCTGTTTGCGAGTCTGGCTGCGGGTCGGGCTGCGAGTCGGGTTGACGTTCTGGTTACGATTCGGGCGGTCGCTGTCGCCGCCGAGCAGGTTGGACACGCCGTTCGACCGGCATCCTTGGCGCGCGCTGACCGAACCCGGTATTTTACGGACTTAATGGCGGTTTTAGCGCTTTTGCGCACGGCTTGAGGTGCGGGCGGGCGCTTTTCCGCCAAGCGATGCTTAGTCCGGTGCCGAAACCGCCCCGAAACCGGCCCGAATCCTTTCCGGAACGGCCCCGGACCAGTCCCGGAACAGCCCCAGACCGATCTCTCCCGCCCTGCATGCTGGTTTTCGCCCATCGCGGTCATCACGTCGTGTTTCCAGAGAACACACTGCAGGCGTTCGACGCCGCGGTGCGGCTGGGCGTCGATGGCATCGAGACCGATGTCCGGCTGTCCGGCGACGGCGTGCCGGTGCTGTTCCATGACGAGACGCTGAAAGGGCGGAAGATCGCCGACCTGCCGCGCCAGGAGATCGCGCGGCTGGCGGGGCACGAGATTCCGTCGCTGACCGATGCGCTGCTCAGGTTTCCCAAGCCGATCTGGAACATCGAGATCAAGGCGCCGGCGGCGATCGGTGTCGTGCTGCAGTCGCTCAACGCGTTCGCCACCACCCGCAGGATGATCGTCACCTCGTTTCGCCATGACCTGGTCGTGCAGTGCGCGCGGGCCGCGCCAGTGCCGGCGGGCCTGGTGCTTGCCCATGCGCCCGCAGACTTGCCCGCGCTGCTTGCCAGTCATGCCGAATCGAAGTGGCTGCGCACTCTGGTATGGGACCAGCGGGTGCTGACGCCCACCCTGCTGCGTCAGGCGCGCGCCGCGCGCTGGTGGAATTTCGTTTACGGCGTGGATGATCCCGA
>JBBRCD010000218.1:0-5156 GCA_038205245.1 Burkholderiales bacterium
GTCGTTCCAGATGCCAGCGTTGTTGATGATGGCGCCACCGCCGGTGCGCATGCGGCCGCCGCCGTCGAGCGTATTGCCGCTCCAGGTGGCGATCTGGCCAGCGGTCACATTCAGGGTGCGCCCGCCAGTCAGGTCCTTGACCGAGTCGCCCGACAGGTTCAGTCCGCCGTTGAGATTGATCGTGCCAGCACCGGATAGCGTACCGGAGGTCCAGGTCAGAAGGCCCCCGACATTCAGCGTGGTCGCGCCGATGAGCGTACCGCCGCTGAGTTGGAGTGCCTGTACCGACGACGCATTGGTGATCGTCAGCGATCCACCGGTGATTGCCAGCGTATTGGTCCCAGTGATCGTCAACGAACCTACGGTGCGTGTACCTGCCAAGGCCGAGTAGGTGATCGTGTTGGTGCCAGCGATGTTTATCGTCGCATCGTCGGCTGCGCCGGGAACAACACCGCCGACCCAGTTGGCGACAGGGGTGTGCCAAAGGCTGGAGCCTGCCGCAGCATCCCAGAAGATCGCTGCCGCGTTCCCCATCTGCGGAAACGCAATCGCAATGGCTGCCACCACCGGCAACAATCTCGGAAACCGCTTTGTCCTGCGCATGATCTTGCCCCCGTTCAGCGCGCGCATGGCCGACGGTCTTGTCGTGTCAGCGCGCACCATCCCCTTCAGGAAGGGTACCCCACAGTGCTACGGAATCCGTGAAGTTTCCTCGCTTGTCGCGGGTCGGATTAGTCCTTTCGGACTAATGGACAGGCAGTTTTCTGCGCGAAACGGACAACGGGGACAGACCCGGAGGGTCTGTCCCCTCAGGCGTTCTCGGACACGTTGCGCGGGGGAGCGGGTGGAATGGGGATGGACCCTGAGGGTCCGTCCCCTCGGAGTCGGGGTCTGGAGACTGACCCTCCGGTTCCGTCCCCTTGCTGCTACTCGACCTTGGCCTTCGCCCGCACTTCGCCGATCGCCTTCTCGATGGTCTGCTGCTGGAAGCGCTGGGAGAGTTGCTGCTTGACTTCTTCGTAAGGCGGCGGGGTGAGGGCGCGCTCGTCGTCGAGCCGGATGATGTGCCATCCAAACTGCGACTGTACCGGCGCGCTGGTGGTCTGCCCCTTCTTCAGCTTGACCATCGCCTCGGCGAACGGCTTGACCAGGCTGGCTGGGGGCGTCCAGTCGAGTTCGCCGCCGCGGGTCTTCGATCCGGTGTCTTCCGAGCGCTCGGCGGCCGCCTTCTCGAAGGTGGTCTTCTTGGCCGCGATCTGGGCGAGAAGGTCTTTCGCCTCGGCCTCGCTCTTGACCAGAATGTGGCGCACCTTGTACTCACGGTCGCCCAGCCCGCTACGGATCTTGTCGTACTCGGCCTTGAGTGTCGCCTCGCTCACCGGGTTCTTCGCGATGTACTCGGCGATGAAGGCCTGGGCGAGAATGTTCTGGCGGGCGAGTTCGAGTTGGACCTGTACCTCAGGATTCTTGTCGAAGCCGCGCCTGGCAGCTTCCTGCGAGACCGCTTCCATGCTGATCAGTTCTTCCCGTACCCGGGTGCGCATCTCGGGGTTGTCCGGCGCGCCGCGGGCGGCCTGCTGCTTCATCAACAGGTCGACCCGGCTTTGCGGGATCGCCACCCCGTTGACCCGCGCCGCGGTGCCGGCGTTCTGCGCCTTGGCCTGGGGCAGGGCGGCGCCGCTGGCGAGCAGGCCTCCGGCTAGCAGCACGACCGGCAGACCAAAGCGGCTGAGATTGATCGGTTTCATTTTTCGGCTCCCTTGAATGAATAACTGGTTTACTTTTTTGTGGCTGCGGATATAGCCCCGGCCGAATCAGGTTCGCCGGGCGCACGCGCGGCGATGGCGAGCGCATGAATACGGTGTGACATCAGATCGCCCAGCCTGGCATGGATCAGCCGGTGGCGTTCTATCCTCGAGCGACCAGCGAAGGCGGCGCTGGTGATCGCCAGCCGGTAGTGGCCGCCGCCGGAAGCTGCCCCGGGGTGACCTGCGTGGAGCGCGCTTTCGTTGTCGATCTGGATCGACTCAGGGGCGAGCGTTTGCAGGCGGGCACGTATCAGCGTGTCCAGGTCCTGGGGGTCCTGGGGGTCCAGGTCGTTGACGGTCGACATCAGGGCATGTCCTTTCCGGCCGCGGGTGCGGGTGCTGGAGGCTGTATTCCGGGGGCGACCTCGGTATCGGCGTGACGCGCCAGGAACAGGGCCTGCACGAATACGAAGGCGAGCAGCAGTCCGGTCACGCCGAAAAGCTTGAAGTTGACCCAGGCATCGGTCGAGAAGTGCTGAGCGACATAGAGATTAAGCACGGCCAGGCCGGCGAAAAACCCGGCCCAGGCCAGAGTGAGCCGGCGCCAGAGGGCATCGGTGAGCGAAATCTGGCTGCCCATCAGGGCGCGCATCGGGTTTTTGCCGAACAGGCGCTCGGCGCTGATCATCCCGACGGCGAAAAACACATAGAGCACGGTCGGCTTCCACTTGATAAACATTTCGTCATGCAGGAAAAGGGTCGCGCCGCCGAACACTACGATCACCACCAGGCTCAGCCAGAGTGCGGGTTCGATCTTGCGGACTTTCAGCCTTAGCCAGCCGATCTGCAGGAAGCTCGCGACGACAGCCACCGCGGTGGCGGTGTACACACCGGCCACCTTGTAGGCGACGAAGAAAAGGATGACCGGGAACAGGTCGAACAGCAACTTCATGACCCGGATTATCTAGGCTCGGCTGCGCGCTGTCCATTTTGCGTGCCGTGCCTGGACCATTCCGCGGGCTTCAGCCGAGAACCCCAGCCCGGCGACCTGGTGCGCGGCCTGCTGGAAGAAGGCTGCGCATTCCGAGGGCAGGTGCGCTTCCAGCCGCTTGTATGCGCGCTCCATCTTCTTCAGGTTGCGCGATCGGGTGGACACGATGGCCGCGTTGATCAGCAGCTGGCGCCAGGGACGCAGCGGGTCCTTGGAGAGGTGGTCGGCCTGCAATCGGTTGGCGACATTGACGATCACCGACTCGTAGGCGTCGGACAGGGCGATACAGGCGTCCAGGCTCCCGGCCAGGTTCGCTCGGTTGGCCAGCGCGGCCACCACTGGGCCGATCTGGCGCAACTGCCCGCGGTGGCGCATGCACCACTGGGCGACTTCCAGCGAGATGTCGATCACCGAGATGCGGGCGTTGCGCAGCTTGAATTTGTCGGCCCAGTTGCCCAGGTCATGCAGGCACTCGAAGATCTGGTCCGAGATGGCGTTGACGTCTTCGGCCAGCACCTCGGCGGTCGGACCGTACTCGCGGTCGATGCGCTCGCAGTCGTCGAAGAAGACGTCGAGCGCGTCCACCAGGTTCAATGGCGTGATCTTGTTGCCGGGTGGGATGCCGGAGGCCTCGAACGCGGCGATGATCTCCCGCGCGGCCGATTTCAGTCGGGTACGCATCGGGGTCAGGCCGGCTTCTTCTCCAGCCTCAGCGAGGCCGAATTCATGCAGTAGCGCAGTCCGGTGGGCTTGGGGCCGTCCTCGAACACATGGCCAAGATGGGCATCGCACTTCGAACACAGCACCTCGGTTCGGCGCATGAAGAAGCCGTTGTCGGTTTCGGTGGCAACCGAGTCGGGCGCGAGCGGTTGCCAGAAGCTCGGCCAGCCGGTGCCGGAGTCGAACTTGGTCGAGGCATCGAACAGCGGGTGGTCGCAGCAGATGCAACGGTAGGTGCCCGCGTCCTTGCTGTCCCAGTACTGGCCGGTGAACGCGCGCTCGGTGCCATGCTTGCGGGTGACCTGGAACTGCTCCGCGCTCAACTGGGCGCGCCACTGTTCATCGGTTTTGCTGATTTTGTCTGTCATGATCGGCGCCGGGGTGGTGGGTTGGGGACAGACCCCTTTTTGAAAAGGGGTCTGTCCCCTTTTCAGTTTCGATCCCCGGCGCTGCATTGAATGCGCTGGGCGGTGAAGGAGGATGACACGGTGACCGTAGCCTACTGGATGGTGCTTGCCTGCGCGATGTTGCCCTATCTGACGGTCGGGGTGGCGAAGTACCGCAAGGACTATGACAATTCAGCACCCCGCCCCCAGCTCGAGCAGGGCGAGGGATTCCGAAAGCGGGCTTACTGGGCCCATCTCAACCTGTTCGAAAGCTTCCCGCCGTTCGCCGCCGGAGTCATTATTGCCCACCTTGCCGGGGCCACGCAGGGACGCATCGACGCCCTGGCTGTGGCCTTCGTCACACTGCGGGTGGTCTATGTGGGCTTGTACCTGGCCGACAAGCCTGCGGCGCGGTCGGTGGTGTGGGTGGCGGGATTTGCCTGCGTGATCGGGTTGTTCGTGGTGGCGGGTGGGATCTAGGGCGGGGACGGACCCCGAGGGTCTGTCCCCAAGGCCGAGGTAGGGGCGGGGACGGACCCTCAGGGTCTGTCCCCAAGGCGCTGCCGCATTACCCGGTCAACCATTCGCGCGAAGCGTTCATCGCCGAGTGCGATGTTTTGCCTGGTCGCGTCGCGTATCCGATCGACCACAGGATTCTCGAGATGGTCTTCGAACAGGGCGCGATACGCGGTGCGCCGCGCCTGGGGTTCGCGCCCGAGCGCGAGATACTGCGGGTGTGGCACGAGCAAGGGGTCAGCGACCCCATCAGCGTTGGCGCGAAAGCTCGACCAGCGGTAGTCAGAAGGATGAAGCACCATCCCCGCCCGGACCGGGTTCAACTCGATGTAACGCTGGCAGGCGAAGAAGTAGCGCTCGGTCTGAATGAGGCATGAGCGGAATCTGCCTTCCCAGAGTGAGCCGGTTCGCTGATAGCTCAAATTGACATGGTGGGTGTACCGCTGCCCCAGATGCTTCATCATGAGCGCGGCGCTGTCGTGCTCTGCGGGTGTCAGCAGCAGATGCACATGGTTCGTCATCAGGACGTAGGCGTGGACTGAGCAGCCGAAATGCGGCGCAATCCCGGCGAGCAGACAAAGGTAGCGCCGATAGTCATCGACTGCATGAAAGCATGCACTGCGGTTGTTGCCCCGCTGGACGATGTGCCAGGGAACCCCCGCGATACTGAGACGTGCGCGTCGAGGCATGTCATCGGTCCGGTTTGAATCAGGGCTGCGCCGCGCCACCAATGCGGGCGTGGAGCATTGATGGTGAGTGCGATGCGGGACGAGGGTGCAGCGGAGTAACCGACCC